>JANNYT010000027.1:0-23953 GCA_031410255.1 Novosphingobium sp. | reverse complement strand
TTTGGGCGGCGGATTTTTCCTCAACGGGAGATCAATTGCCACGCAATAGAATAGAGCAGAAAAGCTCATTGAATTCGAACGACTATGGCGTAATTGGATTAACTAACAATGGTGAATATTTTATCAATCCAAATGACAACTTAAATCCAAATGCTATACCAATTATGCGCCATATTGCGGGAAGAGAACTGCTTCGTTTGTTTAATGATTCGAAAAGTGATAAGAATATTGTCGCCAATAAAGTTGGTGCTTGCGATCAGGCGACTAATTGATAATATTGGCGCTAACCCCAGGATCGAGTTGATGTCGAGGACGGCCTGCTGTTGAGGTTACGGAATTACGGTGTATCCGACAAATCGATCGCCAAGCAAGAGGTCTGGCAATGTCCACGATCCGGTTGAGAGCGGACGTGCGGCCCAGAGTTAGTGCGTTCGCGGACGGGAAGATGCAAAGCAAAGAGGGCCAGAGATGCCCCTGGCCCCCAGTAGCTCCGTTAGGAGGCTCTATCACGTTCAGCGATGCGTGCGAGAATCCAGTCGTCTACCTCCTGGTCAACCCACCCGACCCTGCCGCTTCCGAGGCGTACCCGCTTGGGGAATTTCCCATCTGCTTCAAGCCGAGCGATATGCGCCGGAGAATACAAGACCATGTCTCTCACTTGCTTCTTTGATAGTAGTTTCATTGCCATGAACTCCCGAATGGGAGCCATTGCAATGGCTCAGGTTTTGCCCTGGGCGCGGCAATAGTATCAGACAAACCATGTACCGCGTAAGCGAGTTTGTACGGGGGGCTGGTCGGGGGGCTGGATTTTATGACCCTATATATTTCAAGCACTTAAATGCCTGATTGGTGCGGTCGAGAAGACTCGAACTTCCACGGGCTTTCGCCCACAACGACCTCAACGTTGCGCGTCTACCAGTTCCGCCACGACCGCTAAATCATCGGGTTGGCGGTGCTGTTTGGCGGCCGTCCCGGGGGGGTAGGAGCGGGCCCTTAGCAAAGGGGGCGGGGGGCTGCAAGCGGGGAAAGGGTGGGTAACCATCGGGCCAGCGCTTGTCCCGGCGGGGGACTGCGCGCGCGCGGCGGTTGCGCGCAAAGTAAACAGCGCGTTCACCATGACAGATGGGAACCGTGATCGCCTTGATGCTGGCCGCCGCAGCCGCGCAGCCCCCCGCGCCGGCGCGACCGCCTGCGGGGACCGGCGCGCGCGTTCCAGTGCTGGCTACCGCGGTGATCCTGCGGGCCGACACTTCGAGCGAGACCGGCGGCAAGGATGCACTGCGGCGGCATGTCCAGCGGCACAGCGACGGCCGCGTGGCTATCGAGTTCGAATAGTCAGGCGAATTCGAATAGTCAGGTACCCGGCTTCCAGCCGAAGCGCGCCTTGCGGGCAGCGCGCGGGACATTGATCAAGGCTTCGTTGATCGTCACGCTTTCACCCGGCGCGAGCACGCGTTTGGGTGAATGGATTTCCTGCACCCAGACTTGCGAGCCGCGGGCATTGTACAGCACCACCAGAATGGTCGGCACGCTGCGCGGGCTTTGCGAGGTGTTGCTGACAACACCATTGGCCTCAAAGAACCAGGTGTGATCGCTCAGCTCGCGCTGGCCCTGCTGCTTTTCTGGGAAATCGAGTTTGAGGCCGGGCTGGCCTTCAGCAAATTGCTGCTGCGCGAAGGGTAGCCAGCTGGGCAGCCCGTACCAGGCAGTCGCGGCAATCGCGCCCAGCGCCACCACCGCGAACAGCACCGCCGCGATTGTCCACATCCTGGCCGGGTTGCGGCGCGCGCGGAACAGCGGCTCGTGAGCGAAACGGGATTCCTGATAGTCGTCGTAATCGCTGGTTGATTGCGGCGCAGCGCTGAGCGGCGGCGGGGGAACCGTGTCTTCAGTGAAGCTGAGCGGCGGGGCCTCGACTTCGGGCTCCGCCGGAACTACCTCGGTAAACGCGGCGGCCACAGGCTCGGTAGGACTGGGCTCTGGCTCAGGCGGGTTCCAGCTCGGTTCAACTTGCGGCGCGGTTTCAGGCTCGGCCGCCACCACAGCAGGTTCTGCTATTTCGACCGCAGGTGGAGGTGGCGGCGGAGGAGCCGTCAGTACAGGTCCGTCCTGAAACCAGGCGTGGCGGCACTTGGCGCAGCGCACGGTGCGGCCGTCCACCCCGATTGCGCTATCGGGCAGGACGTAGCGCGTTGAGCAGGCGGGACAGGTAATAATCATGGTGCAGCGGCATTAAGCATGCTGCAACTACGCCCGGCAAGGGCAGCAGGCGCGGACAAGCGCGCCAATCCCCTTTTTTCCACACTGAATGGCAGCTATAGGCCGCGCCAGACGATGAATTTCCACGAACCGGACTGATCCCCATTGCCATGACCAACTCAGCTGACGGGGAGATCGTCCAGTTCGATAACGTCGGGCTGCGCTATGGCACTGACCGCGAAGTGCTGAGCGACGTGTCGTTCACCTTGTTCCCCGGCAGCTTTTATTTTCTGACCGGGGCCAGCGGCGCGGGTAAAACATCCTTGCTCAAGCTGCTGTACCTTGCGCAGCGGCCATCGCGCGGGATGATCCGCATGTTCGGAACCGATGCGATCACCTTGCCGCGCGAGCGCCTGCCCGGTTTTCGCCGCCGCTTTGGCGTGGTGTTTCAGGATTTCCGGCTTGTTTCGCACCTTTCGGCGTTCGACAACGTGGCCTTGCCGCTGCGCGTAGCAGGGGTGAGCGAGCGCGATATTGCGCGCCCGGTCGCCGACATGCTCGAATGGGTCCAACTGGCCGACCGGATGCATGCCTTGCCCGCGCAGCTTTCGGGCGGCGAACAACAGCGTGTGGCGATCGCGCGCGCGGTGATCCACCGCCCTGAACTGTTGGTGGCTGACGAGCCGACGGGCAACGTCGATCCCGAAATGGCGATCAAGCTGCTGCGCTTGTTTGAGGCACTTAACCGGTTGGGGACGACTGTGGTGGTGGCCACGCACGACGTCCATTTGCTCAAGAAGGTCCCCGAATCGCTGATCATGCGGCTCGACAAGGGGCGGCTGTCCGATCCGACCGGCGCGCTGCGCTATCCCCCGCGGCCCCGGCCGCGCCAGGCTGAGCAGGCCTAGCCGTGGCGTTCACACTATCGCGCCTGCTGGGCCGCGGCACCGAAGCCGAATTGCTGCCGCAAGGCCGGCTGGCTGGTCCGATGCCGTGGGTGATCGCGATCATGGTCACGCTGACCGTGATTGCCGCTGCCGCTGGCCTCGCGTTCAGCAATACCGCACGCAACGCTGCTGACGCGCTGAGCGGCGGGGTGACCGTGCAGGTCGTCAACGCCAACCCGGCCGAGCGTGACAGGCAGGCGCAAGCGGTGGTCCGCGCGCTGCGCGGCACCCCCGGCGTGGTTGAGGCGACGCTGGTCTCACAGGACGAGGTCAACCGCTTGATCGAGCCGTGGATCGGCGCGTCGGTGGTGGGCGAGGATGCAGTGCCGGTTCCGGCCTTGATCGACGCCCGGCTGCGCGATCCGGTCACCGGCGAATCGCTGGGCGCGCTGCGTCAGATGCTGCGCCAGGTGGCCCCGGCGGCGCGGGTCGATGCGCAGTCGAGCTGGTTGAAACCAGTATTCAGCGCGATCGATACGCTGCGCTGGTTGGCGCTGGCGCTGGTCGGCTTGCTCAGCTTTGCACTGGCTGCGGCGGTGCTGCTGGCGGTGCGCAATGCGCTGGGCACTAACCGCGAGACGATCGAGATCGTGCACCTGCTGGGCGGGACCGACGCGCAGATCGCGCGGATTTTCCAGCGGGCGATCGGGTTTGACGCCGCTGGCGGGGGCACAATCGGGCTCGCGCTGGGGCTTTTGATCGTGCTCGTGCTGGGGCGGCAGTTCGGCGATCTGGGCGCTGGCCTGGTCAATTCGGGCGCGCTTGGCTGGAGCGACTGGGTGCTGCTCGCGCTGATCCCGGTGCTGGGCGTGGTGCTGGCCATCCTGACCGCGCGGCAGACCGTAATCCGCGCATTGCGCAAGATGCTGTAACGCCATGCTCCGCCGCCGCATCCTCTCCCTGATCCTGCTAGCCTGGGCGCTGGGCTTCGCCTGGTTCGCCTTGCTGTTACCGCAGCCCGCTGGGGCCGGGCGCGCCGATGCCGTGGTGGTGCTGACCGGCGGGGCCGGGCGGGTTGAACGCGGGCTGGCGGTGCTGGATAAGCACTGGGCCCCGCAATTGTTCGTCTCGGGCGTCGACAAGCAGGTCAAGCTCAATGAGTTCGCTGTCCAGTTCCATGTCTCACCCGCGCAAATGGGTTGCTGCGTGCGGTTGGGTTATTCAGCCGTTGATACGGTCAGCAACGCCCGCGAGACGGCGGACTGGATCCGCACGCATGAACTGCACACGATCCGGCTGGTGACCAGCGATTGGCACATGCGCCGCGCCGCGTTTGAGCTGCGCCGCGTGGCTCCGCCGGGGGTAACCATTATCGAGGACGCCGTGCCAACCAAACCGAGTATGCGAATTCTGTTCGTCGAATATCACAAGCTGATCGCGCGCCAGATCGCCGGGCTGCAGGGCGGCTGAGATGAGCGGATTGATCACAGTGCTCCGCAGCCTGGCGTTCTACGCGGCGTTTTACAGCGGCACCGTCTTCGTGGTGCTGGCCTGCATCGCGGTGCTGCTGCTCGGGCCGCGCGCGAGTTTTCGACCCACGGTCGACAGCTGGTCGCTGTGGCACCGCTGGTGCATGCGTCATATTCTGGGGCTGACCGTGCGGGTCGAAGGTGTTCTGCCTGAAGGCCCGATCTTCGTTGCGATCAAGCATGAGAGCTTTTTCGAGGCGATCGATCTGCCGCAAGTGCTGCCGCACCCGGGAATCTTCGCGAAGGCCGAGCTGATGAACATCCCGCTGTGGGGGCTGGCGGGCGAACGTTATGGCCTGGTCAAGGTCCACCGCGACCAGGGAGCCAAGGCGCTGCGCCACATGCTGGTCGCGGCCAAACAGATCAGCGCCGCTGGTCGCCCGCTGGCGATCTTCCCCGAAGGATCGCGGGTGCCGCACGGTGACCAGCCAGAGCTCAAATCGGGCTTTGCCGGAGTCTATAAGCTGCTCGGCTTGCCGGTGGTGCCGATCGCGGTCGATTCTGGGCCGCGTTACCAGCGGTGGTGGAAGGCCAGCGGCGTGATCACCTACCGGATTGGCGCGCCAATCCCGCCCGGCCGGCCGCGCGATCAGGCCGAAGCGATGGTGCGCGACGCGATCAATGTCTTGAACACCCCATGAGCGATGAGACCGAGCGCCGCTCGTTGACCGACGTGCTCGGCCCGGGGCTGGTAACCGGCGCGGCGGATGATGATCCTTCGGGCATCGGTACTTACAGTCAGGTTGGCGCGCAGTTCGGTTATGGCATGGCCTGGACGATGTTCTTCGGCTTTCCGCTGCTCGCCGCGATTCAGGCGATCTGCGCGCGGATTGGAGCGACCACCGGCAAAGGCATCGCGCAGAACCTGCGCCAGCATTATCCGTTGCCGCTGCTGCGCGCGGTAGTGCTGCTGCTGCTGATCGCCAATGTGATCAATCTGGGCGCAGATCTGGGCGCAATGGGGGCCGTGCTGGCACTGGTCGTGCCAGGACCGGTGCTGCTTTACACGGCGCTGTTCGGGATCGTCAGTGTCCTGCTGGAAGTGCTGTTGAGCTATACGCGCTATGCCAGCATCCTCAAGTGGACCACGCTGTCGCTGTTTTCCTATGTCGCGGTGGTGTTTGTCGCGCATGTTCCGTGGGCCGAGGCGATCCGCAGCACGCTGATCCCGACGCTCAATTTCGACAAAGATCACGCGATGGCGCTGGTCGCGATTTTTGGCACCACGATCAGCCCTTACCTGTTCTTCTGGCAAGCCGGGCAGGAAGTGGAGGAGCAGCACCGCCGCCACATCAAGCCGCTGCATGTCAGTCCGCGCAGCGCTGGTCCCGAATTGGCGCGCATTCGCACCGATACGATGGTCGGGATGGGCTTTTCACATCTGACCGCGCTGTTCATCATCATCGCCACCGCGGCGACGCTGCACGCGCACGGCATCACCAATATCACCAGCGCCGCGCAGGCCGCCGAAGCGCTGCGTCCGGTTGCCGGGCAGTTCGCTTTTGCGCTGTTTGCCGTGGGGATCATCGGCACCGGCCTGCTGGCGGTGCCGATCCTGGCCGGCAGCGCGGCCTATGCGGTCAGCGAAACGTTCGGCTGGACCGAAGGGCTCGACCGGCAACCGCGCGAGGCTAAGGCGTTTTACGGAGTGATCGTGCTGGCCACGCTGGGCGGTGTCGCGCTTAACATGATCAGGATTGATCCAATGCAGGCGCTGTTCTGGGCCGCAGTGGTCAATGGCTTGCTCGCCCCGCCGCTGATGGTGGTGACCATGCTGATCGCGCGCAACCGCGAAGTCATGGGCGAACTGGCAATCGGCGGCTGGCTGCTGTTCGGCGGCTGGCTGTCCACCGCAGTGATGTGGATCGTCGCCGGGACGTTTTTGCTGAGTTAGAACCAACACCAGCCCGCTCCCCCGCCCGGCCACCCATGGAATTATCCTGAACGGGTGGCCGGGCGGGGGAGCGGGCTGGTGTTGGTTCGATCGCTAAGAACGCGTGACTTCGACCTTCAGGTTGACCATTTCCGCAACCCCGAAGCTGGACAAGAACGAAATATCGGCAGCGTCGCGGCCGACACCGATGCGGACGATTTCGTGCGGGCTGGCCATGCCGGTCGCATCGACCAAGTGCCATTCGCCGGCCAGATAAACCTCTGCCACCGCATGGAAATCGGGCGGACTGACATCGGGGGCATAGACGCTGGCATAGCGCGCCGGGATCGCTGCGGCGCGCGCCATGCTGACCAGCACATGGGCATAATCGCGGCACACGCCTTGCCGGGTCAGAAAGCTGTCCGCCGCCGAGGTGGAGGCATTGCTGACGCCGGGGGAATAAGTGAAATGCTCGGTGATCCAATCGCGCATCGCGGCGATCGACGCGCCGCCGCTCAGCGTGCCGAATTCGGTTTCGACGAAGGTGCCGAACAGGTCCGACTGGCAAAACCGTGATGGCATCAGATAGTCGATCACCGCGCCGGGCAACCGGTGTGCGTCGGTTCCAGGCAAGCGCTCGATCGGCGGGGCGCTGCGGGTGATTTCGACCACCGCGTGATAATCGATCATCAACCGGCCCGGATTGACCCGCAGCCAGATCCGCTCGCCAATCTCGTCATGGCCGGGCATCCGCGCGAAATGGGCAACCGGGCTGAGCCCGATCGCGGCTTCGCTGACGCGCTGATCGGGCAGCACTGCTGCCTCGATTTGCAGCAGTACGTCGGTGGGCTCGGCGTAGTCGAGCGCGAGCCAGGAGTTGATGGTGATCGGCATCAGCGCTGAAACGCGTGGGTGCGGCAGGAAGATCCCGCCGCCTTACGAATTGGCATGGTCGGTGCGGCCAAAGTCCGGGCGGGCGTCATCCTGGCCTTCCTCGATAATCGAGCGGCGGATATCGCGGGTGCGGGTGAAATGTTCGAACAACTGGTCGCCATCACCAATCCGGATCGCGCGCTGCAGGGCGGTCAGATCCTCGCTGAAGCGCTGAAGCATTTCGAGCACGGCGTCCTTGTTGGTCAGGAACACGTCGCGCCACATGATCGGATCGGAGGCGGCGATGCGGGTAAAATCGCGGAAGCCGCCCGCCGAATACTTGATGACTTCGCTCTGCGTCACGCCCTCCAGGTCCGAGGCGGTGCCGACAATCGTGTAAGCGATCAAATGCGGCAGGTGACTAGTTACCGCCAGCACGAGATCGTGATGCGCCGCACTCATCAGTTCAACCCGCGCGCCGAGCATTTCCCAGAACTGGGTCAAGGCGGCGAGCTTGGCTGGATCGACGCCGTCAGGCGGGGTGATGATGCACCAGCGGTGCTGGAACAGCGCGGCAAAGCCAGCGTCTGGGCCTGACCGCTCGGTCCCGGCGACCGGATGCGCGGGGATGATGGTGTGGCCGGGCAAGGCCGCGGCAAGCGCATCAGCGACGCTTTGCTTGGATGAGCCAACGTCGCTGATCACCGCATCGGGGTGGAGCACTCCGGCCAATTCAGCCGCCGCCGCCGCCATCGCGCCAACCGGCACGCACAGCACAACCAGATCGGCATCGCGCACGGCATCGGCGGCGCTGTCGCAGACCGTGCCGACCAGACCGCGTGTCCTTGCCCGCGTCCGTGTCGCCGGATCAGCGTCATAGCCGGTGGTGGTTGCAGTGGGCAGATACGCGCTCACTGCCAGCCCGACCGAGCCGCCGAGCAGCCCCAGCCCGATAATTGCGATCCGCTCAAAGGTCATCAGGCGCGCTCCGCCAGCTCGCGCAAGGCGGCGGCAATCGCATCCATCTGCGATGCTGTCCCGATGGTAATGCGTAGTGCATGACCCAATCCTTGGCCGGGCAGCCAGCGCGCGATATAGCCGGCTTTGGCCAGCCCGTTATAAGCTGCTTCACCGCTCAGCGCGCCTTCGAACAGCACCAGCACAAAGTTGGCCTCGCTCGGCACCGCGCGCAGGCCGTGGTTGCCCAGCGCTTCAATCGCTTGGACGAATTGCCCCCGCACCGCTGCATTATGACTGCGCGAATGCTCGACAAAGTCCTGATCGCACAATGCGGCCAAGGCGCTGGCCTGCGCGGTGTTGCACACGTTGAACGCTCCGCGCAGGCGGTTGAGCACCTCGATTACCGGCAGCGCGCCGGTGCCCCAGCCAACCCGCTCTCCGGCCAGGCCGTAGGCTTTGGAGAAGGTCCGGGTGACCAGCAAATTGGGCTGGCTGCTCGCCAGTTCAAGCGAGCCATCGTCCTGCTCTGGCGGGACATATTCGGCGTAGGCCTGATCCAGCACCAGCAGCACGTCACCGGGCAGACCGGCGTGGAGCCGGGCGATTTCGGCGCGCGGCAGAAAGGTGCCGGTGGGGTTGTTGGGATTGGCGACCAAGACCGCCCGGGTGCGCGGGGTGACGGCAGCCAGCAGCGCATCGACATCGGTGCCATAATCACGGGCCGGAGCCTCAACCGGGGTGGCCCCGCAGCGCCGCGCGACAATATCGTAGAGCGAGAAGCTGTACTGCGAAAACAGCACCTCGTCGCCTGGCCCGGCATAGCCGCTCGCGGCGAGGTACAGCAGTTCGCCCGAACCTGCGCCCATGATGATCCGCGCCGGGTCGATCCCGTGAAACGTGCCGAGTGCCTCGCGCAGCAAATGGCTGTCGCCGTCGGGATAAAGCGAAGGATGTAGCGCTTCTGCGCGCGCCGCCAGGGCCAGCGGGCTGCAGCCCAGCGGGTTTTCATTGGCCGAAAGCTTGATCAACGTGCGGCCATCATCGCCCACCGACTTGCCGGGGACATAGGGGTGAATCCCTGCGATCCAGGGCTTGGGGATGGGCGTGCTATTCATTGCGGGGCTGCCTGTAGCAGGCTGGAGAGCAATTGACAGCAGGGAGCGTGTCGATCAAGCGAAGGGAATGGGGCCGCCTGAACTCACTACTGCAAACGCCACGCTGGTGCTGCCCGCGCCGCTACCGCTCGATGGCGGGCAGAGCCTCGCCAATGTCAGCGTGGCCTATGAAACCTGCGGCACCTTGAACGCGGACAAATCGAACGCGATCCTGCTGTTTCATGCGCTGACGATGGACCAGCACGTGGTCAGCACGCATCCTAAGACCGGCAAGCCCGGCTGGTGGGCCAAATCGGTCGGCCCGGGCAAGGTGATCGACACGAACCGCTATTTCGTTATCTGCGCCAATGTGCTGGGCGGCTGCATGGGTTCGACCGGCCCGGCCAGTCTGGCCCCCGATGGCCAGCCCTACGGCATGCGCTTTCCGGTGATCACGATCCGCGACATGGTCCGCGCGCAAGTCGGCTTGCTCGATCTCCTCGGGATCGAGCAGCTCCACGCGGTGATCGGCGGATCAATGGGCGGGATGCAGGCGCTGAGCTTTGCCGCCAACTGGCCAGCCCGCACCCGTGCGGCTTTGGTTATCGCCAGCACCGCACGGCATTCGGCGCAGAACATCGCCTTTCACGAGGTTGGCCGGCAAGCGATCATGGCTGACCCGAAGTGGAAGGGCGGCGACTATTACGGCGGCAAGGGCCCGGCCAACGGCCTCGCTGTCGCGCGGATGGCGGCGCACATTACTTACCTGTCTGAAGAGGGCATGCATGCCAAGTTCGGGCGCAAGCTGCAGGACCGCTCGGCCAAGGCCTTTGGCTTCGACGCTGATTTTCAGGTTGAAAGCTATCTGCGGCATCAGGGGCTGAGCTTTACCGACCGGTTCGATGCCAACGCCTATCTCTACATCACCCGCGCGATGGACTATTTCGACTTGGCCGAAGAGCATGGCGGCAAGCTGGCCCTGGCCTTTGCCGGCAGCCCGGTGCGGTTTTGCCTGGTCAGCTTCGATACCGACTGGCTCTACCCGACCACCGAAAGCCGCACGATAGCCCATGCATTGAACGCCGCCGGGGCGCCGGTCAGCTTTGTCGAACTGTCCGCCCAGTTCGGGCATGACAGCTTTCTGCTCGATGTGCCCGCGCAGGACCGCGTCATCGCCGGGTTCCTGGGATGAGCGGACTGCGCCCCGATCTGGCCTTGATCGCCGCCAATGTTGCGCCCGGTTCGCGCGTTCTCGATGTCGGCTGCGGTGACGGCGCCTTGATGGCCGAACTGCGCGACCGGCGACAGGCCGACGCGCGCGGGCTGGAGCTCGATCAGCATAATGTGGCCGAATGCGTGGCGCGCGGATTGTCAGTGATCCAGGGCGATGCCGATGCTGATCTGGCCTATTACCCTGACAGCAGTTTTGACTACGCGATCCTCAGCCAGACGCTGCAGACCACCAAGCGCCCCGATCTGGTGCTGGACGAATTGCTGCGTGTCGGGCGGCAGGCGTTCGTCAGCTTTCCCAACTTCGCGCACTGGCGGGTGCGTGCCAACTTGCTGTGGAGCGGGCGGATGCCGGTGACACGGCTACTGCCGGTCGCGTGGTTCGAAACGCCCAACATCCACCATGTAACGGTGCGCGATTTTCGCGCGTTGGTGGCCAGCAAGGGCTACCGGGCCCAGGGCGAATGGTTCCTGTCGGGCGACCACCAGATCGGCCCCGCCGCCGCTGCCTGGCGCGCGGAACACGCGGTCTTCCTGCTCTCACGCTGAGGCGTCGTTGACCAGCAAGACGCTGTCATCGCGCGCCAAAGCCCACAAGCTCAGCCCGGCGGCACCGGCGCGTTCCACCGCGAGCGAGGTTGGCAGTGATACGCAAACCAGCGTGGTTGCCCCGCCGCGCACCGCTTTTTCGACAATCTCAAAGCTGCACCGCGCTGTCGAAAGCACGAAGCCGGGGGTCAACGCGTGTCTAGCCATGGCAGCAGCGCCGATCAGTTTGTCCATTGCATTGTGGCGGCCAACGTCTTCGCGCAGCAGGGTGACCCGGCCATCAGGAGCCGCCCAGGCCGCCGCATGCGCCGCGCCGGTTGCGGCATTCAAGCTCTGCAGCGGTCGCAGTGCGGCCAGCGCGGCAAACACCGCTGCTGGCGTGGTCGCGGCATGAGCGGCCACCGGGGGCAGGGGGCGCGCCACCTCGGCCAGGTTCTCGATCCCACACAGCCCGCAGCTTGATTCGGCCACACGGGCGCGGACCCGGGCGGTCAATTGATCGACCCCCAGTCCGCGCAATTGCGCGCGCACAATCCAGCCATGCGGGACTTGCGCGATGGCGATGTCGGAAACGTCAGCGGCCTGCGCGGCCAGTCCTTCGCTCAGCGCAAAGCCAGTGGCAAAGTCGGCCAGATCAGCCGGAGTGGCCATCATCACGGCGTAAGACAGGCCGTTGAATTCAAGCGCAACCGGTGCCTCAGGCACCCAGGCGCGCGTTACCGCGCGCCGGGTGCCGTCTGGCGATATTTGAACGGGCTTGCTCACCCCATGCGGTGCAGCGCGCACAGCTTGTTTCCATCGGGATCGCGCAGATAGGCGAGGTATAGCGCGCCCATGCCGCCTTCGCGCACCCCCGGCGGATCTTCGATCGCGGTGCCGCCTGCAGCGACCCCGGCCGCGTGCCAGGCATCTGCCTGCGCCGGGCCTGTCATCGCGAAGCCAAGCGTGCAGCCGTTACCAGCGGTGGCCGGCTGGCCGTCAATCGGCGGGGTGACGAGGAAAATGCCGCCGTCGTGCATATAGATCAGACGGCCCTTGTCGTCCTGGATCGCTTCCTTGCCGCCAACGGCTTGAAACACCGCATCATAGAATTTCTTCGACCGGGCAATATCATTGCTGCCGACCATGTTGTGACTGTACATGCTGCCTCTCCTTCAGGTTGCAATTAGCCACCCTAAAGCTCTGCCATGCAGGGTCAATCCACCATCGCGGCACGCGGCAATCTTGCCGTTGCAGTCCAGCAGAGTGCGTTTACAACCAAGCCATGATCAGACCCGCAACCTTGCTGCTCGCTGCAGCGTTCGCCCTGACCGCTTCCGGCACTCCGCTGCTGGCCGCGTCGCCGCCTGCGATCGAGCTTGACCAGCAGGTCCGCTGCACCATTATTTTTGAGCTGGTGGCCGGCATGCAGGACCATCACAGCGGCGGATCGGAGCGCTTTGCGCCGATGGATCGGCCGGGCATGAAGTTCATGAGCAAAACGATTGACCGCCTGCAGGCAGAACGCGGCATTCCTGAGAAAAAGGTTCAAGACTTTTTTATGGAACAGGTCAAAGTGATCGTCCCGCCGCTGGCTGCCGAAAAAGACACTGATGCCGCGATCGACGCTGAGATGGCAGCTTGCTTACCACTGCTCGATCAGGTTGTTCCAGACTGGCGGAAATCGCCGGCCGATTGATCTTCGCGCTGGCCGCAGCTGGACCACTCGCTTAAGCGCGAGGAATGAAACCCACCCCGCGTCAGGCGATTGTCGATATCGGTTCCAATTCGATCCGGCTGGTCGTGTTTGGCGGGCCACCGCGCGCGCCGTCGGTGCTGTTCAACGAAAAACTGATGGCCGGGCTGGGGCGCGGCGTGGTTACCAATGGCCGGCTCGATCCCGATTCGGTGGCCAGCGCGCTGGCCGGGCTGGCGCGCTTTGCCGGGCTGCTGCGGCTGATGAAGCCGATCACCGTGCGTGTGGTTGCCACCGCAGCGGTGCGCGAAGCCAGCGACGGCGCACAGTTCCTCAGCGCAGTCCGCCAGCTTGGGCTCGCGGCGGAACTGCTGAGCGGGGACGATGAAGCCGAAGCCGCCGGGCTGGGCGTAATTGCCGCGCATCCGCAGGCCCGCGGGCTGGTTGCGGATATGGGCGGCGGCAGTCTGGAACTGGTCCGCGTGGCCGATGGCGCGGTGCATCAGCGCGCCTCCTTGCTGTTTGGCGCGATGCGGGTGGCAGCGATCCGCGCCGGCGGGCGCGGACAATTGCGCAAGGCGCTGCGCAAGGCGGTGGCACCGCATGACTGGCTGGGCGCGGTGGCCGGGCAGCCGCTTTACCTGGTCGGCGGGGCATGGCGCGCGCTGGCGCGGGTCCATATGCACCTGAACCAGTTTCCGCTGCCGGTGCTGGGCGATTATTGCTTCACCCCCGAAGATGCCCGCGATCTGAAAACTCAGGTGCGCGAAATGGGCAGCGCGCAGCTGGCGGCACTGCGCGGGGTCAAAGCCGCGCGGGCTTTGCAGCTCGATGATGCCGCAGCGTTGCTCGCTGCGCTGGTGGCCGTGGTCGAACCAAACGAAGTGATCATTTCTGCCCACGGCTTGCGCGAAGGGCTGCTGTTTGCGGCGCTTGACCCGCAGACCCGCGCGCTTGACCCGCTGATCGAGGGGCTGCGTCATGCACTGTCGGGGCAGCAGCAGGCGCCGGGACAAGCCGAGGCGCTGCTCAGTTGGAGCGACCCAGCCTTTGCGGATGATCCGCCGCAAGAGCGCCGCCTGCGCCACGCCGCTTGCCTTATTGCCGGTACCAGCTGGGCTTCGGACCCCGATTTCAAGGCGGTCGCGGGTGAAGACCTGGCGCTGCACGGCAACTGGATCGGGGTCAGTGCGGCGGACCGGGCGGTGATTGCGCTGGCGCTGCACATCGGGCTGGGCGGCGATCCGGCCGGGGCTCCGACCATGCTGGCGCGGCTCGCTCCGCCTGAGCGGCTGCTCCGCGGGGCGGCTTGGGGCTATGCGCTGCGGCTCGCCCAGCGGCTGGGTGGCGGTGCGCCCGGGGTGCTGAAACGGGTGACGCTGAACCTGACGCCGGATGGCGGGCTGGCGCTGGCTGTGCCGCCGGCTGAACGCGCGGTGATCGACAGCGGGGTGGAGCGCCGGCTGGCCCGTCTTGCTGCTGCAACCGGGCGCAAAGCCCGACTGGACATTTAGTTTTCCACCTCAAAAGCTACCGGCCCAGACCTGCTGCGCCTTGCCGCGCGACTCGCGCTTGGGCATGGGGGAGGGATGTGGCAACTCTCTCAATTCCCGCTGTGCCCGTTCAGCCGCAAGGTTCGCCTGCTGCTGAGCGAGAAGGGTGTGCCCTATGAATTGTGGCGCGAAAACCCGTGGGAAGCGCGCGACGAGTTCCTCGCGCTCAACCCGGCCGGGCGCACCCCGGTGCTGCACGATCCGGCCAAGGGGCTGACCCTGGTCGATAGCCGGGCGATCTGCGAATATTTCGAAGAAACAGTCGACAAGCAGCCGATGATCAACGGCACCGCCGCCAATCGCGCCGAGATCCGCCGGCTGGTCGCCTTGTTTGACGAGAATTTGTTCGGCGATGTCACCGGGCCATTGATGCACGAGCGGATGAAAAAGCGGCTGGTCTATCGTCAGTCGCCCGACAGCCGCGTGCTGCGTGAGGCGATGAAGCTGGCGCACGAGCATCTCTATTACATCGACCATCTGGTCGATCACCGGCAATGGCTGGCGGGCGCGACGATGAGCCTCGCTGATCTGGCAGCCGCGGCGCAGATCTCGGTCGCCGACTATCTCGGCGGGCTCGACTGGAACGGACACGAGCAGGCTGCTGCGTGGTACGCCGTGTTCAAAAGCCGCCCGAGCTTTCGCCCGCTGCTGGCTGAACGGATGGAAGTGATCCAGCCGCCCAGCCACTACGCCGATCTTAACGCCTGATCGGCCAGCTCCGGGCCAGATCGGCGGCGGTCGATCCAGCGTGACACAAACCCCGCGGCGTAGATCATAAGGTACAGATCGAGGAACACCCGGTGCGCGGTCTGCGCCCACAACACCCCGGTTATCGCGATGAACGCACCGAACTGCGCGTAGATCAGCAAATCGCGCCGCCACTGCGCCCGCGCGGACCACAGCCCGGCCAGTCCGAGCAGCAGCAGCGGTACCCAGATTACGACATAGGCCAGGTTCTCGGCCATGCCGTGCAGCGGGCTGGGCAGGGGGCGAAATGCGATCCAGACCTTGCGGACGGAGCGCGCGGCGAAACCCGCCGGATCAGCCGCAATCCGCTCCAGCGCCCAATCGCGGTACAGGTGATCGCGCGCCAGCGGCGGCTGGTCGGTCGCGGCGAGCTGCGCGGCATAGGCTAGCGGGAGGCGCGCGAATATGGCGGCGCGGCTGTCATCAACCGAGCCATCGGGGTAGAAGGAAAACAACAGCGGGTCGGTCCCGGCATAGAGCGCGGCACCGAACTCACTGCCCAGCACCGGCTCCCCATATTCGTTGGTAGTGTGGACCAGCCACGGTGTCAGACCCGCCCCCAGCACCGTCAGGATCGCGCCTGCGGCCACCATGCCGCGCCGGACCCCGCGCAAGCGCGCAACGTGCCAGCCGGCCCACAGCGGGGCGAGCAGCGCGAAGGGCAAGGTTGTCTCCCGCGTCAGCACCGCCGCGCCGAGCAGCGCCCCCGCCAGCAGTGCCAGCCGCAGCGTACCGCTGCGCGCCAGCCGCAGCAGCACCAAGGTGGCCCAGGCAGTCAGGCAGGTGACCAGCGCAGTCTCTTGCAGCGCGGTATCGTGCCACAGGTAATACGGATAAAATGCCGCAGCCGCCCCCGCCAGCAGGCCCGCTCGCGACCCAAACAGATCGCGCGCGATCAGCGCCGCCGCAATTGCCGTCAGCCCGCCCAGCAGCGCTTGCGCCGTAATGATCAGCCACGGCTGCCACTGCCCCTCGGTCAGTGCCAGCAGGAACAACGGATAGCCCGGAACGCGAAACGCGGTCAGTTCGCCCTCCGCCAGTTGATAGCCGCGACCCGCCGCCAGGTTCGCCGCCAGATCGAAAAAGAAGCCATAGCCTTCGCCGTGATAGTTGGCGGTGCCGTGGAGCGCGCGCAGCAGCAGACGCATTCCAACCCCGGCAGCAACGATTGCGCTCAACCCGCGGCCAAATCCGTATTGGCCAATTCGTGCGGTCAGGTCCGTCAGACACCGCGCTGCTGTGGCCATGGTTTCATTCGCTCCGATCGCGGGCACGCCTGCCATGAAGCCATTGATCTGACAAGTTGCGGAGGACGTGGGGACAATGCTCATCCGGCGTATTAATGTTGCGCTGCAGCACGGGCAGGGCCTTGCATTGGCGCTATTTTTATTCGTTTCGTCGAATCTGGCGCGCAATTGCGGAACTATCTGCACCGCGCGCAGTTGGATCAGCAGGACGGCGTTTTTGGGAACCACCAATGTACCAGGATTGCAAGCTGAGCGACCAATTTGCAGCGGGCCAGTCGCCCGCCTCGATCGTACCACTATTCAGCTGGCCACTAGTCAGCCGGAACGGCGGGCGCGATCAGCCCTTGGCCCAACCCGCGCCGCCGGTCCACGTTGCGCTGATCGGAACCTATGCTCCGCGCAAATGCGGGATTGCGACTTTCACGACCGACTTGGTCGAGCAACTCGCGGCACACCAGCCGCAGGTTACTACCGCGGTCTATGCGCTCGACAGCGCTGACCAGGCCGAACGCTATGCTGCCCCCGTCCAGCTGTTCGAACAGGACCGCTCCGCCGCCTATGGCGAAACTGCCCGCGCGATTAACGCCAGCGGCGCCGATGCGGTCTGGCTGCAGCATGAATTCGGCATTTTCGGCGGCCCGGATGGCGAGCTGGTCTGCGAGCTGGTCGATCACCTGGCAGCGCCGCTGATCATCACCTTTCACACCGTGCTGAGCCAGCCATCGGCCAATCAGCGCCGGATCGTGCTGCACCTGCTCAGCCGGGCGGCGCGGGTGATGGTGATGTCGCAGCATGGGCGCGAGCTTCTGCTGCGCAATTACGGGGCAGACGCCGACCGGGTCGAGGTGATCGCCCACGGCGCGCCCGATCGCCCGTTCGGCCGCGAGGATGAGTTCAAACAGCAGCTCGGCCTAAGCGGCCAGAACGTGTTGATGACCTTCGGGTTGCTCGGCCCCGGCAAGGGACTGGAGCAAGTGATTTCAGCGCTCCCGGCGATTGTCGCGCGCTATCCAGATACGCTTTACCGGATTGTCGGCGCGACGCACCCCACGCTCGCCGCGCGCGAGGGCGAAGCGTACCGCGAGGGGCTGATTGCGCTGGCCGAGCGACTGGGCGTGGCCCGGCACATCGGGTGGGAGAACAGCTTTCTCGATACCCCGCAATTGCTCGATCAGATCGAGGCCTGCGATATCTACATCACGCCTTACATCAATCTGCAGCAGGCCACTTCGGGCACGCTCAGTTATGCGGTGGCGCTGGGCAAGGCGGTCGTTTCGACGCCCTATGTCCACGCACGTGAGCTGCTGGCCGGCGGGGTCGGCGTGCTGGTCCCGCCTGCATCTAGCGCAGCGATCGCCGATGCGGTGATCGCACTGCTGGCTGATCGCGGCCACCTGACGGCGACGCGCCAGCGCGCCTATGCCGCCGGGCGCGCGACCATCTGGCCGCAATTTGCCCAGGCCACCGCCGCGCTGGTGCAGCGCGCTACCGCTCGCCCTGTTCCCGCGCAGCCGCTGATCGCGCCGCTCGGCCGCGAAGCTTTGCGCACCCGGCGCGATGCCACCAGCGGGCTGCGCCACCCCGCCGCCAGCGTGCCGGATCGGCGCCACGGCTAACGCCTTGCAGACAATGCCCGCGGCAATGCAATCCGCTGGTTGACAAGCAGCCCCAGCCCCCGCTAGTGGCGCGCTCCTACCCGGTGCAGCACCTTCTACGCTGCATCCCGTGCCCAGATGGCGGAATTGGTAGACGCACCAGCTTCAGGTGCTGGCGCTCGCAAGGGCGTGGAGGTTCGAGTCCTCTTCTGGGCACCATTTGTTCTCCCGAGAGCACACCAAAACCATCGACAAAACGGCAGAAATCTGCCATTCTGTCCTTGGTTCTGTTCCGTGGAGTTCAAGCTGGTTTCGTCCAGTTCCCCTCGAAACGGGCCATGAGATCGGGCTGAAATGGCCCGCATTTGCATCCATGGCCCGCGCCGATGGTCGACGCTGAAAACGACCTGCCAGATGATCCCTGCGGAACAGTGTTCCAACTGAAGCAGGAGAATCGCTCATGGCATTATCAGACGTGCAAATCCGCTCCCTCAAACCCGCGGACAAACTCTACAAGATCACCGACGAGAAGGGTCTGTACCTCGAAGTCAGCCCAAACGGATCTAAGCTCTGGCGCTATAAGTACCTCTACATGGGCAAGAACAAGCGGATTGCGCTTGGTCGCTATCCCGAAGTCGGCCTGGCCGAGGCGCGGCGCAGACGGCTTGAGGCGAGGGAGAACCTGGACAACCGGGTTGATCCCCTGGCCAATCGCAAACGCGAAAAGCTGATCGCGGTCTACCAGGCAGCCAACACCTTTGGCGACATGGCCAAAGAATATCTCGAAAAGATGGTCGGAGACCGACGCGCAGAAACCACGATTAGCAAGGCTCATTGGCTGTTGGAGCAACTGAAGCCGATTGCCGACCAGCCGATCACCTTGCTCAAGCCGGTCGACGTACTCGCTGCACTCAAGCGCCTCGAAGCACATGGCAAGTTTGAAACCGCGCGCCGCTGCCGTTCCTTTGCAAGTCGGGTGTTTCGCTACGGGGTTGCAACCGGTCGCGGTGAAACCGACCCGACCGCGATGCTGCGCGGCGCGCTTGTCGTGCCGAGAACAACGCACCATGCGGCGTTGATCGAACCCAAGGACGTGGGCGAACTGCTCAGGGCGATCGATGCCTATTCAGGCCATAAGGTAACCCGCCTTGCCATGCAGGTTGCCCCGCACGTCATGTCACGGCCCGGCGAGCTGCGAATGGCCCTGTGGTCGGAATTCGATCTCGAAGAGGCGGTCTGGAAAGTCCCGGCTGAACGAATGAAAATGCGCCGCCCGCACATGGTGCCGCTGTCCCATCAAGTGCTGGCCTATCTGGAAGAACTACGATCCCTCACCGGACCTGACGGATACGTCTTTCCTGCGTTCCACACATGGAAGCGTCCGCTAAGCGAAAACACCATCAACCAGGCATTTCGCCGCATGGGATATGGTGTTGGCGAGGTCACCCCGCATGGCTTGCGGACGACCGCCTCAACGCTGCTCAACGAGAGCGGGAAGTGGAGCCCCGATGCAATCGAGCGGTCCCTGGCACATGCCGACAAGGATGCCGTTCGGGGGATCTACAACCGAGGGAAATACTGGGAAGAGCGTGTTGCTATGCACCAGTGGTGGAGCGATTACCTAGACCAACTGCGGAGCGGTGATGCCATTTCGCCGATGAAGTACGAACGCGCTGCCTGAACTCTCTTGCCTTTTCGACGTCTGAGCCGGTCAAGATGGATCGGCTTAGACGTCTGAGATTGTACCAATCTGTTACGCTATTCATCTACAAACGAGGACATCAAGTCCAGGTTCTTCGGGCACTCTCTAGCGCCAGCTGCCTGTACATTGATCGGTCGCTACTGGTACCATTGACTTAGACTGGTATTGCTAAGCGACCAGCCTGAACTCCATTCCAATCTCTTCGAGATCCGCTACACTTGGCAGAGCCAGTTGCATTTCCTCAATCCAGTCTGAGACCCAGGCACGCTTATCTTGAGACCATGCGTCGTAGATCGGTCGCTTCAGCGATAGAGCGCGGACCCTGATCATTTCGTCAACGGTGGCACGTACTAAGGCAGGCACTCGAAGGCGGTTCAGTTCTGTCCTTACAAGATGCTCGTCGGCGCTCAAGTTATCGAAAATGGACCTGGCGAATCCCGGTGCACCTATCAGCGTTGGGCCGCGAGCGCCGATCATTGTCGTCAAAATTTCTTGCAAGCCCCGCGTAACAAAGGGGGCTGGCACAACGATCTCGTTGTTGATTGAGCGGCTGTGCCATGCCAGCAACACTCTGCTAACAGTACGATAGATATCGAGGAAATTCGGCAACCCGCCCAAATTCCCTCGGTTCGCGTGCCGTTCAAGGCGCATCTGGATGTGTCTTTGCACGAAAGCCCAGATCGCGTCGCGCAATTCGATCACTGACCCGCCGCTCGAACCGAATTCCCAATGATCGGGGATGTCGCCAGAAAACGGATCGCGCGAACGCCAACGCCCCCCTCCACCGCCAGGAGAATGGCTGTTGTCGTTGAATCGAATTGTAGTGTTGTTCATGAAATCGATGGCCGCATCGATGCCGTCGAGCGCATCGACATATTCGATCAGCCCGTCGCCGCTTTCCATGACTCGCTGTAGTCGATTACCCCCCGTGTTGGCGCCCGTTCGATCGCGTAACAATCGTGGGAGCTGCTTCACTGAACAGAGAGAGCTTTTCACTTCGTGGCCGTCGATCATGCTTTGCAATTGTCCGACGGCCGGTTGGTCGAATTTTGCCTGGTCGTCGTCCTTTAAAGACAAAGTAAATTCGGTCTTTGCCGGATCGATTTTCCACGAAAACGTTGGCAGACGCTCAGCACGTTTGAATATTCGAAGGGTAATATCGTCGGTCTTTGCGGGTATGGTCGCAGCCACCAAGAGATCGCCCTCGTCGGTCAGAACCAACGATTTTAGTTCAAGCCCGCACGATTCGTTCTCCTTCGTCGCACGCTCGTCGATTGCACCCGATTCAAAATTCTCTGGATCGATTAACGCGAAGGACAATTCATCCTGCTTCAGCGCCTTTGCCGGATTCTGCTTGGTTGAAAACCAAAGACATGCCTCGCTGTTGCCGCCTGCGAGCGCCGCATTCGACATGTTTGCACTACCGGCAAGCCAATAGGTGCAGGTCGCGGTCTGGAAGGCCAGTGCTTTTGCGTGGAGGTTTCGACCAACCTTATGTGAAGTCGCCGAAATCAATTCGATATTTCCCAGCTCTTCGCGAAGCGCAATGAAGCGCTTGATCGGTAGATTGCTGTAACCCGATTGGCTGATTAGTTCGATATAGGCGTTAGGCCAGAGGGCTCTTATACGCTCGACCATTCGGAGCTTTTTGTCGAAGAATGGAGCGAGCAGTACAACCTTGGTAATATCCTGACCGGTTAATCGGGCAATGATCTGCGGCCATAGCGGGCTGGCGTGGCTCGACAACAGTTCGATGTCCTGACTCCCGCCTCCTCGGTTGGTCAACCATGGGTGCGCTGCCCTAGCCTCATCGAAAATGTCCTTTTTCAGCCACTTCGACACAGGTCCTGCTTCTAGTGAGAAACGCTCAAATTGCTCAAATATCGAAGCTATGAGCTGGGCATTGGCACTTTGATTGTCGCCGATGGTCGATTCTACCGTTGAGATGAGTTCAAAGTTGTGGCCCGTTCCGGCGGAGGTGCAATTGTTGCTGCCAACTGATGCGAATGCCTGCTTATCGCCGATTGTCAGATATAATTTCGGGTGGAAAACGCCGTTCTCTCTGCTGATTGGAATTACGAAGTAATTTCGATCAAAGCCCGAGCCCTGCTTTCCGGTCGCGAGGATGTCGCTGTACCGATCACTATCGACGAAGACGACTACCGAAGCACCTTCAAACGCGGGTGTCGAGAGTATGCGCCGCTCGAAGAATTGCGGGTCGAATTCATATGTCGCGACAAACGCGAATTTGCCTCTAGTTTTCTTAAGTCGTTCCAGAAAATCGATGGTCATGACCCACCGCTTTCCAGGAAGGACTCAAGCATTGTGCGTCCATCGGGTGTCAGGCTCTGTCCCTCTTCCGGGTCGTTGACGATCAATCGCAAGTCCCGAAGTACCTGCATCGCGCTAGGAAAACGTGGGTTTCCCGGGTCTACATCATCGCGGATGAGATCCATCCCCACGATCATGGTCCCATCGACACGAAACAATGGCGGGCTTCCGCCAAAGCCTTTCTCGTAGCTCATCGTCTCGTGTTGGCGGACGACAAATCGGTTCAGCAATCGCGACATAACCTCGCGGTTTGGCAAATTCCACCAGTCGTTACCCAGATCTGTGGTGAGCGCCATTTCGACCGTCGGAATGGCGACGTCTGCGAACGGATGGATAACCTTCTTAGTGTTCCACCCCTTATGTGCCTCTTTAACGGAAGTTTTGTACCGAAGTAGCAAGGCGAAGAGCAATAATGTGGCCACCGCAGGACCAGCGAGCCCAGAGACCAAATCTTCTTCGACTAGCGAGGAGCGGAGTAACCGCTCGACCAACGGATTGGCTTCGAAAACCTTGGCAGCGGCACAATCTATTTCAAGCAAGGCCAACGATTCTGTCGGCGTAAGGTCCATAAAAGGAATTGGCAATTCGATCGCCAGGTACTCACCCAAAGCCGATCTCGCCTCAGCGCTGTTAAACGCTTCGAGAACCTCTCCAACGGTCCTGCCTGCCGGATGATGGCGGATTGCACGCACAAGTCCGGCCAATAAGGACTCGAGCGCTGTAGTTAGATAGTTATGGAAATGAAAGATTCGCCACCGCTCTGATATGTCCTCTAGTACTGGCGGGGTTTTCACTGAAGTCACCTCGCCTAATTCGTCGGAAATTATGCGGTAGTATGTCAGGTCATCGAATGATTGCGCATCGAGCGTCACTCCAGCTTCGTTGGTAACGTCAACTGCCCATAAAAGGAGCAGCAAACTCATGCGGCGGCGAAAATGGGAATTGTGCTGATCGTCGCTTTGGGCCGCAAAGAACAAATCGCGCAGGGGCAAAAGATCAAATTTATCAGCATATCGCAATTCACAAAGTCCGGATGCAGCTCCAAACTCCGCAAGTACATCGAGATCTACGGAGGAAATCTTGGTATGTATGTTATTAAATTCGGTTTTTGCTACGGCGCGACCAAAAGATTCTGCTATTTTTTGACCTCTGGGAGATAGACGTCCCGACTGTAGAGAAGTTGATCCTTCCGCTTCGTCCTTGACCGCCGCCTCACCTGGATCTGTACTTTCTTCGAACATCCCGAGATTGATCAACGAGCCTTTATATGCGTCGAAGCCGCTGGTATTATCGCGCAAATGGTTCCACTTAGTAAGATCAATTGTACCCTTGGTTCGTTGCGCAACAAAGTCCACCGCTCGGTTTGAGCCCTGTAGTGATCCTCCATCACATGGACGTCCCTCATGATGGAGTACTGCACCCAGGGTCATTGCCCGCTCATCGACAAGCACGAGGCGCATTGTCAGATCCAAGTTGTCCGAGGTGCCAATTCGCTCTTGGGCGCGTTGGAAGGCCCAGGGAAAGAAAGAGTAATACCGAGCGCGCGGCGTGATTGACGTGATACAATGAAGCAATTCGGCACCAAGCCGGGCGCCCACTCGAAGTGTCATTCCGAGCGGATCGCCGGTGCCGGAGGACGGTAATTCACTGTTCCAATTTAATAGTGCAATACCATCTGGAAGTCGGTTTAGATTCAGCAAATGCCCCCCAATCTTTAGAAGTTGACTCGAACCCTACGCCACGATCCCGACATCAAAAAAGTCACAACTTTCGCATCATGATTGCATTTTGGCGCCAGATTTCAAACACGATATGTTTCCAATATCGCCCAGTTCGTTACGCACCGCGCAGGGCCTTGCCGCCCATTCATCGTTCTTAGGAATTAACGTTTGATGGGCAGCAAGGCCGG
>JANNYT010000026.1:0-22647 GCA_031410255.1 Novosphingobium sp. | reverse complement strand
CTGGCCGATGACAGTGCTCCGCGCACCGGCGGCGCTTCTGCCCACATCCGTGACGAAGCGCTGGCCAAGGCGCTGTGGAACAAGTCCGAAGAGATGACCGGAGTGATGTTCCGGCCCTGACCGGGCGGCGGTTGGCCAGCTCCGCCAAAGCGGCTAGGGCTGCGCGATGCACAGTCAGGCCATTCTCGTCCTCACCACCGGGGGCACGATCGACAAGAACTATTTCGACGCGCTGAGCGAGTATCAGATTGTCGATAGCGGCATCCCGGCGCTGCTCAAGGAAGCGCGGGTCGTGCTGCCCATCCGGATCGAGGAAGTGTGCCGTAAGGACAGCCTTGAGCTGACCGATGCCGACCGCGCCGAGATTGCGCAGCGCGTGTCAGATGCGCCTGAGACGAGGATCGTCATCACCCATGGCACCGACACCATGACCGATACGGCCAAGGTGCTGGCTGCAATCCCCGGCAAGACCATTGTGCTGACCGGCGCGCTTAGCCCGGCGCGCTTCGCCGAAACCGATGCGCCGTTCAACCTCGGCATGGCTTTTGCCGCCGCGCAAGTTGCGCCGCCGGGGGTCTACATCGCGATGAGCGGGCAGGTGTTTGACGGGCTCAAGGTGCGCAAGGACCGGGCGGCGGGGCGGTTTGTGGCGATTGCGGATTAGGGTGCTTTCGCTTGGCATTCGCGCGCCCGTCGCTTAGGCTTTGGCCGGGCGTGTAATTGGGGGATGGCAGGCATGGCGACACAGGTTGGGGACAAGCCTCGTGAGCCGGCAAGCAGTTCGAACGCGACCAGCACGCTGGTTTTGCTGCTCGCCTTGGCGATTTTCATCAACGCGCTCGATCGCGGCAATTTCTCCACCGCCGCTCCGCTGATCAAGGATCAGCTGCAGCTGACCAATTTTCAGGTCGGGGTGCTGACCTCAGCGTTCTTCTGGACCTATGTGCCAGGGCATTTCCTGTCGGGCTGGCTGTCCGAACGGATCGATCCTTACCGCACGCTGGCGCTGGGGCTGCTGGTCTGGTCGATCGCGACGCTGCTGACCGGGCTGGCCTCGGGCTTTGCCATGCTGCTGGGACTGCGGCTGCTGCTGGGGCTGGGCGAAAGCGCCGGCTGGCCAGCCAGTTCCAAGCTGCTCGCGCTGCACATCCCAGGCGACAAGCTGGCCTCGGCCAATGCCCTGACCGGGGCCGGGCTGATGCTCGGCAACGGGGTGGGCATTCTGCTCGGCGGGCTGATGATCGCGGAGTTCGGCTGGCGCGCGTTGTTCTTCGTGTTCGGCGGCGTGTCGCTGCTGTGGCTGGTGCCGTGGCTGCGGCTCAAACGGCCGGCACTGCCGCTGCACGCCGATGGCCAAGTGATCGATCACGGACCCGCGCCCAGCTTTCAGACCATGCTGGGCAAGCGCGAGATGTGGGGGACGGCTTTGGGCCATTTCTGCAACAATTATCCCTACTTTCTGGTGCTTTCGTGGCTGCCGCTCTATCTGGTCAAGCAGCAGGGCTATTCGATCACCGCAATGGCCTGGCTCGGCGGCACGGTCTATCTGCTGTCGGCCGTGTTCGGCCTGATCGGGGCGCGCATTGCCGATCGCTGGATCGCGCGCGGAGGCACTCAGAACGAAGTGCGCAAGACCATGGTCATGGCCAGCTTGGTAGTCGCGCTCGGCTGCATGCTGGCCTGCGCATTCGGCAGCCCGCAAGTCGCCGTGCTGGGCCTGCTGGTCTATTCGCTCGCCAACGGGCTGGGCGCATTCAGCGTCTTCTCGATCGGCCAGACCATCGCCGGGCCGCGCTGCGCAGGCAAATGGGTCGGGATACAGAATGGCATCGCCGGGCTATCAGGCGTGATCGGTCCGCTGCTGACCGGCTGGTCGATCGACCAGACCGGCAACTACCGCGTCGCCTTCCTGATCGCCGCCGGGGTGATCGTGGCCGGCATGGTCTGCTGGGGCCTGGTAGTGCGGCAGGTTGAGCCGCTGGAGTGGGGTGAGCTGTAAGTTATCCTCTTGCCAGGCGCGCCTTGTCGACGCGCCGCGCTCGCTCATTTGCGGGCATACGGATCAATCCCCGGCAGGCACAGCAGACCAGCGACGCCGTGAAGGTTTGTTGACCGGAAGCGGATCAAGGGCAAGGTGAGATGATGATCGATTATCTGATCCTGTTCGCCATCGTCCTGGGCGTGAACCTGATGCCGGCGTTCGGGCCGCCAACTTGGTCGGTGATCGTAATTTACGGCATCAACAGCAAAATGCCAGCGCCGGCCCTGGTGCTGGTTGCTGCGGCGGCTGCGGCGACAGGCCGGTTCCTGCTCGCTCACGCCTTCCGCTTGCTGGCCCGGCATGTCTCCGCCAAGACCAAGCGCAACGTCGCTGCCGCGCGGGCCGCGTTCGAGCGGAAGAAGCGCAATTCAATGATCGCGCTTGGCCTGTTCGCGCTTTCGCCGGTTCCGTCAGCACCGCTGTTCGAAGCCGCCGGGCTGGCCAAGGTTCCGTTGCTCGGCTTTACGGCTGCCTTCTTCGTAGGGCGGACTATTTCCTATTCGATCTATCTGCTGACCACAAAAAGCATCCAGAGCACGAATGTGGGCGAAGCGTTCCGTGGAGTAATCACCAGCCCGCTTGGAATTGCCGTGCAGGTTGCGATGATCGCGCTGCTGGTCCTATTTACCCGCATCGATTGGGCCAAGCTCCTTAAGGTCGAGGTAAAGTGATCCGCTGCTTTACCGCTATTCCCACTCAATCGTCCCCGGCGGCTTGCTGGTGTAGTCATACACCACCCGATTGATGCCTTTGACCTCGTTTATGATCCGGGTGGCGCAGCGCGACAAAAACGCCGCGTCGAACGGGTAGATATCCGCAGTCATGCCGTCGGTGCTGGTCACGGCGCGCAGGGCGCAGACGTTGTCGTAGGTCCGGCTGTCGCCCATCACGCCGACGGTCTTGACCGGGAGCAGCACCGCGAAGGCCTGCCAGATCGCGTCATACAGTCCGGCGTTGCGGATTTCCTCGAGATACACAGCGTCAGCCTTGCGCAAGATATCGCAGCGCTCGCGGGTCACTTCGCCGGGGATGCGGATCGCGAGACCAGGGCCGGGGAACGGGTGGCGGCCAACGAAAATATCCGGCAGCCCCAGTTCGCGGCCCAGTTCGCGCACTTCGTCCTTGAACAGTTCGCGCAAGGGCTCGACCAGTTTCATATCCATCCGCTCGGGCAGCCCGCCGACATTGTGGTGGCTCTTGATCGTCACGCTCGGCCCGCCGGTGAAAGATACCGATTCGATCACATCCGGGTAGAGCGTGCCTTGGGCGAGGAACTGCGCCCCGCCGATCGCTTTGGCTTCGGCTTCGAAGACATCGATGAAGGTCTTGCCGATGAATTTGCGCTTGGCTTCGGGGTCAGTC
Source organism: Novosphingobium sp. (assembly GCA_031410255.1). Lineage (GTDB taxonomy): Bacteria > Pseudomonadota > Alphaproteobacteria > Sphingomonadales > Sphingomonadaceae > Novosphingobium. Next base: position 19,244 of record JANNYT010000026.1, on the reverse strand, counting down.
ACCCCGGCCAGCCCGCCCAGGAACAGCGCGCTGACATCCTTGTGGATCAGCGGGATGTTGTAGTGGTTGCGGAACAGGCTGACCACCTGCTCGGCCTCGCCCATTCGCATCAGGCCGTGATCGACGAACACGCAGGTCAGCTGCTCGCCGATCGCCTCGTGGATCAGCACCGCCGCGACCGCCGAATCGACCCCGCCCGAGAGGCCGCAGATGACTTTGCCAGAGCCAACCTGCGCGCGAATCTCTTCGATCTTGGTCTTGCGGAATTCGGCCATGGTCCAGTCACCGGCCAGGCCGCAGACGTGGCGCACGAAGTTGCGGTAAAGCCGCCCGCCATCGGGGGTGTGGACCACCTCGGGGTGGAACTGCATCGCGTAGATGCGCTTTTCCTCGTTGGCGATCACCGCGAAGGGTGAGCCCGGGCTGGAGGCGACCGGCTTGAACCCGGGGGCGAGCTGGGTGACCTTGTCGCCGTGGCTCATCCACACCTGATGGCTTTCGCCTTCGGCCCACAGACCATCGAACAAGGCGCAGCTGTCGTTGATCTCGATGAAGGCACGCCCGAATTCGCCCGAATCGCCGGGCAGCACTTCGCCCCCCAATTGGTGCATCAAAGCTTGCTGGCCGTAACAGATCGCCATGATCGGCAAGCCGCTGTCGAGGATTTCCTGCGGGATCCGCGGGCCGCCTTCATCGAGCACCGAAGCGGGCGATCCGCCCAGGATGATGCCCTTGGGCTGCATCCGTTTGAAGGCGGCGGCTGCTGCATTGAACGGCGCAATCTCGGAATAGACCCCCGCTTCGCGCACCCGGCGGGCAATGAGCTGGGTAACCTGGCTGCCGAAATCGACGATCAGGATCGAGTCTGAAGGCTGGATGGTCATGGCAGGCCGATAAGGGGGTGGACCTTTTGTGGCAAGACCCGCTTAATTCAGCAGGTCCCTGAGCTCGGTCTTGAGCAGCTTGCCGATGTGGCTGCGCGGCATATCGGCGATGGCGTGGAGCGCTGAGACTCGCTGGGTCTTGCCCAACTGGCTGTTGGCCTGGGTGCGGATGTCTTCCAGCGCATCTTCGCCAACGCCGGGGCGCAGCACGACAAAGCCCACCGGAGTCTCGCCCCACTGGTCGCTCGGCACGCCGACTACGGCGGCATCAGTGACGCGCTGGTCCTTGGCCAGTTCGGTTTCCAAGTCGATCGGGAAGATGTTGAACCCGCCCGAGATGATCACGTCCTTGGTCCGCCCGACCAGCTCGACAAAACCGTCAGCATCGAGCCGCCCGATATCGCCCATCCGCTGCCAGGTTGAGCCATCGGCGGGGTCAATCCAGTAGCCTTCCTGAGTCTTCTCGGGCTGGTTCTTGTAGCCCGACATCATGGTCGGGCTCTTTCCGACCAGCTCGCCGGCCTCGCCTGCGGCCAGTTCGTTGCCGGCTTCGTCGATCACTTTGAGCGAATGCCCCGGAGCGGGAAAGCCGACAGTGTGGAGTTTATCGGGAAATTCGTGGACCGGAAAGATGCAGGCGACGCCGCCTTCGGTCATCCCGTAGATTTCGATCAGTCCGCCCGGCATCCGCCGCAGCACTTCGGCCTTGAGATCGGCGGGGAATGGCGCGCTGGTGCAGTATTTCATCCGCATGCTCGACAAGTCGTAGTCATCGAAATGATCGAACTGCATTAGGCGGCGGTACTGGACCGGGACCAGCATGGTGTGGGTGATATGCTCGTTCTGCGCCCGCTCAAGCCACTTCTGCACGTCGAACTTGCCCATCAGGCTGGCGCAGCCGCCCGAATACATCGTCGGCAAAAACACCGCCATCGTGGTGTTCGAATAGAGCGGGGTCGAGGTCAGCGTGCGGCTGTCCTGACCATAATTAAGTGCGGCGCGGAAGGTCATCTGGCGCCAGCGCATGCCGTGCGAATGGATGATCCCCTTGGGCACTCCGGTGGTGCCTGACGAGTAGATGATGTTGAGCGGATCGCGTTCGGCGGGCTCGAACGGCGCTGCCATGGTTCCGGCCGGGGCCATGAAGGCGTCCAGTTCCTCGTCAAGCACGATTTGGTGCTGGACCGGCAGCTTGAATGATCCCAGTTCGGTCAGCTTGGCGCGATCGACGAACAAGTGGATCGCACCCGAATCGGCTGCCATTCCGGCCAGTTGTGCTTCGCTGGCGCTGGTGGTCAGCGGCGCGGCGCAACCCCCGGCGCGAATCGCGGCCAGATAGATCAGCGCATAGTTGACGCTAGTGGTGCCCAGGATCGCCACTGCTTGCCCGCGCTCCAGCCCGTCGGCCTGCAGCCGCGCCGCGATTCGCTCGACCAGGTCACCGGTTTCACGCCACGAAAGCGTGGTCGTGCCATCGTAAAGCGCATCGGCGTCACCGCGATAAGCGCCCCAGGCGGCAATCAGACCGGGGAAGGAACCGAATTCGGCGTCGAGCTGCAGAGCAGGGTTTTCAGTCATCGCTGCCCGTTTCGCACCAATCGCGCGCGAAGACAATTTGGCGGTACGTAAATAGTTTGCCAACGCGCCAGTTGCAAAATGCGCAACAGCCATCCCGGCCTTTGCACTGGTAAACTCTACTCGAATGGTTATGTTGCATCTGCGAAGTCAATTCGCACATGCAACAGGAGAATATCATGCGCAGCATCATCTCGATCGTGCTGCCGATCATCGTCGCTGTATCAATCAGCGGACTGATGTTCACCGCCACGCTCGCCTAACAGCGGCAGCGGATCGGCACACCTCCACAACAGCAAAGGGCCGTCACGCCTTCCAGCGTGACGGCCCTTTGTTTGTGATTCGGTCAGGCTTTATGCCCGCACCTTCACCTGCTGCTGAGCAACTTCACCAGTGCGTAGAGATAATCGCGGCCCTCATAAAGCGAGCGCACTTCCATGTGCTCGTTCAGCCCATGGATGTTGTTCATCTTGCTGTCCGACCAGATACCGGGAACGCCGTATGTCGGGATCCCAACCGCGGCGGTATAGACCCCGTCGCTGGCCCCGGTTGAAATGGTCGGAATGACCGGGACTCCGGGGAAGAATTTCGCCGAGACTTGCTCCATCGGGCCGATGATCGCCGGATTGAGCGGCGGCACCTTGGCGATCGGCTTGTCCTTGACCCGCTGTTCGATCTGGATCGCCGGGTTGCCGATCACCCGCGCCAGCTCGGCTTGAGTCTCGTCCGAGGTGCGCCCCGGGAACATCCGGCAATTGACGTTGACGGTGACGCGCTGCGGTAAGGCGTTAAGCGCGTGCCCGCCTTGCACCAGCGTCGCGACGCAAGTGGTGCGGAGCATCGAGTGCAGGCTGCGGTCCTGATTGACCACTGCCTCGGCGGCTTTGTCCTGCGGATTGGCGGCCAGCGCGGCCATCGCCTTGCCCATGGCGCCGGGGTAAAGCGGCCCGGCCTTGGCAAAGAAGGTCCGCGTGGTGTCGTTGAATTCCAGTGCGAATTCGTGGTCACGGATTTTGGTCACCGCATCGGCCATCGCGTAAATGGCGTTATCGCGCACCGGCGATGAGGCGTGGCCGCCCTCGTTGGTCGCGGTCAAGGTGAAGTCCTGATAGGCCTTCTCACCGACCTGGATCGTCTGGACCATCAGCTTGCCATCGGCATCCGAACGTCCACCACCGCCCTCGTTCAGCGCATAGGCCGCGTCGATCAGTTCGCGCTTGTTCTTGGTCAGCCATTCGGCCCCGTTGAACGCGCCAGAGGTTTCCTCGCCGCAAGTCAGCGCCAGCTTGACCGTCCGCTTCGGCTTGTAGCCCTCTTTGGCGAAGCGGACCAAGGTATCGGTCCACACCGCCGCCTGGGCCTTGTCGTCGCTGGTGCCGCGCGCATAGAACTGGCCGTTCTCCTCGATCAAGGTGAACGGATCGCGGGTCCAGTCTTCGCGCTTGGCCTCAACCACGTCGATATGCGCCAGCAGCAGCATCGGTTTCAGCTTCTTGTCGGTTCCGGGGTAAACCACCACCAGTCCGCCATCCTTGGAATGTTCAGGCACCGAAAACATGGTGATCTGGCTGTCGGGAATCCCGGCGCCGCGCAGCCGCGCTGCCATCCGTTCGGCTGCCAAAGTGCAGCTGCCGGATGAGAGCGTGGTGTTGGTCTCGACCAGTTCCTTGTACAGCCCGCGAAACTCGGTCTGATCGGGGCGCAGCGGCGCATCCACCGCCATGGCCTCAGCGCTTAGAATGGCGGTGCCCAACAAGGCGGCGGTAACAAGCTTCTTCATCGGTCTCTCCCTGCAGAAATATGCCGCAATTGAGCAGGAATTGCCTGTGGATGGAAGGGGCGACAAACACTTCCGCAAAGCCGCCGCAATCCCTATATGCTGCCTATGTCTGACATCCCCGAAAACGTGCCCAACGCCAACGAGTATGGCGCCGACCAGATCAAGGTTCTCAAAGGCCTGGATGCCGTGCGCAAGCGCCCCGGCATGTACATCGGCGATACCGACGATGGTTCGGGCCTGCACCACATGGTGTTCGAGGTTTCGGACAACGCGATTGACGAGGCGCTGGCCGGGCATTGCGATCTGGTCTTGATCGAGCTGAACCCCGATGGCTCGGTTTCGGTTGAAGATAACGGGCGCGGAATCCCGACCGGGATCCACACCGAGGAAGGCGTCTCGGCCGCCGAAGTGATCATGACTCAACTCCACGCGGGCGGGAAGTTTGAAAACACCTCGGACGATAACGCCTACAAGGTTTCAGGCGGGCTCCATGGCGTCGGCGTGTCAGTGGTCAACGCCTTGTCGGAATGGCTTGAGCTGACGATCTGGCGCGACGGCGAAGAACACTGGATGAAGTTCGCGCATGGCGATGCGGTTGCGCCGCTAAAGCTTATGGGCCCGGCGCCAGCCAGCGGCACAGGGGGCCTCAAGAAGGGCACCCGCGTGACCTTCATCGCCTCGACCGACACCTTCAAGAACGTGCTCGAATTCGACTTTGAAAAGCTCGAGCATCGTTACCGCGAGCTGGCGTTTCTCAATTCCGGGGTGCGGATCAAGCTGCGCGATAACCGGCATGAGGAGGTCAAGGAGCATGACCTGTTCTACGAAGGCGGGATCGGGGCCTTCGTTGGCTATCTCGACCGGAACAAGACCGCGCTGCTGCCCGATCCGATCGCCATCTCGTCCGAGCGTGACGGCATCGCGATCGAAGTGGCGCTGGAATGGAACGATTCGTATTACGAAAACGTCCTGTGCTTCACCAACAACATCCCGCAGCGCGATGGCGGCACGCATCTGGCCGCATTCCGCGCCGCGCTGACCCGCACGCTTAACAATTACGCCGAGAAGTCGGGCCTGCTGAAGAAGGAAAAGGTCAGCCTGACCGGCGAAGACATGCGCGAAGGGCTGACCGCGATTGTCTCGGTCAAATTGCCCGATCCCAAGTTCTCCAGCCAGACCAAGGATAAGCTGGTTTCATCCGAAGTGCGCCAACCGCTCGAAAGCCTGATGGCTGACAAGATGAGCGACTGGCTTGAGGAAAATCCGGCTTACGCCAAACAGGTCGTGGGCAAGATCATTGATGCCGCCGCGGCGCGCGAAGCGGCCAAACGCGCGCGCGAACTGACCCGGCGTAAGGGGGCGATGGATATCGCCAGCCTGCCCGGCAAGCTGGCCGATTGCCAGGAACGCGATCCCGCCAAGTGCGAACTGTTCCTGGTCGAAGGCGATTCGGCTGGCGGCTCAGCCAAGCAGGGGCGTGACCGTAACATTCAGGCGATCCTGCCGCTCAAGGGCAAGATCCTCAACGTTGAGCGCGCGCGGTTTGACCGGATCATTTCCTCCAAGGAGGTCGGCACGCTGATACAAGCGATGGGCACCGGGATCCGCGACGAGTTCAACCTGGCCAAGCTGCGCTATCACAAGATCGTGATCATGACTGACGCCGATGTCGACGGCGCGCATATCCGCACCTTGCTGTTGACCTTCTTCCACCGCCAGATGCCCGAGATTATCCGCAACGGGCACCTGTTCATCGCGCAGCCGCCGCTGTTCAAGGTCAACAAGGGGCGCAGCGAGGTTTACCTCAAGGATGCCGCCGCGCTCGATCGCTATCTGGTCGAGGCCGGGACTGCCGGCCGGGTGCTCGAAACATCAGGCGGCGCCCGCGGCGGGGCCGAACTGGCCGCGCTGGTCGAACATGCGCTGCGGATGCGCAGCCTGATGGGCTTCGTGCCGCGGCGCTATGATCCGGCGGTTATCGAGGCTTTGGCGATGGCCGGTTTGCTCGATCCCGCGCTCGACCGGGCCGGGCGGCAGACGGCGCTGGCCAAGGCCGCGGCCTGGCTCGACCTAGGCGACCGCGAAGCCAAATGGAGCGCTGAGCTGACCGACGATGGCGCGGTGATGGTCAGACGCGTCTGGCGCGGCGTGACCGATGCGCATCCGATCGAAGCCAGCTTCCTGACCAGCGCTGAAGCGCGCAAACTGGCCAAGCTCGCGGTTGAAAACGTCGAAGTCTACGAACACCCGGTGCGGCTGGTCCGCGCCTCCGCCGAGGAAGCCGTTGAAGCTGAGCCCAATGACGCCGAGGCCGAGGATGATGCGCCGACGCCGATGGTCGCAGCCAAGGACCAGATCACGCGGCCCTCGGAGCTGCTCGATGCGGTGCTGACTGGCGGCCGCAAGGGCCTCGCGATCGCACGCTACAAGGGGCTGGGCGAAATGAATGCAGAGCAATTGTGGGAAACAACGCTCGATCCCGACAACCGGATCCTGCTGCAGGTCAAGGTCGAGGACGCCGACGTCACCGACGAGATCTTCACCCGCCTGATGGGCGACGTGGTCGAACCGCGCCGCGAATTCATTCAGGAAAATGCGCTGAATGTGGCCAATCTGGACGTTTGAAGGCCTAACTATCGTCCGCCGCGACTCTCTCAGAATCACGCTTGGACCGGTTTAGCGCCAGCCCAATCAAGGCGAGTGTGGCAAAACCAGCGCCGGCGAGGAATGTCGAGCTCGCGCCAAGCCGGTCCCACAAGAAGCCCGCCACGACGCTCGCAGCCAGCAAGGCCACACCGGCTGCAAGGTTGAACACACCGTACGCTGAACCCCTGAGTTCAGGCGGTGCGCGATCCGCGACCAGCTTCGCCATCAGTCCTTGGGTAAGCGCCATGTGCAGACCCCACAGCGCAATTCCGGCAAAGGCTCCCGCCAGTCCGGAAACCAGCGCGAGCACAAGATCGGCGAGGATGAGGCAGACCAGCCCTCCACCCAGCAGAAGGCGCGCCGACACCCGATCAGAGGCAATGCCGGCCGGATAGGCACCGAGCGCATAGACCGCATTCATGGCAACCAGCACGGCGGGCGCGTAAGTCAGCGGCAAGCCCTCAGCCGACGCCTTGAGGATCAGGAATGCTTCACTGAACCGCGACAGCGAGAAGATTATGCCAAGTGCGACAACGCCCCAGAACGGCCGCTCAAAACGTTTGAGATCGGCGAACGCGATCGGCGGGCGTTGTGGTTTGATGCTCGCCGGATCGGCCCGTTCTTCCACCCCGAAGATTACAAGAAGGACGGCCACTACGGCCGGGATAACTGCCAGCCAGAAAACGAACCGCATGTCGTTGGCAAAGGCGGCCATCAGCCCAATGGCCAGCAGCGGTCCGGCGAACGCTCCCACAGTGTCGAGCGACTGGCGCAGTCCAAAGGCCCGGCCTCGCACAGCTTGCGGTGTGACATCGGCAACCAGCGCATCGCGCGGGGCACCGCGCAGACCTTTGCCGATCCGGTCGGCGAAGCGGGCCCCCAGAATAACCGGCGCCGTGCCAGCCAGAGCGAACAGCGGCTTCGACAGCGCGCCCAGCCCATAGCCGAGCAGGATCAGCGGCTTGCGCCGCCCGATCCGGTCCGAAATATAGCCTGAAAAAACCTTGGTGATCGATGCGGTTGCCTCGGCAATCCCGTCGATCAGCCCGACCATGGCGATGCTCACCCCGAGTGTCGTGGTCAAGAACAACGGCAGCAGCGCGTGGATGATCTCTGACGAGATATCCATGAACATGCTGACGAACCCCAACGCCCAGACGGCGCGTGGAATGCGCGGACGACCATCCGGGCGAGGCGGCTGGATCCCCACTGTCAATGCCGCTGGTAACGCTGGAGGCTGATCCTGACCCCGATGCGAAACTCGTCGCCGGGATTGACCTGGGTGACGATGGCGGCGGGTCCGCTGACGCTGTTATGGGCATACTCAACGTGCAGGCTGGCGAGCTTGCCGGTAAAGGGCAGATTGTAGTTGAACCCGGCGCGAACCGCACTTTGTCGAGCACGCCCAGCGATCGTAGCCTGCCCGAGGCTGACAAAATCGTAGCGCAGGAACAGGTCGAGATCGCCCGATTTGGGAGCGTCGAACAGCGAGACTTGCCCCATGACATAGCCGCCCAGCACGTCGCTCCTGCTGCCCGAGAAACGCGAACGGATCACCTCACCCTCAATCGTCGTAGGGCGGCCCGCGAGCCGGAAGGTATAAGCCGCATCCGCTTCGAAAGTCAGCTTGCCGCCCGTTGCCGGAACGCCCCCCAGCGGAGCTGCGGCGATCGCCGTCCCCAGCGTGAAGCTGCGATTGGTAATGCCGCTCGTATAATCGCTGGCGAAGCCCAGCGTCAGCTTGCGTCCACCTTGCGCGTCATTGACGGGCGTCAGCAGGACCTTGCCCGCGACCGAGCGCCCGATGCTGCCGTGATATTCCCCGGCGTTGAGCGAACCCCTGTTATCGCCCAGCGAAAACTGGATCGTGGCCGTGGGCGACAATGACCTTTGCACCTGAAAGCCCATCTGCGCGCCGAACGTGCCCGCCGAACCATGCTCTTCCAGAACCAGCGAACGGTTGATCGTCGGCAGATTGCCCGACGACAGATTGTCGTCGCGTGAGAGGATGTGGGTGTTGTGCCCGAACAATAGCCGGAACTTGGCTGGATCATCCGCGTCCTGAAGCGACACGAACAGGTTTTCGAAATTGCGGCGGAAGGGGCCGTTGCGGAAGAAATTGCTGTTGGTGAGATCGACCTCATAGACGACTGCAGCGCGCAAATGCGGGGTAATGCGCGGCAAATCGAACTCGGCCCCTTGCCGCACCCGCCGCCAGCTATCCTTGCCATCTGGGTCGATCAGCCGTTCGGCATAGCCCCAGGCAGTAATGCGGAAATCGCCCGACTGAATGACAACGCCCGCATCAGGGTTGAACGACAGAACCGGCGGTGTGGCCGGTGGAGTTGTTTGCGCCAATGTTGGCGTCGCCGTGACCGCCAGCAGCGTGGCAGCTAAGGTTGGTAGCGAAATCCTCACCAAAAATACCGCCGCCATCCAACCACTTTGCCTTTTGAACCAGTACGCCTTCCGCGCAGCATTTGCAGATAGAGGATAACGCCGGTGATGATCATTGAAATCAACGCCAGTCCCCATGCCAGCCCAAGAAATTTGCCGCCGTCGCCGAAGATTTCGCCGGTATGCAGGCGGACTACCCAATCTTCGCCATCGGGTTCAGACTTGATGATCGCGGCGGTCGCGGCATTGACCGTTACCTTTACAGGTTCCGCACCGTCGAGATGGAACACATAGGCAGGAACCGGAGCCTTGATAACCCAATCGACCGAGGCAACGGGACGATTTCCATAACGGGCGAAAATAGCGGTGCGCGCCCTGTCGAGCGATGCCGCATTGGACGGGAGCGGTGCTGAAAGCGACGCAGGTGAGACGATTTCCGCCATCGCTTCTTGCGCGGCTTCGTCCTCACCAAAGATCGCTTCAATCTGAAGCCAGATACCCGTGGCGGCCACCGAGAGGAAGAAAATCATGCCGACGACGCTGAGCCAGCGGTGGATTTTGCGATTGGTCATGGCAGTGCGCGCCTTGGTGTAGCTGCTGGTCGGTCGCAGCAGCCATACTTGATGCATCGCCTGATACAACTACTCAAAAACCCTGCAAATTCATCGGCCTCAATGGCCACCTTCCAGATGCGCTTTCATCGTTGCCAGCCCGGCGGCCATCAAGGGTGAGAAGGTATCAGTCAATTCGCCCGGAAGGACATCTGCGGTCCACGTGACGCGCGAACCACCGGCAGCTTCAAAGACCTGCATCGCGCCATTGTGATGTTCGACGCTGGTGATTGACCAGACCAAGCGCTGCCGCTGATCATCGATTGAGACGATTGCTTCGTCCAGCACTGCACCGCTCGCGAACGTAACCCGGCGCGTAGGCGTTACGGTTTGCGGCAGCATTTCTGTTGCCACGACGAAGCCAGGTACCAGCCGGACGTGCAAGTTAGCGACATCGCGCACAGCATCCCATACCGTTTCGGTGGGCAACGCGATCAGAATTTCGTGGTGAATCGTCGGCATCGTTATTGCCCCCAGATTGAACTATTTACGCTGCTCGCTTGATCAATCACGCCGCGCGCAGCCCGCTGACCGCTTTAGCACCGCGATCTGTCGCGCTCAGCCCGTCGAACACTGCATCGATGATCCGCGCCAGCTTGTCAGTGCTGAGCTTGGGCATGATCAGTTCCATCGCCCCGATGTTGACATAGGCCCCGGTCATCTGATTGATCAGGCTGATCGCTTCGTCGATCGTCAGCCCGGCAAAAAATCCTTCGGCCATTGCCTCACCGATGATCACAGCGAGGTAATGATCGCCCAGATCGACGTAGGAGCGGACCAGTTCAAAGTGCTCCTTGCCCAGCTCGACATAGTTGGCGAAGGCGACGGGATCGCGCTCCCATTCGTCTTTCATCAGCGCGAAACGCTGGGCGTAGAATTCGTACATCTTGCGGCGAGGGTCCAGGTCGCTGGCGACCACTTGTTCCATGATTTCCACCTTGGGGCGGAACCAGTGCTCGGCGACGGCTTCGAACAAGGCCTCTTTGCTTTCAAAATAGCGATAGAGGTTGGCGGTGGACATTCCCGCGCGCCCGGCCAGTTCGGTCATGGTGAAGGCGCTGCTGCCGCGCTCCTCGATCATTTCGACCATCAGTTCGAGCAGCGCTTCGCGCCCGGCATCAAGATCGGTTTGCGGACGCGCCATCGCCATTACCCTCCAGGTCGAATGTGATTGCGCGCAATATAGAACATGAGCTGCGAAGTTTCAAGAAACTGTATTGTCTGATTAACACGCGGCGAGTTGCCGTGCCGCTCGGTTCGGGTAGGAACGGCGCATGACCAGCCAGATCCTGCGCGCCGCGCGATTCGTCCGCCTGCTTCCGATATTTGCCCTGCCGCTGCTCGCCGCCTGCGCAGTAGCGGGCGGCGTCCAATCGGCCCAGACCGCCGCACCGGTCACCGTCGGAATTGTCGCGATCAATGATTTTCACGGCAGCCTTGAGCCGCCGCGCCAATCGGTTTCGGCGCCCGATGGCAAAGGCGGGACGGTGCGCGTTCCGGCTGGCGGATCGGCCTATCTGGCCAGCGCGATCGATGCGGTGCGGTCCAAATATCCCAACCACCTGACCGTTTCGGCGGGCGATCTGATCAGCGCTTCGCAGCTGTCCTCCTCGATCTATCTCGACGAGCCGAGCATTGGCGTGGCCAACATGTTCGGGCTCGATTTCAACGCCGTGGGCAACCACGAATTTGATCGCGGGCGCAATGAATTGCAGCGGATGCAGCGCGGCGGCTGCGCGCAGCTGACTCCGCGCAAACCCTGCCAAGTGGAGCAATTCGGTGGGGCGCGGTTCCAGTTTCTTGCCGCCAGCACCATTACCGAAAATGGCACGCCGCTGTTCCCTGCTTATGCGATCCGCACCTTCGGCACCGGCCGCAGCAAGGTGCGGGTCGGGATCATCGGGCTGACCTTGCGCGGCACCCCCGATCTGGTCTCACCCGCCGGGATCAAAGGGCTGACCTTCGCCGACGAGGCCGACACGATCAACGCGCTGGTCCCAGTGCTGAAGGCCCAAGGCGCGGATGCCATCGTGGTGCTGATCCATCAAGGCGGCCAGCAGGCCAATGCCGACGATCCCAGCGCCTGCGCAGGCTTTACCGGAGAGATCCGCCCGATCCTCGACCGGCTAGATCCCCGGGTCGACGTGGTTGTCTCAGGCCACACCCACAAGGCCTATGTCTGCAACTATGCCGAGCTCAATCCCGCGCACCCGCTGCTGCTGACCAGCGCCGGGGTTTACGGCGAAGAGGTGACCGATATCACGCTCGAGATCGATCCCGCCAAGCACGTGGTAGTGAACAAGCGCGCCCGCAACGTGATCGTGCAGAGCAGCGCCTATACCGGCGCGTTGGGACCGGTTCAGACCACCGAGCTATACCCCAAGTTCAGCCCGCGCGCCGATGTGGCGCGCTACGTCCAGACTTATGTCACCGCCTCCAAGGAGTTTGCCCAGCGTCCGGCCGGGCGGCTCGGCGGAGCCGCCAGCGGGCGTCCGCTGGGGCAGCTGATCGCCGATTCGCAGCTCGCTGCAACGCGCGGGGCCGGGGCGCAGGTCGCCTTCATGAACCCGTTCGGGGTGCGCGCGGCGCTGGTCCCAGCCGCTGACGGCACGGTCAAATTCGGCGATATCTATGCCATCCAACCGTTCGGAAACACGCTGGTCACGCAGAGCATGACCGGGGGCGAGCTCAAGGCTGTGCTGGAGCAAGGGTTTGATGCCAACGGCCCGGTGCAGGCGCTGCTGCCGTCGGCTGGGTTCAGTTATAGTTATGACATGACGCAGCCGGTGGGCAGCCGGGTCACGGGGATGACATTGGACGGCAAGCCAGTCGACCCCGCAGCCAGCTATCGGATCACCACCAACAACTTCCTCGCGCAGGGCGGCGACAGCTTTACCTTGTTTGCGAGGCAGCGCGACGCGGTGGCAGGCGGGGTCGATCTGGATGCGCTGCAGGCTTGGCTGCAAGCCAGCGAATTGCGCGCCGTGCCCAGCGCCGAGCGCGCAATCAAGATCGGCGGCTAGATAAAAAAAGGGGCGGCGCCGCAGCACCGCCCCTTTTTTTCAGATCGAGCGCGCTGGATCAGGGCACTTTGGTCCAGACCTGATCGGCGGTGAAACCCGACAGCGCTGCGTCCTTGCCGGCCAGCTTGTACAGCGCGCCGTCAGCGACGGCCCAGACCGACTTGTCGGCGGTCAGCAGGATGCGCTTGCCGTCCGAATACCAGGCCCACTTGCCGGTCACGGCCTTGCCGTCAGCACCGGTCATCACCGCGCTCATGTCTGCGCTCAGCTTGAGCGAGCCCATGGTATTGGTGTAGCTGCCATCAACTTTGGCGGTCGCCTTGGGGTCGGCGGGCAGAGTGGGCATCACGGCAGCGGCAGCAGCATCGCTGGCAGTTGCGGTAGTGTCAGTGGCGACGGCTTCGGGGGCATTGCCCTTGCAGCCAGCGATCAATGCAACCGCAGCGAGTGAGATCAGAACTTTGCGCATGTTGGGGGTAACCTCCTGAAAGATGCCCTTAAAAACGAATCCGGGCGTGAGCGCAGCCTACACCCGACTGCGCCGGCCAGCCAGCGGGAATGCGCTCAGCCGCGCTTCGGCGGCCACGGGATGAACCCTGATGTGCGCGCGATGTAATCGGCATAGCCCGGCCGGCTTTTAGCCAGACCCTTTTCCAACAGCGGCTTGCCCGACCATTTGGTCAGCGTGAAAGTCAGGAACAATGGTCCGATCAGGCTGGCCAATGCCACCACCAAACCGCCTTCCGCCGCGACCAGCCAGATTCCCCACCAGGCGCAGGCGTCGCCGAAATAGTTGGGGTGGCGGGTATAACGCCACAGCCCGGTCGACAGCACTTTGCCCTTCATCGCCGGATCGGCGCGAAACGCCTTCAGCTGCGCATCGCCGACTGTTTCGAACACCACCCCGGTCACCCACAGCGCAAACCCGGCCCAGGCCAGCGGCCCGATCGGGGCGGGCTGCGCGCTGGCCAGAATGCCCAATTGCGCGGGCAGGCTAGTGACGAACAGCAGCACCGCCTGCGGGCCAAACACCAGCTTGAACGCGGCGCTGCCATAGCGCCCCTCAGCGCGGGCCTTGCCCAGCATCTTGGCATAGCGCGGATCTTCGCCGTGCGCGCGCCAGCGGGTGAACAGATGCACGCCCAGCCGCAGCCCCCAGACCCCGGTCATCATGAGCAACAGCCCGGCGCGTTCCCCCGGACCGGTGACTTGCAGCCAGCTGGCGGCGGCCAGCACGACCATGCCCAAACCCCAGATCGCGTCGATGAACGACACGTCCGAAATCCGCACTGCGACCGCGCACAGCGCCAGCATCATCGCCAGGTCGACCGCGCCATTGATTACCAAACCTTCAAGCATCATCGCCTCCTGCAAGGGCCGCCGCCACCGTAGCTGCCAGGGCGGCAAAGCGCGGGTGGCCGGGCATTACCCGTTCGTAAAAAGCCAGCACCTTGGCCAGATCGACACCGTAGTTCCCGGTCAGCGGTATCGGCGCGCCGACCCCGCCGCGCTTGGCCGGGGTATCGACCCAGGCTGGCACCAGCGGCACGCCGGCACCCACTGCGATATGGTAAAAGCCCGAGCGCCAGCTCTTGACCGGCGTACGCGTGCCTTCGGGCGCGACCACCAGCGCCAGATCGTCGCGCGCGGCAAAGTGCGCGATCATCTGCTCGACATAGTTGCGGTCCTTCGCGCGGCGATCAATCGGGATCCCCCCCATATCGAACATGAACCGCCGCAGCGGCCAGCGGAACAGGCTTTTCTTGCCCATGAAGTTGGGCCGGATGCCGAGGTGATAGGTCGCCCCGGCAAAGAAAATGAAATCCCAGTTGGAGGTGTGCGGCACCCCCAGGATGATGCAGCGCGGCGGGGTCGGCGCATCGCGCTCAAGACTCCAGCCCTTATAGCGGAACAGCAGCAGGACCACCCGCTTCACCAGCCGTGACAACAGGCTTGGCGCCCTGACATTCTGCTCCACTACGGCTCCTTTCTTGTCGCAGCGCGCAACGCGGCGAGGGGCTCTGGCGCGCTGTGTGGCGGGGAATTGGGGGAAGCGCAACTGCTGCGGCGCCGCGCTGCTTAGAAGCCCGCGCCCATTGGCCAGCCGGGCGCGGCCAAGCCCATCACCTTGAACAGCGCGCCCATCTGGCCTTCACCGATCAAGCGCTCTTTGGCCGTCTCGATCGCAGCGGCGTGCGGCGGGGCGAGCTCGGCCAGAGTGGCCGCGCGCGCCTCGATCCCCAGGTTGCGCAGCCAGCGCCCCTGCGGCACCGTGCCGAGCCACTTGGCCCCGCGCGACTGGGCAATCGGCGCGAGCGAGGCGAAATCGACATGCGCAGTCAGATCCGCTTCGCCCGGCTGCACAAACGGATCGACTTTCAGATGCTGGCGCACCGCTTGCA
Source organism: Novosphingobium sp. (assembly GCA_031410255.1). Taxonomy (GTDB): domain Bacteria; phylum Pseudomonadota; class Alphaproteobacteria; order Sphingomonadales; family Sphingomonadaceae; genus Novosphingobium. The sequence continues at coordinate 3,926 of JANNYT010000026.1, read as the reverse complement.
GGGTCGATCCATTGCGCAGCACATCGTGGCCGTAATCGATGAACAGCGCGGCGCCGCCTTGCTCGATCAACCGGCCCGCGACTTCATAGACGGTGGCCGCCGCACCGGGGCAGGTTTCGATGATCGTTCCCACGGGTGCAGTGCGCCGCGCCTCGGGTACGGCGGCGTCCATCGGCGGGCTGCCGGCGATGCAGACAAAGCGGTCGCCTGCGCGGTCATCGGGGGCCGGGACCACCATCCGCTCGCGCCAACCTTGCTCGGTCATCACCAATTGCCGCACCGGCAGCGCATCGAGGAATTCGTTGGCGACCAGCAGGATCGGGCCATAGGGCGGCAGGCTGGACAGATCGTGGTGCCACTGCGCGCCCGGCACCGCAGCTAGTTGCACATCCTTGAGCGCGGTCGAGCTTTCGACGAAATGGATCGACGGCTCGAGGCCATAGCGCTTGGCCGCGCGCAGTGCGTCCGTGGCAAGGGTGCCGCGCCCGGGCCCCAGCTCGACATAGTGGACCGGCAGCTCGCGCCCGGCGTTGATCCACATATCGGCCAGCCACAGCCCGATCAGTTCGCCGAACATCTGGCTGATTTCAGGCGCAGTCACAAAATCGCCGGGCTCCCCCAGCGGGTCGCGCGAATCATAGTAACGCGCGTTGCTTTCGCCCATGTAATGCATCAGGCTGATCGGCCCGGTGCTGGCGATCAGCCGCCGATAGATCGCGCCTAGCGGCGTTGCGGCTTCCGCCTCACTCATTCGGGTGCAGGCGCCGCGCTGTTGAGTTCTGGCAGGCGCAGCGCGCGGACGATGAAGAACAGCCCGACCAGCATCAGCGGGATGGTCAGCCATTGGCCCATCGACAGCCCGGTGCTGCGGGCAAATTCCTGCAATTGCTCATCGGGTTCGCGGTAAAATTCGACCACGAAGCGCGCCGCGGCGATGCCTAGCGCGAAAGTCCCGACCAGCAAGCCCGGCCGCCAGCGCGCGCGGGTTTTCCAGAACAGCCACAGCATGATCGCGGCCAGCAGCGCTCCTTCAAGCAGCGCTTCGTACAGCTGGCTGGGATGCCGCGCCGCGTCGCCGCCGCCCGGGAACACCATCGCCCACGGCACATCGGGTCCAGCCACCTTGCCCCACAGCTCACCATTGACGAAGTTGGCGAGGCGGCCAAACAACATGCCGACCGGCACCGGCACCGCGACCGTATCGCAGACCCGCAGGAAGTTGAGGCCGCCGCGCCAGCACACCCACGCCAAGGCCACCAGCACGCCGATCAGTCCGCCATGAAAGCTCATGCCGCCATTCCACAGCTTGAGCAGCTCGCCCGGCTGGCTCCACAGGCTGGGCAGGCCGGTATTGCCGCCGGTGTAGAAGGTGGCATAGCCCAGCCGCCCGCCCAGGATGATCCCGATGGTGCAATAGAAAAAAAGGTCATCAACGTGGCGCTGCGCCAGCGCTGCGCCGGGGGCCTTGATCGCCTTTGAAACGTGCCAGTAGGCAAAGATGATCCCGGCCAGATAGGCCAGACTGTACCAGCGCAGCTCGAACGTACCCCACCCGGTATCGAGTGAGAACAGGTAACGTTTGAGACCCAGGTCAGTGAAATGGATCGGCGCATCGGCGGCGGCCGAGGCCAATGTGGCCAGCGATAGTGACAGCACGAAGCTAACCCCTTAGACAATCAGTTGCCGATGGTGCGCGGTGCAGCCGAACGGATGCGGCGCCTTCTGGCACAGTGCAGCCCGGGAAACAAACCCGGCGCATGAAATTGGGAACAGGAATCGGGACGCAAAAAGGCGCGCGCCTGATTGCTGGGCTTTCACTTGGGATGAAGGATGCCGCATGGCCACCGAACTTGATACCGCCCTTAACAGTGTTGTTGACCGCCTGACCGCCCCGGGCGGGATGCTGGAGGTTACTCCGATCGAGCGCTTTGGGCGCCAATTGCCCATGCTCAAGAATGCCCCGGCAACCTTGCCCGCGCTGTTCGAGGCATTTTGTGCCCAACACGGTGAGGCTGAATTTCTGGTCGACGGACCGATCCGCACCACCTTTGCCCAGGCCTATGCCGCCGCACGCACCGTCGCAGGCGGGCTGATTGAGGGGCAGGGGCTGCAAAAGGGTGACCGGGTCGGGATTGCCGCGCGCAATTCGACCAACTGGATCATCGCTTACATGGGCGTGCTGTTGGCCGGCGGCTGCGCAGCCTTGCTCAACGGCTGGTGGAGCGGCGACGAAATGGCCGCCGGGATCACCCTGACCGACTGCAAAATGGTTCTGGCCGATAGCCAGCGCGCAGCGCGGATCGCCGACCTGGGGCTGCCCGCTCGGGTGGTGGTGTTTGCGCACGATTGCCCGTGGCGCGAAGGCCTCGCTGAGCTGCTCGCGCATGGCGGTGATGAGCACACCCCGCTGCCCGAGCTGACCGGCGATGACCTCGCGACGATCCTCTACACTTCAGGCTCAACCGGCCAATCCAAAGGCGCTTGGTCCGATCACCGCGCGGTGACGCAAGCGACTTTTAGTTTTGTCGCGCAGACGCTGACCGTGCTAACCTATCTGACCGACAAGGGCGAAGCGCCAGCGGTGCAGCCCTGCACCCTGGTCAACGTGCCGCTGTTCCACGTCACCGGCGAAGTACCCGTGCTGCTGCAAAGCTTCGTGATCGGGCGCAAGCTGGTGCTGATGCCCAAATGGAATGCCGAGGAAGCCATGCGGCTGATCGAGGCCGAAAAAGTCACCTATTTCGTCGGCGTGCCCTTGATGAGCTTTGAGATCGCCACGCATCCGCAGCGCGGCAACTATGACTTGAGCAGCTGCACCGCCTTTGCCGCTGGCGGCGCGCCGCGCCCGGCTCATCACGTCCAGCAGATCAGAGAAGCCTTGCCACACGCCTTCCCGCTGCTCGGCTATGGCCTGACCGAAACCAACGCAGTCGGCTGCGGCAACCTCAATGAGAATTACCTGGCCAAGCCCGGCTCAACTGGAAATGCTACCAAGCCGCTGGTCGAAGTCGGCATTCTTGATGATGCAGGGGCCGTGCTGGATACCGGAACGGTGGGCGAAGTAGCGCTGCGCACGATCTGCAATTTCAACGGCTACTGGAACAATTCCGAAGCCACCAAAGCGGCGCTGACCCCCGACGGCTGGTTCCGCTCGGGCGATCTGGGCTACCTTGATGATGAGGGCTACCTGTTCATCGTCGACCGCAAGAAGGACATCATCATTCGCGGCGGCGAAAACATCAGCTGCATCGAAGTGGAAGACGCGATCTACGCGCACCCCGCCGTGGCCGAAGCCAGCGTGTTCGGCATGCCCGATGAGAAGTTTGGCGAACTGCCCACGGGCGTGTTCCTGCTCAAAGACGGCGCCAGCCTGAGCGAAGCCGAACTGCGCGACTATCTGGGGCAAACAATGGCGGCGTTCAAAGTGCCGGTGCGGCTATGGCAAGAACACGAAACACTGCCCCGACTGGGCACCGAAAAGGTTGACAAGCGCACGCTCAAGGCCCGTTACCTGACCGTATGGGAAAGCGAGCAGACAGCCACAGCGTGAGCGCGCCGCGCATCGCCAACCAGCGCGCGGTGATTGACCGGCGGGCGCTGGCCGCCGTGATTGCCGAGGCGGTGGCCGCGGCGGGGCCCACCAAAGCGCGGCCGCAAGTGGTCGAGCTGCTGCGCGGCGCGCTGGCGGCCGGCCGGGCCGAAATTGCCGCGCGGCTTTTGCAGCATCCCTCGGCCGGGCATGACTGCGCCGAGGCGCAAGCCTTTCTGGTCGATCAGCTGATCCGCGTGATCCACGATCACGTCATCGCCGACCTCTATCCGGCGCACAACCGCACCTCGGGTGAGCGGCTGACGATCATGGCAGTGGGCGGCTATGGGCGTGGCGAAATGGCCCCGCATTCGGACGTCGATGTCGCCTTCATCAC
>JANNYT010000025.1:0-3150 GCA_031410255.1 Novosphingobium sp. | reverse complement strand
GCGCTATTTCGATGTCGACCGGCTGGTCGATACGCTGGGGCTGGCACCAGCCGAAATGCTTCTGACCGCATTCGACATGCTGCGCCCAGCGGGACGTGCGGCGGCCAATTTCCAGCTGCTCGACAATCTGTGGAACGACGATTTCGTCAAGGGTCACCGGATGTTCGACCGCTGGAGCAACGACATGCTGCCGCTGGCCGGCGAATATTTTCGTGAGACAGTCAAGCAGCTATCATGGGAAAACCGCATTCTGGAAGGGACCATGAAGATCGGCGGACGGCCGGTTGAACTGGACAAGATTTCGGCGCCGTTCCTGCATGTCACCGCCGAGCACGATCACATCGTCACCACGGCCGCCTCAGCCCCGCTGATCGGCTTGATCGGATCGGCGGATAAAGAGCAGGTGGTGCTCAAAGGCGGACACGTCAGCCTGATTGCCGGGCCCAACGCGGTCAACCGGATGTGGCCCAAACTCGATTCATGGTTGGCGGAAAAGAGCGTTTGATGACTGATGAACTGGCTGCAATCGAAGTCCGCGCCCCGCTGCGCAGCGATGGTCCGGCGCTCGCCCGGTTCGCCGCCGCGATGCCGCCGCACGACCTGTTGTTCCTCGCGCGCGATATCCGCGAACCCAAGGTGCTCGAAGCCTGGCTGACCGCGCAGGAACAAGGCCAGATCGCCAGCCTGATTGCGGTGGCGGATGACGAAGTTGTGGCGACGATCGCGGCCTTGTCCGACCGGTTCAGCTGGTCGCCGCATGTCTGGGATATTCGCCTGCTGGTCGCGCCTGGCTCGCGCGGCAAGGGGCTCGGTCGCAGGCTGCTTGACCAGATCGTGACTTTGGCAATCGCCGCTGGCGCAGGTAAGCTGACTGCGCGAATGACCCCCGATCAGGCCGGCGCGATCACGCTGTTCGAAGAAGGCGGGTTCCGCGCCGAAGCAATGCTGCTGGGCCAGGTCAAAGCCGCCGACGGCTCGCTGCATGACCTGGCGGTGCTGACGCTCGACCCGGCGCGCGAGGCGGCGAGACGCGAAGCGTTCGGGGACTAAATCACCGCTTCCAGCCGCTCATCATAAGCTGACTGCGCCGCGCGGATTTGCGGCATGTTGTCTTCGGCCCAATGCAGTAGCGGTCCGACTTGTGCGGTCAGCGTATCGCCAAGACCGGTCAAGGCATATTCGACCGTCACGGGCACCGTTGGATAAGCAGTGCGCGCGATGATGCCATCACGCTCCAGTCGTTTGAGCACCTGGCTCAGCACCTTTTGCGAGATCCCGGTGATATCGCGGCGGATCGCGTTGAAGCGGACCGGGCCATGGCGCAGCCGGTCAAGGATCAGCAGTGCCCATTTGTCCCCGAGGTGATCGAGCACCAGCCGCGCCGGGCAGCCCTGGTTGTAGACATTGAACTGCGCGCAGTCAGTCATGAGGGGCGGTTTCTTCAAGGTAACCATGTTCCTGCAAAGTGCCTTCTTACGTGGGTAGCATATGGACCCTATGTAGCGATTCGTCATCTAGTTTCTTTTGGAAACCGCATAGGTTTCTGCTGGATCCCAAATCGACGTTCAAATTGCTGCAGAAAGGCAAATTCTATGACCAAGACCGTTGTGATCGCCCACTCAGGCTATGGCCACACCAAAGTGGTAGCGCAGCACGTCGCCCGCGGCGCCGCTGCCCAGCTGATCGAAATCAGCGCCGAAGGCGACATTACCGAAGCCGATTGGGCCGCGCTTGATGCGGCCGGCGCCATCATTTTCGGTGCGCCGACTTACATGGGCAATGTCAGCTGGCAGTTCAAAAAGTTCGCCGATGCCAGCTCCAAGGTGTGGTTCGCGCGCGGCTGGCAGGACAAGGTGTTCGGCGGCTTCACCAATTCGGCCAGCCCATCGGGCGACAAGCAAGTCGCCTTGGCCTCGCTGCAGACGCTGGCAGCACAGCACGGCGGGATCTGGATCAGCCTTGGGCTCGCTCCGTCGAACACCAAGGCCTCAACCAGCGCCGATATCAACAACCTGGGCGGATCGACCGGCCTGCTGACCCGCTCGCCGTCGGATGCCGGGGTCGATGAAGTGCCCAGCGGCGATCTTGAGACTGCAGTGCTCTATGGCGCGCGGGTGGCACAGATCGCCGCCCGGCTGTCCGCCTGAGCCTGCCGCCCCGCTCCGCCTCCCCCCGGGTGGAGCGGGGAACACTCGGCTGCAAGGGCTGGTCTGCCCGGCATTGCACGCCTATAGCCGCCCTCCAAGCGTCCAGCAGGGGATCCATCAGTGTACGAGCAGACCCAGGCCCGGATGCGGCGCGGTGCCGATTTTCTGGGCAGCCGCTATGCGGTCCTGTGCGGCGCCATGTCATGGGTGTCTGAGCGCAATCTGGTCGCCGCGATCAGCAATGCCGGCGGCTTTGGCGTAATCGCCTGCGGGGCGATGACCCCCGAGCTGCTCGATGCAGAGATCACCGCAACCAAGGCGCTGACCACCGCGCCGTTTGGCGTCAACCTGATCACCATGCACCCGCTGCTGTTTGATCTGATCGAAGTTTGCGCGCGGCACCGGGTCAGCCATGTGGTGCTAGCCGGCGGAATTCCGCCACGCGGCAGCGTTGAGGCGATCAAGGCGTTCGAGGGCAAGGCGCTGGTTTTTGCCCCCACACTGGCCCTGGCCAAGCGGCTGCTGCGCGGCGGCGCCGATGCCCTGGTGATCGAAGGCAGCGAGGCGGGCGGGCATATCGGCCCAGTCGCCACCAGCGTGCTGGCGCAGGAATTCCTGCCCGAACTGGCCGAGGACCATGTGGTGTTCGTCGCCGGCGGGATCGGGCGCGGTGATATGATCGCGGCTTACCTCGAAATGGGCGCTAGCGGAGTCCAGCTGGGCACGCGGTTCGCCTGCGCGAGCGAAAGCATCGCCCATCCCGATTTCAAGATTGCTTTTTTCCGCGCCAGTGCCCGCGATGCGGTCGCCTCGGTCCAGGTCGATCCGCTGCTTGGCGGTGAATTCTTCGGTGCCCTTGTTTTTCAGCGCGCGGACCGGGATCACTGGCAGGCGCGGATCGACCTGGACCGAGGCGACCGCATCGCGGGCGCTGGCACGGAAAAAGGCAGTCTTGAAATCGGGATGGGCGATGCTCTCGCTGGCGCAGGCGAACCGCGTGCCC
>JANNYT010000024.1:0-5274 GCA_031410255.1 Novosphingobium sp. | reverse complement strand
CAGTGCGGACCGCGCTCAAGTTCTCGAGCCCCGCTGGCATGCCGAAATCCCTGCTGTTGACCTCCACGCGGCCAGGCGAGGGCAAATCCACTTCGTCCTTCGCGATTGCCAAGTCGGTAGCCAATCTCGGAAGCCGCGTGCTGTTGATCGATGCGGATTTGCGCAAACCCACTTTCGCCTCTTCGCGCAAGGATGGCAAAGGGCTGGGTGATTTGCTGACCAGCGAAAAACCGCTGTCCTCGGCAGTCGAAAAGACCCAGATCGAAAACCTCAGCCTATTGCCCGCCGGCATCTTTTCCGGTGCCGAAGTAGAATTGCTCAGTTCCAATCGGTTGCCCAGTTTGATCGAAGAGGCGATGGCCGAATATGATCTGGTTGTGATCGATGGTCCGCCGATTCTGGGCCTGGCGGATGCACCCTTGCTTGCGTCAATTGCGCAGGCCACTGCTCTGGTCGTTGAAACCGGCGGGTCGCGCACGAACGAAGTGCAGGACAATATCCACCGCTTGAACGACGCCGGGGCAAGAATTTGCGGTGTCATTCTGACCAAAGTTGCGAAAAGCAGGTCCCAATATGGCTATGCGTACTATGAATATTCCAAACGTAACAAGAACGACAACACAGACCGATATCGGACCATTGATGCGGTCTAGGCACGGGTGAAGCGGAGATCGGCAAGCACGATGAGGGATCGATGAGCCCAATTCTGGCCAGACGCCTTACGGCGATCGGCTCTGCCCTGGCGCTTTGCGTCATGGTTCTCACTGCTAATATGGTCCGGATTGTCGAGAGCCCGGTTTCTGCGCGAGTTCCATCGGGGTGGGGCCCGGCAGCACTGGGCAAGGTGCGCCGTCAACTAGTCGGGCTCCAGCTTGGTCAAAAGGAAATCGACGAAGGTGCCGCCCGCCGCGCGCTGGTCTCCGCTCCGCTTGCCAGTGAGCCGTTTGCGCTACTTGCTGCCAAGGGACTTGCCCAGGACCCGCGTGGTCACGGCGGTCAAGAGTCCGCACTCCTGACTGAGGCCCTGCGCCGCGATCCGCGGTCGCGAACCGCCAGAATTCTGTCGCTGCGCAACCGCGCCGCCACCGGCGACCTGCGCGGCGCGTTCGGCCAGCTGGATGCGCTGTTTCGTCTCAGTCCAGGCTTGGTCAACCAGGCGATGGATACGATTGCGCGCCTGATCGACTCTCCCCAGCGAATGGACCTTGCCCTGAGCGCGCTGTCGGGCCACTCAAACCTCTATGAGCCGTTTGTCTCCAGTCTGGTTGGCAAAAACCGGTCACGCGACGTCATAGTGCGAATGGCGCAAGGATTGCCGGCCGATATTCTGGCTAGACCACCGGTTCGCGCCAGCCTGGTAGGCCAGCTGGTTGACGTCAGGGAATTTGCGCTGGCCCGGTCCATCTGGCAGCGCGGCAATTCTTCGGGATCAACCGGGCTGGTTTTCTCTCCGGATTTTTCCGATCAGCGCACCGCTCCGCCATTCAACTGGCAGATGCTTGTCAGTACCGCCGGATCAGCCGCTTTCGGCAAGAATCGCGGATTGTCGGTGGTTTACTATGACCGCAGCCCGGGCCGGCTGGCGCGGCAAATCGTGACCTTGCCGCCCGGTCACTATCGGTTGACGGTCGAATTCCAGTTGATCAGCGGAACGGCAGACAATGTCCGGCTCCAGCTCGCCTGCTATGGAGCGCCTGGTCCATTGACAGACTTGCCGTTGTACTCATCGAAGCCTGGCTTTTTCAAAACCTCGGCGCTGTTCGATGTACCAGCGACAGGCTGTAACGGGCAGGACTTGGCAATAGTCGGGGTCGCGGCCGAACGTCGTTCCGAAACAGAGGTGGAAGTGCGGCGGGTCGACATAATGCAGGGCGAAACTAGCTGATGGGTTCAAACTTCAGATCCTGGGTAGGGCAGGGCTATCTGATCCTTGTCCTGCTGCTTGGCGGCGCGAGCGCCGCCGCGCTTGGGGCGAACGCTTTGCTGGGACTCGCCGGAGCGGTCTTGGTGGGCTTATCGCTTTGGAGCACGCCGCTAACAACGGGGGTAAGCACTGGCCTGAGGCCGTTCATGGTCGCCTTGGCGGGATTGGTCGCGCTGCAATTTTTGCCGCTTCCTCCGGCAATCTGGACGATGCTGCCCGGTAGGGATGTGGTGGCAAAGGGCTACGCACTGGCCGGAATGCCCTTGCCGTGGCTGAACCTGTCGCTCGATCCCTGGGCCAGTCTGCAGAGCTTCGTCTGGTGGTTTCCCGCCTTGGCTCTGTTCGCGTCGACCAGGATGAATGACGCCGTGCTGAGCAGGCAAATCGTTACTCTGGTTGCGATTGTCGCCTATTGCTCGGTCGGCCTTGCCGTGGTGCAGGTTTCTGGCGGTTCGGGTTATTTGTATGCCATAACCAACCGCGGCAACGGCGTTGGCCTGTTCGCCAACAGCAATCACTTCGGTAGCTTCATGTTGATCGCGCTGGCGCTGGTTGGCGGGCAGTGGGTCCATGACCGGCCGATAGTGCATCGCCTCAATCCGGCGATGGCGAAGGGCTATATGCTCTTGGTGCGCCTCTCGCCCTTTGCCTTGGGCGTTTTCCTGTCCAACTCTCTGGCCTGCGCCATACTCTTCACGCCTGTCGCGGTTGCGGTGCTGCTGCTTTATCGGCCCCAGATCCGGATCTATTGGCCGGCCGTGGCGCTAGGGCTTCCGATCTTGGTGGCGGTCATGCTTTGGTTGCTGGCGTCAGGATGGATCTCAAACGATCTTATGGCGAAATCGGGGACGACGGGGATCAGTCGCGGCGAATTCCTTCAAAATGGAATTGCCATGATCAAATCGTTCGCGGTTGCCGGCTCGGGTTTGGGGACTTTCCGTGAAATCTATCCCTGGTTCGAATCGCCTGATTTTGTTGGCACAACCTTTGTGAACCACGCCCATAACGATCTGCTTGAACTGGTGATCGAAACAGGTTTGTTGGGGATAGGACTGCTGGCCATGTTCCTGCGCTGGTATGTCGGCAAACTGCGCAGGCTCTGGACTACTGACCGCGCCGGGAACCCGGTCGCTGCTGCAGCATCGATCGCGATTGGTGCAGTACTTGTTCACAGCCTAGCTGACTACCCGATGCGGACGGCGGCCATCAGCGGGCTGGTCGCCATCTGCTCCGTGTTGATGTGCCGAGAGCCCGATCGGTTGGGTGGCTCTGCTGACGCTAAGCAGACCAATCGGACCAAGCAGTTCGTCATCTAGAGTAAGATTATGCTGTTGAGCGGTATTGTGTGCAGTCCCGCGCCAGGTTCGTGATCTCGCCAGCTCTAGCTGGACTAAGTTATCAAGGGCGCTGAGAGCCGAAAGTCCGCGCAGTCTCTTTCAGGCTGAAGGGTGGATGGCCCCGCAACCAAATGGTCCGCCAACCAACCGAAGCACTTATCCCAAACGCAAATAGGCCGCGCCAAAGCGCAGCCTATAAACGCAGATCAGCCCATGGGGCCGCCGCTAACGGATCAAGTGATCAAGGGCTTGCGGGATTGTCGAGCACCAGAACCAAGCCGACCGCAAGAGCGATACCGGCCAAAGCCCACAGCAGCCAACCACCGCCATCTTCGTCACCGAACAGCTGTTCGGATTGGGCGACCGGTGCAGCAGCGCGTGCCGCATTCATCCTGCCGTCCGCAGCCAATACAGGATTTGCCGTAAGGGCAAAGGCTGCCGCTGCGAATGCTACGTGCTTTGCAAGCTTCATCTGGCTTTCTCCAAACCTGTCGATTCGATATTGGGTTTACTATCTAGCAAAATGCTTTAGCTTTTGCAACCGGGTTACCGAGCAATCAGCAATTCGCTGATGGGCCCGCTTTTTCGGGAAATCTATTACTATTTGGGCAACTCCATGCCGCGTGCCTTCCCTTTCGCCGGCAAATGCGCGACAAAACGGGCACCAACGCCGACGAGTTGGTCCGAACCTATGACGACAACTTCTCTGATCAGGACAATCTTGAGCTTTTGCGCTTTCATCGCAATGATCATGACAGGTGCCGTCGGGGCCAAACCCAATAGCCGCGATCTGCTTATAAATTCTCTGATTCGCGATGACATCCGGGTTGCATCAACCGGATTCCGCCTAGCAGTTGCCAACGCTGGCAGATGCAGCAAAAAGATGCCGGCCACCGGCCTTATCCTTCACTCGCTTTCCCAATACCAAGGCAAATGGCGCAATGCAGCGAAAGGTTACTTTGCAGAGTCTGATCAAGTGACGGTTGAAGCGGTTGTAGCCGGTAGCCCCGGGGCGCTTGCGGGGATCAGGGAACGCGATGCTATCCTCGGTTTCAACGGTGAACGATTAGGGCAGGCTGCGAGTTCGCGATCCGATCCCACCGGTCACCGCGATCGTGCCGAGGCCATTCTCTTGGCCCTGCCAGTCGCTGAGAAGATAGTCCTGACCATCAGACGTGAAGGATCGCTGAGCCAAATGGCGGTGATGCCCATTGCCGCGTGCCTCGCGCGTTTCGAGCTGGTTGCCGGCTCTGCAGAATTCGCGCGATCAGACGGACAGGTTATCCAGGTTGGACAAGGCTTGGCCGGGTCCGTTTCCGACACCGATCTTGCTGTTATAATTGCTCACGAGCTTGCGCACTCAATCCTCGATCATCGGACCCGATTGGCTGAGTTGGACCGGTCAAAGGACCGGGATTCGCGGCGCAGGCGAAGAGAACTGGCGCGCGCTTTCGAAAATCAGGCCGATCGCCTGTCGGTCCATTTGCTCGCCAGCGCTGGCTTCGATCCGCGGTCGGCCCCGGATTTCATGCGGCGGGTTGGAAAAGGTTTTGACAACGCATCGGCCGCTGGCGGCCTTCACGACACGGCCAATGCGCGTGCCGCAGCAATGGACGATGAAATTCTCAAAATGGGCGCCAGCTTTGCGGGTTAGAATGATAGTGCCAGATAGGCGCAGCCGACCAAGCGCGTTGGCGTTACCGCAGGCGCGCCCAAGTCATGCCTTCGAACCCAGTTCAGTCAGTCAATTCAGCGCGTACCGTGAAATCGCGCATCGGCTTGTCAAAGAGCGCATGCACGCGGCGGGAAATCAGTAACTTGCGATAATGGATTGCCCATTCACGCTTGGGCTCCATCCACCAATCACGGCTGTGCACCGAAAATAGAACCGGACGCGGTAAATCGCTGTGGTTGGCGCGTCCGCTATGGACCGAACGAAAATCCCAGAGAAGCGCAGAACCGACGGGTACAAGCGGCGCGAAATCGGGTGGTCCGCCCTGATAATGTCGACGG
>JANNYT010000023.1:0-18656 GCA_031410255.1 Novosphingobium sp. | reverse complement strand
TGGCTGGCGATCCATCAGCTGGGCTATTGCTGGCAGGAAGGGCGCTTTGCCCGCCCGGCAGTGTGGTTCATTGGTTGGCTCGCGGTGCTAGGTGCGCTGGTCAAATTCGGGCCCTATCCGGTGGCGATGATCGGAGTGCCGGGGAGCGAGCTGAGCAATTCGATGCCGCCCACGCTAGCCTTGCTGGCGCTGGGCAATATGCAGATCGGGCTGGCCTTGACGCTGGAGCCGGTGATGCGGCGGTTGCTGGACGGCGCGCGGCTGTGGACCGCGACCGTGCTGGTCAACGGCATGATCATGACGGTCTACCTGTGGCACCTGACCGCCTTCGTCATCGTGATGGTCGCGGCCTGGCTGCTGGGCGGGGTAGGGCTGAACCTCGCGCCGGGCAGCCAAGCCTGGTGGCTGGCGCGCCCGCTGTGGTTCGCGGTTTACATCGCCACGCTGCTGCCGCTGATCGCGGCGTTCGCGCGGTTCGAGCGGATGGGCAGCAAGGCCGGGAAGGGCGAGCTCAAGCAAGTTGCCCACTGGCGCCTGTTCCTGGGCCTCGCGCTGATCTGCCTCGGCCTGACCCTGACCGCCGCGATCAGCATCGCCAGCCCCGAAGGCGTAACCGGGCTGCGAGTATGGGTCGTGGCGTTGCCGTTTATCGGCGCGGCGCTGGTCGGGTTCGGGCCGGGATATATGCTGGCGCGGCGGTTTGGGGGATGATCGAGTTTGCAATTTCAGATGTCAGCAACAGCATAGACCAAGAGGCGCGCAATCTCATTAGCGACCTCATTTTAGCTTGGGCCCGCTTTGACAGCCTCATCACACAATGGACGATACGATCATTCGGCATGGGCTTGGACGAAGGATCTGTCTTCATCGGGAATATGGACACAAAATCGAAACTCGATAAAATCAAGGCGCTGCAAAATCACTTCGGTCATATCGATGCGGCAGCAAAAGTGGCGGAAATTGCCAAACAGACAAGAGTCCATGCGGATGTTCGTAACACCATTTGCCACCAAACCTGCGGCGGTTATGTAAAGTCAGATTTAAGCCGACTGGTCTTCTCAAATGGGAAAATCCTCGCCGGACACCCAGGAAAACTCCGAGTTGAATTGATTCATATTAGCCAAATCAAAGAAGCTACCAAATTCGCAAGGACCAAAGCCGATCTCGTGAGCGAGTTGGTCGACGCATTTGAAGCGCTGCAAGAGCGACCAAGTGAAGGCTCTCCCGACGATCTGTCACCGGCACCGCTAGAATTCTAAACTGATGGATGTATTTTGTAATGCGGTAGAAACAAAATACGGTAACGCTGTGATAGACAACTTTTAGATGCGCGTTTGTCGTAATCATGGAGGTTCATATGGTTCCGCTGATTTTACTAGCTGCGGCGATTGCACCGCAAAGCGAACTGCTAATAATCTGCAACGGCTCCATGGTTGCCAACGTTGGCAATTCAACAACAACGGCTGTCGTTACCGATAGTTCTGGAGCATCTGCAACCGGAAGGTCCGTCACCTCACATCCGGGTCAAGTCAATGTGACGGTGCAATTTCGATTGATTAATGGGAAAGCCCAATTGCACCTGCCTCCATATGCCCTCCCCTCGCTTAACTCGGCAAAGGAAGGTTGGCTGCAAGTCAAAGATCTGTCGGTCACTGAAGACCAGATATCGGGAAAAGTGCGGTTCAATTTTCTCAATTCCTCACATTTTCGCATCGACCGGCACACAGGCTTGATGACTTCTGATGGTGGATTTCAAGGCGTCTGTGAAAAAGTTGATCCAAGCGAAACCCGCTTTTAAGGTGCTTTGAATTTCGGGTGCATCGGACCGGGTGGAATCTACTTGGTTCAGGAACCATCTGATGCATTCCGGTAGTTCTCAACTGCCATGTTGAGTGTCGCCTACTCCGCCGCCACCTTCTCCAAATGCCACTCCGGTGCCACATCCAGCACTGACAGCCGCGCGGCTTCGACCGCGATGTAATCGCGCGTCATCGGCAGGGCGCTGCGCTGCTTTACGCTCTGGATGTGGAAGTTGACGTTCTCGCCGTGGATGAAGCTCTGTTCGGCGCCGGCCAGGTAGAACTGCCACATCCGGAACAGCTTGGCGTCGTAGAGCGCGGTCATCTCGGCTTCGTGGAGCGTCGTGCGGCGGTACCATTCGGCGATGGTCCTGGCGTAGTGATAGCGCAGCAGTTCGACATCGCCGAGTTCCCACCCGGTGGCCTCGGTGGCGCGGACCAGTTCGCTGAGCGCGGGGATATAGCCGCCGGGGAAGATGTATTTGCGGGTCCACTTGTCAGTCGTACCGGGGCCGTCGGCGCGGCCGATGGTGTGGGTCAGCATGATCCCGTCATCGGCCAGCAACTGGTGCGTCTTGGCGAAGTATTCGAGGAAGTGCGGCGCGCCGATGTGTTCGATCATGCCGACGCTGGTGATCCGGTCAAACGGGCCTTCGACATCGCGGTAATCGATCAGCTGGAACTTCACTTTGTCGGCCACGCCCGCCGCTGCCGCGCGTTCGTTGGCAAACGCGACTTGATCGGGGGCGAGGCTGACTCCCAGCACTTCGATCCCGTAATGCCGGTTGAGGTACAGCCCCAGCGCGCCCCAGCCGCAGCCGATATCGAGCAAGCGCATGCCTGCGCACTTACCCGGTTCCAGCCGCAATTTGGCGGCGATCAGCGCCAGCTTGTCCAGCTGCGCGCGTTCCAGCGTGGCGTCGGGGTCCTTGAAAAAGGCCATCGTGTAGAGCCGGTTTTCGTCCAGAAACAGCTCATAGAACTGGCGCGACAGATCGTAGTGATGGGTGACGTTGCTGCTGGCCTTGGGCCGCAAGTTGATCTGGTCGGCCTTGGCCATGACCCAATCGAGCCCGCGTTTGATCCGGCTGGGCGCTTCGACCGAGCCGTGGCCGCGGTTGGCATTCATCATCGCCAGCAGCACGAAATCACGCACGTCATGCGGCGGTTCGATTACCATCCGCCCGTCCATATAGACTTCGCCTGCGCCGACCCGGGGATCGCGCGCGATGTGCAGTGCCGCGCCCTTATCAGTAAAGCGGATGGTCAGCGGCGGCGCAGCGGGATCGCCATAGCTGTAAAGCTTGCCGTCATAATCGCGGACTTGCAGCTGACCCTCATGGATCAGCGCGCGAAGCATCTTGTCTAACAGCCACATAACTGTGGAAACCTATCGCGCCATGCTGGCTGCGCAAGGGGAAATCAAACGGGCCAACTCAGCGCTGCGCTTAGTTGCCACAAACCCAGTATCAGGAACAGGAGGGCCGCCACCGCGCGGGTGGCCCCCAGCGAGACCCGCTTGATGATCGCTTCGCCGAGAAAAACAGCCGGGCCATTGGCGAGCATCATGCCCAGTGTGGTCCCTGCGGCGACCACCAACACGCTGCGATAATGTGCGGCCAGCGCAATGGTTGCGATCTGGGTCTTGTCGCCCATTTCGACCAGAAAGAACGAGATCACCGTGGTGAGGAACGCGCTGCCGTGGCTGCGGACGCTGGAATCGACATCATCGAGCTTGTCTGGAACGAGCGTCCAGGCGGCCATGGCGATGAACCCCAGCGCCACAGCTACCTTGAACCACTGCGCTTCAAGTAGCCCCGCAACTTCGGTGCCGACCAATGCGGCCAAGGCATGATTGGCTATGGTCGCAACCAGAATGCCGGCCAGAATTGCCCACGGTGCGCGCAGCCGCGCGGCCAGCACGATCGCCAGCAGCATGGTCTTGTCGCCGATCTCGGCGAGGGCAACGACGACCGTGGAAGTGAGCAGCGCTTCGATCATCGCGCTATTTCAGTTCCCGCGCGAGGTAGAGCACATCGCGGGGCTGCGCGAGCAGGTGCTGGCCCGAATCGATGAACAGCGTCTCGCCGCTGGCCAACCAGCCTTCGGCCATGAATAGCGCGGCCTTCGCCAGCTCGGCCGGATCAGTGAGGCGGTGCAGCAGGTTCATCCGCCCGCTGCGCTCATGCTCTTCATCGCGCTGGTCGTGGCTGGGCAGCATGGCGCCCGGTGCCAAGCCGTAGATCCGCGTGGCCGGATCAGGCGCGGCCATCGCCAGCATCCGCACGGTTGCTGCCAGGGCGTGCTTGGCCATGGTATAGCTGAAGAAATCGGGGTTGGGATTGGCCAGCTTCTGGTCGAGAAACTGCACCACCCGCTTGCCCCCGCTGGCCCGCGCAGTGGCGAGGAAGGCCTGCGCCATGCGCGTCGGCGTCTCGGCGTTGACGGCAATGGCATCGGCAAAAATTGCCGGGTCAATCGCCTGCGCGGTATCGGGTTTGAATACGGCGGCGGAATTGATCAGCATCCGCCAGTCGGGCAACCGCACCGCCAGATCGGCGATCATCGCCAGTGCCGCTGCGCCATCGATCAGGTCGCACTGGACCACTTCGGCGCTGGGCAGGGTGGCCGCCAAGGCTTCGGCTTCGGCCGGCGAATGGCCAGCGTGGATAACTACATGCCAACCAGTCGCAGCAAAGTGCCGGGCCAGCACCGCGCCAATCCGTTTGGCGGCGCCGGTGATCAGGATTGCGGGTTGGGCCATCCAACGCGGCTTGGCGGAGGATGGCCCATCAGGTCAAGCGTCAGCGACAGCGCGAACGCCCGCTGGTCACTTCCTTGCCCAGCAAAGCGCCAGCGGCAGCGCCCAGGATCGTACCCGTCGCCCGGTCACCATGGCGGTCGAGCGAGCGACCGAGCAGCGCGCCCAGCGCCGCGCCCACCAGCAAGCCGGTGGTGCCATCGCCGCGGCGGCAATAGTAGCGGCCATCGTCGCCTTGCCAGTAGCGCACGCCGTTGTTGGTCTGGCGATAATCGTGGTCATCGTCGTTGTAGCGGTCATAACGCTGCTGGTCATGGTGACGGCGGCCGTGCGCCGGGGCCCATGGCGGCGGATCGCCGAATGCCGGGACTGAAGTGAGCGCGGTCGCCGCGATAACGGCGGTGAGGACAGTTTTTCTCATGGCTGCCAAGTTCCTTTCTGCACCTGTTGAATCGAATATGTGCAGTCAGATTGGTTAGCGCAACACAACCTCAGATTAACACTGCGGCCAACTGTGGCCAGACCGGACCAGCCGAGCCAGCGCTGCGATCAGCGGTTACTTCTTGTCCTTGGCCTTGTCGCTGGGATCAGGCGCGGGGACTGATCCCGGCGGCGGGTCTTTGGCCCACGGATTGACCGGCGCTTTGGCATCAGCCTTGGCTTCGGGTTTGGCGTCCTTGGCGGGATCGGCTGGTGCAGCCGCGTCAGGACTGCCGCTTGCCCAAGGGTTGGGCTTGGCCTTGGCGGCATCGGCTGCGGGCTTGGCGTCAGCTGCTGGGGCAGCATCGCTGGCAGAGGCTGCAGGGTCGGCAGACTTACCTGAACAACCGCCCAGGGTGAGCGCGGCAGCAATTAGAACGACGGCAAATTTCATGGCCAAGCAGACTCCTGTTGCGCAGGCGATAGCGCGAAACAGCTAACGATCGGTATTCAGCCGAGCGCGGCCTGCTTTTCGTCGGCCAGCCGGTCCAGCTCGGCGCGGGTCATCTTCTGCGCGGTGGTCTTCAGCTGGCCGCAGGCAGCATCAATGTCGCGGCCGCGCGGGGTGCGGACCGGCGCGCTGATCCCGGCATCGAACACGATATCGGAAAAGCGCTTGATCCGCTGCGGGCTGGAGCATTCGTAATTGGCGCCGGGCCAGGGATTGAACGGGATCAGGTTGACCTTGGCGGGCAGATTGTAATGCTTGATCAACCGCACCAGTTCGCGCGCATCGGCGTCACTGTCATTCTTGTCCTTGAGCATCACATATTCAAACGTGATCCGCCGCGCGTTCGACGCGCCGGGATAGTCGGCGCAGGCCTGCAGCAGTTCCTCGATCCCGTACTTGCGGTTGATCGGCACAATTTCGTCGCGCACCAGCTTGTTGGTGGCGTGCAGCGAGACCGCCAGGTTGACCCCGATTTCGGCTCCGGCGCGCGCCATCATCGGCACCACCCCGCTGGTCGACAGCGTGATCCGCCGCCGTGACAGGCCAAGCCCATCGCCGTCCATCACCAGCTTGAGCGCATCGCGGACGTTGTCGAAATTATACAGCGGTTCACCCATGCCCATCATCACAATGTTGGTCAGCAAGCGGCCATCGGCGGTGTAGCCGCCATCGTTTTCATCGTCCTCATCGGCCAGATCCAGCCCGGCCATCGAGCCTTTCGGCCATTCGCCCAAGGCATCGCGCGCCAGCATCACCTGGCCGACAATCTCACCGGGGGTCAGGTTGCGGACCAGCCGCATCGTTCCAGTATGGCAGAACCGGCAGTTCAGCGTGCAGCCGACCTGGCTGGAAACGCACAGCGTGCCGCGCGCCTCATCGGGGATGAAGACCATCTCGTATTCGTGATCGTCCGCAGTCTTGAGCAGCCATTTGCGTGTGCCGTCGCTCGAATGCTGCGACAGCACGATCTCGGGCCGCCCGATCACGAAACGTTCCGCCAGCCATGGCCGCATGCCTTTGGCAATATCGGTCATGCCGTCAAAAGTGGTGACGCCGCGGTGATAGAGCCAGTGGAACAGCTGCTTGGCGCGCAGCTTGGCCGCCTTTGCATCAAGCCCGGCCTCGGTCAGCAGTTCAGCCATCCGCAGGCGTGGCAGGCCGATCAGATCGACGCGGCCATCCGATCGCGGGGTAATGTCGCGCGGGACGGGGACCGGATCGAGCGGTCCGGGGATCGGCATGAGTGCAGTGTCGGCCATGACCGGGCCTATAGGAGCGGCTCGCCCAAATCGCCAGCGCGATGATTTCGGCAGGTTCAGGTCCGGTGTAACCAGACGCCTGATTGCGCCGAAACAGCCAGCAGGGCAGCTGCAACGGGAGACAACAGCCATGACCATTTTACCACTTCGCTTGATTGCCATGGCGCTGGCCGCCAGCTCCGGGTTGGCCGGCGCGCGGGCCGCTGCGCAAGCACCCGAACTGCGCGCGGCGGTGATCGGCGGGTTGGAACGTACCGACAGCGCCCCCGGCACCGGCGCGGTCGACGGGAGCTACTATGGCGTCCAGCTTGGTGCGGACTGGAACCTTGGCGGCTTGCTGGTCGGGGTTGAAGGCGAGGTTGGGGATTCTACGGCAAGTGCGGTGATCCCCGGCAATCGGGCCAGCCAAGGCTTGTTTGGCAACGCCGCGTTGCGGATTGCGGTGCCGGTCACCGACCATCTGCGCGGGTTTGTGCGGGGCGGCTACGCCTACCATCAGATCGATTATGCAACCGGCCCGGCGTTCAAGGGCAGCGGCTACACCTTAGGTGGCGGCGGCGAAATCGATCTGGGCGAGCGGCTGTTCCTGCGCGGCGAATATCGTTTTTCCGATTATGGCCGCACCATTCGCGGGCAGCAGTTCCTGGTGGGCGCAGGGATCAAATTCTAGCGCAGCGACGCGCAGCCGACCGCTGCGGCATCCATCGCAGTTGCGGCGCCAGTCAAGTCCCAGGTGTTGGAGAAGCCTTGCCCCGCAGCATCGCGCGCGCTGACGGTCATGCTGCCGGCGCTGCGCATCGCCGCGATCACCGCCGCATCGCCGCGCTTGTCGCTCGCCCAGGCATCGCCGCCGCCGCCGGTCAGCGCGATCCGCTGGTCGCCGATCGACAGGACGATTTTGCCATCGGGTGCCAGTTTGCGCGACAGGCGGAAATGGACTTGCCCGCGCACTTGCGCGCGCGGCCACCAGGCGACATCGGCGTAAGGCTGGAAATCGCGCTGCCGGGTGGAAGGCGCGGCCATCGCGATGGCATAGCAGCGCGGCACTTGTGGATCGCGGAAACTGGCCCAGCTGCCGAACATGCCCAACCCATCGCGCGCCAGCGCCGGGCTGGCGGCCAGCAGCAGGGTTGCAAACAGGATTGAGATGCGGCGCATACCAGCGGCTTTTGCACCATTGCAGCGGTTTGTGAAGGGGCGCGACAGCGATCCAGCTTGCAGCGACTGCGGCCTGCGCTATGCTGCTGAAAACGGTCGCGATTGATGGTGTTCAACCTGGGGGGCGATCGTGCAACTACCATTCGACCACGCGCAGCTGCGCTTTTTGAAGGCGCTGGCCGAGGCGCTGTTTGACGATTTTGCCGAACTGGCGATCCCGGTCGATCAGGTGATCCAGAATGTGCACGATTTCTTTGCCATGGTCGGCGGGACGAAGGCGGAAGAAGTCAGCTTCTCGCTGCGGATCGCCGAGCTGGCGATGGGACCGCTGTTCAACGAGCTGACTGTGGCGCACCGCAAGGACCGGATCGAAAGCCGGATGCGCAATAGCCAGTTTGATGCCTTTCAGGACATGGCAAAGCTGCGTTCGATCATCTATTTTGGCTATTACGGCCACTGGATTGATCCGATTGGCCACACCAATACCGATGGCGGGCAGAGCGCCAACAAGGATAATCCAGTGCTGAAGCAGATCGGCTTCACTTTGCCCGCGTTTCGCCAACGCGGGGCGGGCGAGGTCAAGCTGGAGCGGGTCGAAGGCCGCGAAATTGCCGCCAATCATGTGCTCAAATATGCGCAAGTGCCGCAGGACATCGATGTTATCGTAGTCGGCTCAGGCTCGGGCGGGGCGGTCTCGGCGCACAACTTGGCCAAGCGCGGGTACAAGGTGCTGGTGGTAGAGGCGGGGCCGTTTTATCCCTCCGACAAGATCACTCACGAAGAACGCCGGATGGTCGCGCGGCTGTTCAAGCACGGCGCACTGCAATCGAGCCGCGACAATGATTTCATCGTCTTTCAAGGCCGCAATGTCGGCGGCTCGCCCACCATCAACAACGGCATTTGCCTGCGGATGAAGGGCGACCGGCTGAGCCATCCGGCCGCGCCTGACGTCTTCGCCAAATGGCGCAGCATCGGCGCGCCGATTGATGAAGCGCGGTTCATGCAGTGCTATGACACGGTCGAACAGGAACTGGCGCTGCGGCTGGCCGAACCGCGCTCGGGCAAGAGCAATGGCACGCACTTGCTGCAAGGCTGGGCCGCCTATGCCGCCGCTTCGAACGATCCATTGGTCACGGCGGCCAAATCTGGCTGGTTCAACAAGAATTTCGGACCGCCCGGAACTACCGAGAGCTGCGCTTATTGCGGCTATTGCAACACCGGCTGCCCCTATGCCCGCAAGGCCGGGATGGCGCAGAGCTATCTGCCGTGGGCCTGCGCGCAGCACGGCGTGCGGATCCTGGCGGAGACCAAGGTTGAGAAGATCTTGTGGGCGCGCGGCACGGGAAAAAAGCGCCGCGCCACCGGGGTCAGCATCACCGATCCGGACGGCGCGCAGCACGTGATTCAAGCCAAGCACGGCGTGGTGGTGGCCGCCGGTGTGATCGCGTCTTCGTTGCTGCTCGAACGAAGCGGGATCGGCGGCACCGGCAACCAGATTTCGCTCAACGTCGCCTCGCCGATCATTGCACTGATGCCGTCCGGACGGACCCCGGCGTGGGACGAGGACCAGATGACCAGCGTCGTCGATTGCGGCGATTTCCTGCTCGAAAGCCACTTCCAACCGCCGTTGTCGATGGCCTCGATGATGCCCGGCTGGTTTGGAGATATGGACCAGCGGATGCGCAATTATGGCCGGATCTGCTCAGCCGGGATCTTGTTTCCGGCGGACCGGCGCGGCAATCTGGTCGGCGGCAAGCTGGAGATGAAGCTGACGCTGGAGGATCTCCGCACGATCCGCCGCGCCTCGGAAACTTTGGCCGGCGTCCATTTTGCGGGCGGGGCGCTGGAGGTCTATCCGGCGCTGCTCAAGGGGCAGACGCTGAAGCCGGGCGACGATCTGGCGGCATTCTATGCCGCCGCGGTGACCGAAGCGGACGATATCACGCTGTCGAGCTCGCACCCGCAAGGCGGCAATCCGATCCACTTCGATCCGAACGAAGGTGTGGTCGATCCGCATTGCCGGCTCCACGGCGCGGACAACGTGCTGGTCACCGATGCCAGCGTCTTCCCCAGCTGCATCCGGGTCAACGCGCAGTTCACGACGATGGCAATGGCGCATTACGCGACGGGGTTTGCCGATCCATTTGCAGCTTAGCTGTCGGGCTCCAGCTTCGCACCATCAATCACCCCCGCGGCGCGGGCGGCTTCGGCGGCTTGGCTGTCGCGCTCGGCTTTGGTCCGACCAAATTTTGCGCGGTTGCTGGCCGCTTGCTGATCGGCACTGGCGCGGGCCTTGGCCTTGCGGGCTTGGCGGAGGTTGATCACTTCGGCCACGATCAGCGCGGCTCCGGATAGCTTATCGCTAGCACTTCCCAGTCCTTGGTCCCACCCGGCAGCACTACTTTGCGCAGGTCACCCGCGGCCGCGCCGCGCAATGCCCGGGCGAGCGGCGCGCTCCAGCCGATCCGACCGGTGGTGGCGTCCTGCTCGTCATCGCCCACCAGCGTAAGCACGCGCTGGTTATCGTCGCCATCGGCGATGGTGACTTGCGCGCCGAACCAAGCCTTGCTGCGGTCCTGCTGTTGCGCCGGATCGAGTACGCGGCAGGCCTTCATCCGCCGCGCGAGGTGTGCCAGTTCGCGGTCAATCTCGCGCATCCGCTTGCGGCCATAGATGTAGTCGCCGTTCTCGCTGCGATCGCCATTACCCGCCGCCCAGCTGACCACCGCGCAGATTTCCGGGCGTTCGGTGCCGAGTAAATGGTCATACCGCGCACGCATCGCGGCGAGCCCCGCAGGCGTGATCGGCGGGCCTTCGAGCTTCATCCAGGATAGCGCTTGCCCAGGAAATGGCTGAGCGGATTGGCACCCTTGTAGCTCGCGCGGGCCGGGTTCATCGCTTCGTACACCACCGCGTTTTCCAGCACGCGCTGCACATAATTGCGGGTTTCGGACAGCGGGATCTTCTCGATCCAGTCGGTCCAGTCAATCGCCCCGGTGCGCGGATCGCCATTGTCGCGCAGCCACTTGTTCACATTGCCCGCCCCGGCATTGTATGCCGCCACTGCCAGCGGATAGGACCCGCCGTAATAATCCATCATCCGCCCGAAATAGCCGTTACCTAGCGCCAGATTATACCCAGCGTCCTGCGTCAGCGCCTGCGGATCATAGTCCAGCCCCATCTTGCGCGCCTGTTCGCGCGCCGTGGCCGGCATCAGCTGCATCAGCCCGCGCGCCCCGGCATGGCTCAGCGCATTCATCGCGAACTGGCTTTCCTGACGGCTGATAGCGTGGATCATCGTCCAGCTGGAGCCGGGCGGAACCGGGATCAGCGGGAACGAGATTTTCTGGAAATTGCCAAACCCGTCGGCGTGCGCCGATTGCCCTAGGATCACCCCCAAATCGCGGCGGCCCAGCTCGCGCGCCAGATCGGCGACCAGCAGATGGTCGGTCTCGGTCTGCGCTTGCTCGCAGATTTCCTTGAAGAACCGCACCGCAGTCGGCCAGTCGCTGTACCGCGCCACCTCGCGCACCGCCTTGGTCAGCGGCCGGGCGTTGAACGCCGCGCGTTGATCGGGGGTGGGGATTGCGGTCGGGCCGGCCGGGAAGGGCGGCAGCGGGCGGCCCAGCCGTTCGAGCGCGAGCATCCCGTAATACTGATCGGGATATTGCGCAGCGAGCGCGAAATAGCGGTTCGCCTCCGCCGCGTCTCCGGCTTGCGCCGAGGCGCGCCCGGCCCAGTAGAACCCCTTTGAGCGAGTCTGCGGAGTGCGCGCGGCGGAGCCATAGCGATAGAACAGCGGCGCGGCGCGGCGGCCGTCGCCCAGCGACCACAGCGCTTTGGTTCCGCCCAGCCACATCAGCGAGGTATAGTCATCGCGGATGACGAAGGATTGCTGGCTGACATCGGTGCCGGCTGCGAACATGTCATCGACTGAGGCGGCGATCCGCACCGCGCTGGCCGCATCGGTCTGGCGCGCGACTGACAGCAGCTCGCCGACCCATTTGCGCGGCTCGCGCGGCGGGGCCAGCAAGCGCGGCCGGCCCGCCAGTAGCGCGGCCGCTGAACTGGTCATGCCCTTGGTCCGCAGATAACGGCTGCGGTTGTAGATATAGCCCGCGTCGCTGGTCGCTGCGGGCAGCGGCTGCGCGCCGCTGGCGTAGGGATCGAACCCCTTGACCATCGCCAGCCGTGCCGCAAAATCAGCGCGGCGATCGGGCGACACGTAATTGAGCTGCCGTTCGGCCTGGGCGGCTGAACCTGACCACAACAGCGCGTCCATCCGCATATTGTGATCGTCCGGCGTCAGCGTGGAGCCCAGCCGTGCTTGCAAGTTGGCCTCGGCCGCATCGCTCATCGTGCCGCCGCGCCAGGCATCGCGCGCGACTTGCGGCGCTTGCGGGCGGCCCATTGCATAAAGCGCCATGGCATACTGCGCGCGGCCGAAATTGGTCAGCGGCGGGAACCGATCGAAAAACAGCACCACCTGCAGCGGGGCGACCGCCTCGCGGCTCAGCGCGCCCTCGGCAAAGGCGCGAATCTTGGCCTCTTCAGGCAGCCCCGGATAGGCCAGCAGAAACCCCGAATAGTCGGCAAAGGTGAAGCCGCCATTGGCTGAAAGCAGCTTCCAACGCTCCACCGCCTGCACCATATCGCCGGGTGGCAGCGCTTGCAGCGAGCTGCGCGCGGCGTCCCACTCGCTGCCGTCATCGGGCCGCAAACCTTCGGTCTGCGCCAGTGCAAGGTTGGGCGTGAAAGCCAGCAGGGCCAGCGCGGAGATAAAAGTCGTACGAACCATGCTGGACATATTGCAGCGAGGCTCCTTATGGCAGGCTGAACAAACGAGCCCTATGGGGCACTTGCGGGGTTAATGGCAATGTTCAGCGGATCGATACCGGCTCTGGTCACGCCTTTTCAAGGTGGAGCGATCGACGAGGCCGCGTTTCGCCGGTTGGTGGAATGGCAGATTGCAGAAGGATCGAGCGCGCTGGTCCCCTGCGGCACCACCGGTGAAGCGCCGACGCTGACCAATGAGGAGCAGCACGTGCTTTTCGCGCTGTGCGTTGATGCGGCGGCGGGCAAGGTTCCGGTGCTGGCGGGCTGCGGCAGCAACGATACTCAGACCGCGCGCTGGCACATGCAAACCGCCAAGGACCTTGGGTGCGATGCCGCACTGATGGTCGCGCCATACTACAACCGCCCCAGCCAGGCCGGATTGCTCGCGCACTTCAGCTATCTGGCCGAGCAGGTCGACCTGCCGATGGTGCTCTACAATGTCCCCGGCCGCACCGTGACCGATATCCAGCCCGCGACCGTGATCGAACTGGCGCGCCGCTTTCCTGAGCGGATTATCGGGATCAAGGATGCCAGCGGCGACATGACCCGGCTGACCGCGCACCGCATGGCGCTGGGCACTGGCTTTGCGCAGATCTGCGGCAATGACGATATGGCGCTGCACTACAATGCGGGCGGCGGGGTGGGCTGCATCTCGGTCACCGCGAACGTCGCGCCCCGGCTCTGCGCCGATTTTCAGGCAGCGAGCCTCGCGGGTGATATGGGCAAGGCGCACGAATTAAACGAACGCTTGTTTCCGCTCCACCAAGCGATGTTCACCGACGCCTCCCCCGCGCCGCTCAAATACGCGCTGTCCCGCGTGCATGACTGGCTAAGCGAAGATGTCCGCCTTCCGCTGGTAGCCTGCAGCGCCGAGGCGCGGCGCGCAGTCGATGCGGGGTTGGAGCATGCGGGGTTGGTTTAACCTGCGCATGCCCCTACATGCCACATCGTAATGGCCCGCCCGCAACACTCCGCATTCGACAAGACCAAGACCGTCGCCGAGAACCGGCGCGCGCGGTATGAATATTACATCGAGGATACGGTCGAGGCCGGGATCGCGTTGACCGGGACCGAAGTGAAATCACTCCGCTTTGGCGAGGGCTCGATTGCCGAAAGCTATGCCGAGGTCAAAGGCGGGGAGGTCTGGCTGATCAACAGCAATGTCCCCGAATTCAGCCACGGCAACCGCTTCAACCACACCCCCAAGCGCCCGCGCAAACAGCTGCTGCAAGAGCGCGAGATTGCACGCTTCACCGGCGCGGTCGAGCGCAAGGGGATGACCCTGGTGCCGCTGTCGATCTATTTCAACAGCCGCGGCCGGGCCAAGGTTGAACTGGCCTTGTGTAAGGGCAAGAACATGGCGGACAAACGCGCGGTATCCAAGGATCGCGACTGGAAACGCGATCAGGCGCGGATTATGCGGGAACACAAATGAACAGTCTGGTTCACCGCACTTTTGATTGGTTCAAAGGCCACGTTCCCACGCGTGAGCAGCTGGAGCGCAACCGCTTCATCCGCCCGTTCGCGCACCGCGTCCTGCGCTCTGATCTGTGGCGGTTCAATCGCCGCTCGGTACCGCGCGGGATTGCGCTGGGGCTGTTCGTCGGGATCATGGTGCCATTCGCGCACAGCGCCGTTGCCGCGCTGACCGCGATGTTCGTGCGCGCCAACGTGCCGATTGCGATTGTCGCAACCTGGACCAGCAACCCGGCCACCTGGGTGCTGATCTTCCCGGCTGCCTACAAGATCGGGCAGGCGCTGCTGCGGTTTGATCAAATGACCGGAGTCGCCCCCATCAGCGAGACCATGCAGCAGACCGGATCGGACCATCTGCTTGAGCGGCTGACCGGGGCCGGGTTGGAAACCGCCTTCGGTCTGTTCGTGATCGCCACAGTCATGGCCTCAGTTGGCTATTTGGTGACCAGCTTTGGCTGGCGCTGGTGGATCGGCCGCAAACGTGCGCAACGCTTGGCTGAGGCACGGCTGCGCGAACCCGCTGGATGAGCGCTAAAACCCCGGCGCTGCGGCCTGCGGGCGGTGACCGGCTGGTGCTGGGCGGGGCCTTGGCGTTGAGCTTGGCGGTGGTCTGGTTCGCCAGCCATCAACTTCTCGCGGTCGCCGCGTTCGCTGCGGGCCTCGCTGCCCTTGGCGCGGTTGCGTGGCTGATCGCGCGCCAGCCGGGCGCCGCAACAGCTCCCGAATTCTCCATCCCCGATTGGTCGGTGACCGTCGCCGCGATTGACCGCAGCGAGGGCG
Organism: Novosphingobium sp.; assembly: GCA_031410255.1. GTDB lineage: Bacteria > Pseudomonadota > Alphaproteobacteria > Sphingomonadales > Sphingomonadaceae > Novosphingobium. Next base: position 3,656 of record JANNYT010000023.1, on the reverse strand, counting down.
CGGTGGCGATCACTGACCGTGCCGGACGCCTGGTCTGCGCCAACCCGCGCTATGAACTGTGGTTCGGCGCTGACTACGCCCCGCCGCGACTGCCGGTTGACAACGCCTCGCTCGAACGGCTGGCCAAGGCTGGCCGGGCGGCCTGGCGCGACGGCAAGGGCGCGGCCGATCTGCTGGAGAATGAGCGCGGCCGCTGGACCGCTGCGGTGCTGCGCGCCGGGCGCGGCGATGACTATCTGGTCTGGACCTTTGCCGCGCTGACCTCGCCCGATCTGGTCGCCGAACTGGTCCCGCACCTTGACGGCAAGCTGGGCCGGGCGCTCGCGCAGTCGGGCTTTTCGCTGGCGATCGTCGATCCCGATGGGCTGGTCCGCGCCGCCAGCAGCGGTTTTGCCGCGCGCGCCACCGGCGATGCCGCCGCGCTGCTGACCGGCAAGGAGTTTACCGCGCTGCTGCGGCAGGATGAGGGCGACGAGATCACCTGGGCGCGCGATGGCAAACGCGGCGCACCGCTGACGATGTTCTACATGCCAGTCAGCGATCCCGATGCGGCTGGCGGGATCGACTATGACCAGACACCTTCGCTGATCCTGATCGCCGATCACGGCGTCGGGATGGGCGGCGGCGGCGGCGAAGGCGCAGCCTCGGTCCCGCATCTCGAGGCGCTGCTGGGCCAGATGCCGCTCGGCCTCGCCATGGCCGACCGCGACGGCCGGCTGCTGTTCGCCAACCCCGCCTTCATGCGAGCGGCCGGCAAAGAGGGCGAGGCACCGCCGACTTATCCGACCGATCTGGTGGTGCAGGAAGACAAGGGTCCGGTCTCGGACGCGGTGCGCCGCTATGCGCAGGGCCCGGCCAGCAGCGGCGATATCGCGGTGCGGCTGAAAGGCTCGGTCGAGGATCCGGTCACGCTCAGCCTGGCCGGCGTGCGCGGGCTGGGCGAGGCGGCGGTGCTGCTCGGGCTGACGGACAACACCGAAGAAACCCGGCTCAAGCGGCAGGTCGCGCAGGCCACCAAGATGCAGGCTGTCGGGCAGCTCGCGGGCGGGGTCGCGCACGATTTCAACAATGTGCTGACCGCGATCCTGGGCACCTGCGATCTGATGCTGCTGCGCCACACCCCCGGCGACAGCGATTATGACGATATCCAGCAAGTCCGCGCCAATTCCAACCGCGCCGCCAGCCTGACCCGCCAGCTGCTCGCCTTCAGCCGCCAGCAGACGCTGCGCCCGGTGGTGCTGCAATTGCCCGATGTGCTATCCGAAGTCTCGCAGCTGCTCAAGCGCTTGATTGGCGAGAAGATCCAGCTGACCGTCACCCATGACCGCGATCTGGGCCCGGTCCGCGCCGATCCGACCCAGCTGGAACAAGTGATCGTCAACCTCGCGGTCAACGCCCGCGATGCGATGGCGGGCAAGGGCGAGGGCGGCAAGCTGACCCTGGCGACCAAAAAGGTCACCGCCGCGGACGTACGCGCGATGCGCAACGCAATCATGCCGCAGGCCGATTACACCGCGCTGGTGGTGGAAGATACCGGCAGCGGCATCGCCCCCGATCACCTCGGCAAGATTTTCGAACCGTTCTTCACCACCAAAGATCTGGGCAAAGGCACCGGCCTCGGCCTCTCGACCGTTTACGGCATCGTCAAGCAATCGGGCGGGTTCATCTTCGCTGACAGCGAACTGGGGCGGGGCACGAAGTTTACGGTCTATCTGCCGGTCTATCACCCCGATCCGGGCGCCGCTCAGGCTGAGCCTGTCGAAGCCCGTGCCGCCAAAGCCCAACCCGCCCAGCAATGGTCCGGCGGCGGCCGCGTGCTGCTGGTCGAGGATGAAGACATGGTCCGCGCCGTCGCCCAACGCGCGCTGACCCGCGCCGGCTATACCGTCACCGCCGCCAGCGACGGCGACGAAGGGTTGGAACTGGTGCAGGCCGGGGGAGAGTTCGACGTGATCGTGTCCGACGTCGTGATGCCCGCAATGGACGGCCCAACCATGATCCGCGAAATCCGCAAGCTGCGCCCCGCGATGCCGGTGCTGTTCATGTCCGGCTACGCCGAAGCCCAACTGCGCGAACAAATCGACATCGCCGACGTGCACTTCCTGCCCAAGCCGTTCTCGGTGCAGCAGATTTCGGACAAGGTGGGGGCGGTGCTGGCCAGCATCGCATGACGCGGCGCGCCACTGTCCGCCGCCTGCAATTCAGCGATGAAGTGCTGGCGGAGATTGTTCTGCCGGGCGGCACCATGCGGCTGACCCGCAGCCTGGCTTCGGGGCTGACCCGCACGCCGGGTGATCCGGCTGGGGTGTTCTGGGGGATTGGCGATCGCGGTCCGAATATTGGCCCCAAGGCGGCGGCCGAACGCTATGGGGTGGAGCGGCTGCGCGGCTTGTCCGGCATTGACGGAGCCAAGGTGATGCCGCTGCCGCTGACTGGCCCGGCGCTGGCACGGTTCAGGATTGCGGGCGATGCGGTGCTGCTAGAGGCAGTGGTCGAACTGGCCGACAGCAGCGGCGCTGCGATCGGCGGGCTCCCGGTGCCCGGCGCCGCCCATGCCGAGGCGGAGCCGGTGTACGATCTAGCGGGCCAACCGCTGGCTCCCGCGCCAGGCGGCGCTGACAGCGAAGGGATCGCCGCGCTGGCCGATGGCAGCTTCTGGATCGCCGAGGAATACGGACCCTCGCTGCTCCGCGTCAGCCGCGCGGGTGAAGTGCTGTGCCGGTGGGTGCCCCGCGGCCTGAAGCCATGCTTTGCCGGCGCGCTCTATCCGGTAGTTGAGGCGCTGCCGTGGTTGGCCAGCACCCGTAAGCTCAACCGCGGGTTTGAGGGCGTGGCCGCCAGCGCCGATGGCCGCGATCTCTACGCCGCCTTCCAAAGCCCCTTGGCCCATCCGGATCGTGCCGCCCATCTTGCCAGCAGCCATGTTCGGATCTGGCACCTGGCGGGATCAGATGGTGCCTTGCTGGGTGAATATGTCTACCCGCTCGATCCGCCCGAGAGCTTTCGCCGCGATAATGCGGAGGGGCCGGTAGCGCGCGATGACATCAAGCTTGCCGAGCTGCAGCTTGATGGCAGCGGCGGCCTGCTGGTGATGGAGCGGGTCACGGCAAGCACCAAAATCTACCGGGTGGGGTTGCCCGAAGCGCTGCGCGCGCCGCCCGCACTGGCCGACCCAGCCACCCGTCCGACGCTAGAACAGCAGTCCCGCACTGAATTGCAAGCCGCCGAGGTTCCGCTGCTCGAAAAGCAGCTGCTGTTTTCCAGCGACGAACACCCCCAAATCTGTCCTGATTTAGAAGGCATGGTGCCGATCGGGCCCAAGCAACTGCTACTCTCGAACGACAGCGACTACGGGATCGAGGGGGCGGAAACCCAGTTTTGGCTGGTCAATCTGCAAGAATAAAATCGACCGGAATAAAAAATAACGTTCCCCCCTTGTTCTATGAGAACAAATCAAATACACAATAGCTCTGTTGACCTTCCGGGTCGGCTGGTTACGCAAGGGGACTTATCATGGCTGCACAACTTAAGCTGATTCAGGAAGGCAAGGAATCTATGGACCGTCAAAAGGCGCTCGAAGCAGCGTTGGCCCAGATTGATCGCGCGTTTGGCAAGGGCAGCGCGATGAAACTGGGCTCGAAAGAGACGATGCAGGT
>JANNYT010000022.1:0-21853 GCA_031410255.1 Novosphingobium sp. | reverse complement strand
GGTTCATCCAGATCGATCCGATGGGCCGCACCAATGTCGCGGGCCTTTGGGCAATCGGCGATTGCGCGCCCGGCCCATGGCTCGCGCACAAGGCCAGCCACGAAGGCGTGATCGCGGCCGAGGCGATTGCCCAAGCGCTCGGCAACAAGGATGTCCACCCCCATGCGATGGACAAGAACAACATCCCCGGCTGCACCTATTGCCACCCGCAGATCGCCAGCGTCGGGCTGACCGAAGCAAAGGCCAAGGAGGCCGGTTACACGGTCAAGGCCGGAACCTTCCCGTTCATCGGCAACGGCAAGGCAATCGCGCTGGGCGAGGCTGAGGGCTTCATCAAGACCGTGTTCGACGCGAAGACCGGCGAGCTGCTCGGTGCGCTCATGATCGGCGCCGAAGTGACCGAGCTGATCCAGGGCTACACCGTCGGCAAGACGCTCGAGACCACCGAGGCCGAACTGATGCAGACCGTGTTCCCGCACCCGACGTTGAGCGAGATGATGCACGAGAGCGTGCTCGCCGCCTATGGCCGCGCGATCCACATCTGACGGGCAAGCTGGTTAGGCTTAACCGTGCGTTTACCCAATCCTGTCAGTAAGTTCCCTGATGGGGTCGTCAATCAACTCGAAACGGTTCGCCGCAAGGCTGCTTGGGCAGGTGCTCATCCGCGCCGCGCTGGCGCTGCTGGCACTGGCGGGGATCGCCAGCCCGGCGCAGGCGCAGTCGGTCAATCGCTACACCAATAATACCGCAAGCGCAGCCAATGCCATCAGCGATTCTGCCACGCCGTGCAGCAATCCGTTCAAGCGGACATTCACGGTCGCCGCGAGTTACACTGTCACCGATGCCAACATCGGGTTGCTGATGGCGCATACATATCGCGGCGATCTGCAGATCACGCTGGTTTCACCCAGCAACACCCGGGTCATCGTCTCTAACCGGATCGGGGCAGGGGCGGACAATTTCAACGCGCTGTTGGATGATCAGGCCGCCACCGCGATTGCATCCTACAGCGCCAATGACACGATTACGGCCGTCCCGCCTTACAACAACACGCTGATCCCCAGCGCGGCGCTTTCAGCCTTCAACGGCCAGAGCGCGGCCGGCACCTGGACCCTGGAGATCTGCGATGCCGCTGCGCAGGACAGCGGCACCTTTTACCAAGCCGACTTGTACCTGACCCAGGCCCCGACGAACTACGCCGACCTTTCGCTCAGCCAGTCGGTCAGCTCGGCCAGCCCCAACGACCGCAGCAACATTACCTATACGCTGACCGTCACCAACAGCGCGGCATCGCCTTCCACCACGACCGGCGTGGTGGTGCGTGATCTGCTGCCCAGCGGGGTGCAATATGTCAGCTATTCCGGCGCGGGAACGTACAATTCGGGCTCGGGCGACTGGTCGGTCGGTACGCTCGCCCCGGGGCAGAGCCAGACCTTGATCATCACCGCGATGGTCTCGGCCGGTGATGGCGAGACTGTAGCCAACCCGGCAGAGGTAGTCGCCAGCGGTTTGCCCGATCTGGATTCGACCCCCGGTAATGGCTCCATCAGCGAAGATGATTATGCCAGCACCAGCTTCACCGTGCTGGTCAGCCGGATTGCCGGGACGGCACCAGTGCTGACCTGCTCAGCCGGCTCTGCGCTGTTCGATTGGGATGCGCAGGCCTGGACTGCCGGCGCCACCAGCAACAGCTACAGCCTGACCGGGCCCGGCACAGTCGCATTCGCAATCACCAACACCAACGGCGTTTTCCTGAACAACGCGACCTATGGCGGGCAATCCCCTGCCAAACAGACCGCTATGACCGGTGGCCTGGGTACCGCGCAGAATTCGCTCGAGCAACTGGTCGACCTCACCAGCCAGAGTGCAAGGGTCAACACCACGATCACCTTGGGATCGGCTGTCCCCGGACTGCAATTCACGGTGTTCGACGTCGATTTCAACACCAACCAGTTCGCTGACACGGTGACCGTCACCGGCACTCTGAACGGAGTCAGCGTCACGCCGACCTTGACCAACGGCAGCGCAAATTTCGTGATCGGCAACAGCGCTTATGGGGATGCCATATCGGGCGATACGCAGGCCAACGGCAACGTGGTTGTGACCTTTTCGGGCGCGGTCGACACGGTCGTGATTTCCTACGGCGATCACAGCTATGCCCCGGCCAATCCCGGACAGCAGGGCATTGCACTGCACGACATCACGATCTGCAAGCCGGTTGCCAGCATCAGCGTGACGAAAGTCAGCTCGGTCCTAAGCGACCCGGTTAACGGCAGCACCAATCCCAAAGCGATCCCGGGGGCGGTGATGGAATATTGCATCCTGATCTCAAACACCGGCACCGCGACGCTCAGCAACATCGTCGCAAGCGATCCACTGCCGGTAAAATTCAGCTATGCTGCGGGAACCCTGACTTCGGGCGCGACCTGCGCCACCGCCACGACCGCCGAGGATGACAACAATACTGGCACCGATGAAAGCGATCCCTATGGTGCCTCAATCAGTGGAACGACGATCGCCGCATCGGCCACTTCGATCACGGCGTCGAACGGATTTGCGCTGAAATTCCGCGGAACTGTTAACTGAGCCAGGCGTGCCTACGGCGGGCTCTGGCAGTTCAATGGGTATCGCATTGCTGCAACTGCGCCCGAAGAAGCACGTTTTCCTGCGCATATTCCCCAGGCTCACCACTGCGAATCACTGCCCGCCCGGGAAAGGCACGCCAATCGATTGGCAAAAACCAGAGCTGTAGACTTTGTTACTGGATTATAAGCGTTTTTACGTAGCTGGTTTTGCGGTTTGTTAACCGCTTTGGGTTACTACGTTGGCATGAAGAACCAACTCACCAGCCGGGCCGCTTATGGCACCATCGCCCTCCGTACCCTTGGCGTCACCCTTGGCGCCGCCATGGCTCCGGGAGTCGCCCATGCCACTGGCGTGACCGCCGGAACCCTCATCCAGAACACCGCATCGGCGACTTACACGTCGGGCGCTTCGGGCGGGACAGTCCAGTCCAACACGGTCACGGTCAAGGTGGACGAGCTGCTCAATGTTGCGGTTGCTGGGCTGACCAGCACGCCAGCCACGGCCGGAGCAGGCAACGTTGTTTTGGAATATTCGATAACCAATACTGGCAACGGCCCGGAAGCGTTCAACCTGGTGATCAATCCAGCCGTCGCTGGCAACGGCTTTGATGCTGTAGTGCAATCGGTCGTTGTCGATAGCAACGGCAATGGAGTCTACGATCCCGGCGTCGATCAAGTGCTCACGGCAGGTCAACCGACCCCGTCGATCGCGGCAGATGGCGCACTCAAGGTCTTTGTTATCGTTAGCCTGCCAGCCAGCGCAACCGATGGCCAGACCAGCCAGGTCCAGCTAACCGCCAATGCGGCAACCGGCACCGGCACCCCGGGCACAGTGTTTACCGGGCAGGGCGCGGGCGGCGGCGATGCAGTGGTTGGTTCTTCCACCGCCAGCGGCAGCGGCAACGACAACCTGATCGCCGCGCTCGCCACGATCGCACTGACCAAGACCGCGGTCATCGCCGATCCGTTCGGCGGCAGCCAGCCGGTTCCGGGCGCGCGGGTAACTTACACGCTGACCGCCACGGTCAATGGTTCGGGCCAGGCAGACAGCCTGCACATCACCGACATTATCCCGGCCGGAACCACTTATCAGGTCGGCACCCTCACACTCGACAGCGCGGCACTGACCGACGCCACTGACATCGATGCCGGACAGGCCTCGGCCAGCGGCGTCGACGTCAACCTGGGCACGGTAGCGGGTGGTTCCACCAAGGTCGTCAAATTCGACGTCAAGATCAACTGAGGAGATCAGTGATGAACAAGTTCATGATCGCTGCGCTTTCCGGGCTGCTCGCCACCACCGCCGCGCCTGCGGCACTGGCCCAGTCTGCTCAGCCGGTAGAGCTTAAAGGCGATGTCAAAGTTGACAAGGTAGTTGTTGAAAACGGTAAAGAAAGGCACGTCCTAGTGGAACCGAGCGTGGTTGTACCAGGCGACAAGCTGCTGTTCGCAACTGCCTTCCAGAACAACGGGACAGTCGAGGTCAAGAACTTCGTTGTCACCAACCCGATCCCCGCAGGGGTGGCCTTCGTGCGCAGCGGCGGCGACCAGTTCGTGGTCTCGGTCGATGGCGGCAAGACCTGGGGCAATCTGGCCCAGCTCAAGGTCGCTGATGCGGCCGGTCCGCGCGCGGCGCAGGCCAGTGACGTCACGCATATCCGCTGGATCCTCCCGGTACTCGCGCCCGGAGCCAAAGGTAGCCTTTCCTACAATGCCGTCGTTCGCTGACGGGTCGCAACCAAAATATAAAGAAGCAAGGACGAGACTATGAAAATCAACGATAAATTGCTTGGAACAGTCGGTGCTGCGGCGCTGGCGGCAGTTGTGGCAAGCCCTGCATTCGCCTCGGGCACTGCTGCCGGATCGACGATCACCAACACGGTGACGGTCAACTATCAGGTCGGCACCGTTTCGCAGACTGCGACCGGCGCCTCGAACAATTTCGTAGTTGACCGCAAGGTCAATCTGACGGTTGCCGAAGTGGGCACCACCACCACTCAGGTTTCGCCGGGGCAGCTCGCCGCAGTGACGACCTTCACAGTCACCAACACTTCCAACGCGACGCTCGATTTCGCTTTGACCGCGGCGCAGCAAGTGGGCAGCGCAGGCGCGCATGCGAACACTGACACGTTCGATGTGACCAACGTCAAGATCTACGTCGATAGTAACGGCAACGGCGTCTATGATGCCGGTACGGACGCCTTGGTGACCTATCTTGACGAGCTGGCCGCCGACACCGCCAAGACGGTATTCGTGGTCGCTGACGTGCCGCTCAGCCTGACCACCGGCGCAGTCGCCGCGGTCACGTTGACCGCCACCGGCAAGGAAGGCGGCACCGCCGGCAGCCAGGGCGTCGCGCTGAGCGAAACCACCACCGCCAACACCGCCGGGATGGACACCGTCTATGCTGATGGCGCAGGAGCTACAGACTCGGCGCGCAATGCCGATTTCTCGGCCAAGGACGATTACACCGTTCTTGCAGCCGCGCTAACCGTGACCAAGACCAGCACTGTGATCTCGGATCCGCTGAACGGGACCACCAATCCCAAGGCGATCCCCGGCGCGACCATCGAATACTGCATCATCGTTTCGAACGCAGCGGGCAGCGCCACCGCCAGCAGCGTGGCGATCAACGATCCGCTGCCCAGCACGGTCACATATGATTCCACTTACGGCATTTTCCTCAACGGCACGGTGACTTCGGGCACTTGCAACGCTGATGGTTCTGCCGGTGGAAGCTACGCGCCAACTACGGTCAGCGGCACGATCTCGAGCGTCGCCGCCAGCGAAACCAAGACGCTGCGTTTCCGCGCGACGATCAACTGAGAAAGGGCGAGGGCGGCAAGCTGCAAAGCCAGCCGCCCTCAACCGGCACCCAAGGGTCGATGGGCGTTCTCAAACAGATTTGTATGCAACTGGCAGCGCTGACCGCGCTGCTTTTTGGCATGTCTGGCGCGCAGGCGCAGACCGTCACCAATGTCGCCGGGGCGCAGTGGTCGCAGGGCGGCAACAACTATTCGGTCAATTCGAATGCGGTCACCTTCACCGTGGTGCAGCCGGCGGTTTCGATCCAGACCTTCATCCCCGGCAGCGGCAGCATGACCCTGCCGATTACCGCGCCGACTTGCGGCGGCAGCACCGTGCTGCTGCCTGGCGGCATCGGCATCTCCCAGCCCAGCGCCGCGGTCGATCAGGCCTCAGTCCTGCGAGCGGGCGACATCCTCTATTTCCAGATCAGCGCGCCCGCCGCCAACCTGAGCAGCAGCGCGGCCGATACGCTGACCGTCACGCTGCGCCCCACTTCGGGTGACCGTGAGACGCTGACCGTTTATGAAACCGGTGCCAATACCGGGTTGTTCGTCGGCGCGATCACCACCCGCGCCATGCCGCCGCAGCCAGTTCAGGGCGATTGCCGCCTGAGCGTAAGCGGCGGTGACGACATTGTCATTGAAGCCACGCGCGCGGGCGGCGGCACGATAATCGCAACGGCGCAGATCGAAGTACTGGCCGATCCTTATGGCCTGGTGTTCGACAGCGAAGACGGCACCCCGATCAACGGCGCGCGGGTGACTATAGTTGACGCGCTGGCCGGGGCTCCAGTCCGGGTATTCGCCGATGACGGGGTCACGCCGTGGCCCTCAACCGTAATTTCAGGCCAGTCCATCACCGACGGGGCCGGCAACGTTCATGTCATGGCACCGGGCGAATACCGCTTCCCGCTGGCCGCTTTGGGCCAATACCGGATCGTGATCGAACCGCCCGCGCCCTATTTTGGACCGTCCACCGCCAGCCCGGCGCAGTTGGCCTTGCTGCGGCGGCCCGATGGCAATCCCATGGTGATCCTGCCCGCCTCATTCGGCGGATCGTTTGCCCTGACGAGCCCGGCGCCGGTGCGGATCGATATTCCGCTCGACCACCCGCCGCTGGCGGTTTCGCTGACCAAAGCCGTCTCGCGCCCGGTAGCTTTGCCGGGCGATGTGGTGTTCTACACCGTTACCGTCCGCAATCCTGACCCGCTGCGGGCCAAGACCGGGGTGACGCTGGTCGATACCCCGTCGCCGCTGCTGCGGCTGCGGCCCGATACGGTGCGGATTGACGGGATTGCGGCACCCGGCGCGGTTCAAGCCTCGCCTGATGGCCGAACCCTTAACCTGCAACTGGGCACGGTCGCCGCCGGGGACAGCCGCACAATCACTTATGCGATGACCGTCCGGGCCGATGCGCCAGCGGGCCAAGCGGTCAACCGCGCAGTTGCCACCGATTCGCGCGGGCTTTCGACCACGGCTGGCGCAACCCTGCGGATTGAACGCAACGACTTGGCTTCGCGTACGACGATTATCGGGCGAATTACCGACGGCGGCTGCACAGTCGATGCGCGGCATGACGGCATCGCCGGAGTTCGCGTCGTGATGGAAGACGGCAGCTTTGCTGTCACCGATCTGGACGGGCGTTACCACTTCAACGGGGTTACCCCGGGCACGCACGTGGTCCAGGTCCAGCCGCAAACCCTGCCAAAAGGCGGCGTTTTCACTGACTGCACCCGTTCGACGCGCAGCGCGGGCAGCGCCACGTCGCGGTTTGTAATCGGGCAGGGCGGCAGCCTGGTGGTCGCGGATTTTTCTGCTACATTGCCTGAGGGTTTAGTTGTAACACACCGTGAACAAACAACTAAAATCGCCTTTGAAAGTACCGATACTGACCGCAAGGTGCTGGCGCCAGAGAGCAAGGCCAGCGATCAGGCCCAGCGCGCAGCGGCGGGGGCTGATGTCGACTGGCTGACCAAGGGCGATGGCCCGACCGACTTTCTGTTCCCGACGATCGATCACAATCCGCGCGCTCCGGCGATCCGCGTGGTGGTGCGCCACCGCGCTGGGCAAACGGTCGAGCTGCTGGTCGGCGGCAAACCCGCCGACAAGCTGAGCTATGACGGGATCCGCGCGGCTCCGGGCGGAACTTACGCCGTTTCGATCTGGCGCGGCATTCCGTTGAACGGCGAACAAACCAAGCTGACCGCGATCGTTCGCGACGACAAGGGCGACGAAGTCAGCCGCCTGACCCGGACCGTGTTCTACGCCGCCACCCCGGCGCGGATCGAACTGCTGCCTGCGCAGAGCAAGCTGATCGCCGACGGTTCGAGCCGTCCGGTGCTGGCGCTGCGGGTGCTGGATCACAATGGCCGCCCGGTCCACGCCGGGATCTCGGGCGAACTGAGCCTGTCTTCACCCTACGAAAGCGCCGAAGCCATCGACGCGATGCAGCAGCGCCAGCTGTCCGGCCTAGGTCGTCAGGCCCCGCGCTGGACGGTCAAGGGCGACGACGGCGTTGCTTACGTCGAACTCGCCCCGACCATGGTCAGCGGCAAGCTGCACATGGAATTCAACTTCAGCGACGGCCAGCAGCGCCGCCGTCAGGACCTTGATGCCTGGGTGGTCCCGGGCGACCAGCCGTGGACCGTGGTCGGACTGGTCGAAGGTTCGATCGGTTCGCAAACCGTTGCCGACAACATGGAACGCCCGGGCCGGCTCGACAGCGATCTGGGCGATCATGCCCGCGCCGCGATCTATGTGAAGGGCCGCGTGCTGGGCAAATATCTGCTTACCGCGAGCTACGACAGCGCCAAGCAGCGTGACGATCAGGTGCTGATGGGTACGATCGATCCGCGCGCTTACTACACCGTGTTCGCCGACGGCTCAGACCGCCGCCATGATGCTGCCAGCCGCGAAAAGCTGTACGTGCGGGTCGAAACCGGCGCATTCTATGCGATCTACGGCGATTTTGAGAGCGGTTTTGATCAGACTCAACTGGCTCGCTATCAGCGTAGCGCCACCGGGTTCAAGGGCGAAGTCCACACCGGTGGCATCCACGCCCAGGGCTTTGCCGCCAAGGTCGCCTCCAAGCACCGCCGCGATCAATATCAGGGCGGCGGCATCTCTGGCCCGTACCGTTTGTCGAGCCGTGCGATCATCGCTGGCAGCGAAGTGGTGACACTGGAAGTGCGCGACCGGTTCCGTTCGGAAGTGATCGTCTCACGTCGCACGCTGCTGCGCTATGTCGATTACGAGGTCGATCTGCTGTCGGGCACGATCACTTTCAAGGCACCGGTGCTGAGCCGCGACGACAATCTCAACCCGCAATTCATCGTGATCGATTATGAATTGGATGACACTGCCAGCGGCGAAAAATGGAACGCCGGGGCGCGCGTCGATGTGACTACCGCAGGCGGCAACGTCCGCGTGGGTGCCAGCGCGGTCACCGATACCAGCGCCAACAACGGCACCCGCACCAATCTGCTCGCGGTCGATCTGAAGGCGCGGCTCAATCGCGACACCGAACTGCGCGCCGAATATGGCCGCAGCTTCAACCAGGGCAGCACGGCCAACGCCTGGTTGGTCGAACTTGAGCACCATTCGGGCAAGCTCGACGTGATCGCCTATGCCCGGATGGCTGATGCGGAATTCGGCGTGGGCCAGACCACCGGCGCGGAACTGGGCCGCCGCAAGCTGGGCGTCGATACCCGCCTGCGGATCACGCCTGACTTGTCAGTCGTCACCAGCGGCTGGGTCGATGACAGCCTGACTGACGGCACCCGCCGCATTGCGGTGCAAACCGGGCTCACCTGGCACACCGCCACGGGCGATGCGCGGCTCGGCTTTGCGCACTTTGACGATCGGCTTGCCGATGGCACCAAGGGCAGCTCCAACGTGATCGAAGCTTCGGTCGCGCGGCGGTTCTTCGACAACAAGCTGGAACTGAGCGCCGCGACCAGCTTTGCGATCGGCCAGAACAGTTCGGCCGACTTGCCCGAACGGCACCGCTTCTCGGCCCGCTATGCCGTGACCCCCGCGATCAACCTGGTCGGCACTTACGAGATCGCCAGCGGCGACAATCTTGAGGCCCGCACCGGCCGTCTCGGGGTGGAATTCACCCCCTGGAACGGCGCGCGGATCACCACGGCGCTGGGCCAGCAGCAGATCAGCGAATACGGCAAGCGCAGCTTTGCCGCGTTTGGCCTGTCGCAGTCGGTCCCGGTGACCAAGCACCTGACGCTTGATGCGACGCTCGATTCAAACCGCACTCTCAGCGGGTTCTCAGCCGCCGACCAGATCAACCCGGATCACCCGGCGTCGAGCGGCGGGACGATCGGCGAAAACGGTTCGATCGCCGAAGACTTCACTGCCGTGACTTTGGGCGGAACCTGGCGCAACGACAAATGGAGCGCGACCCTGCGCGGCGAATGGCGCGATGGTTCGCTGGCACAGCGCAAGGGCGTGACCTTTGGCGCAATCCGGCAGCTGGGCGAGGGCTCGATGGTCGGCACCGGCTTCACTTGGACCCGCGCCACTGCCCCGGGCGGCGCATCGAGCGAGATCTTCGACAGCGCGCTGGCCATTGCGCACCGCCCGGCCAATTCAAGCTTTGCCTTCCTGACCAAGGTGGAATTCCGCTCAGACAGCGTTGTTGATGCGGTTGATGGCGAAGCCGGCGCAGCCGGACGCGGCGTGTTCACCGTTTCGGGCGATGCCCATTCGGACCGGGTGATCGGCAGCTTTTCGGGCGACTGGACTCCGCGCCGCCATGTCGGCGGCCAGTTCGTCCAACGTGACAACCTCGGCTTCTTCGTCGCCGTGCGCCACAATTTCGACCGGCTCGATGGGCTTGGGCTGGGCAGCACCACGCTGCTCGGCGGGCTCGACGCGCGGATCGGGCTTGGCGAGCATCTCGAACTGGGCGCGGTTGGCACTGCGCGTCACAACCTGGATGACCGGACCACCAGCTTCTCCTATGGTCCGCAGCTTGGCTTGTCGCCGAGCAAGGACGTGCTGCTGATTATCGGCTACAACGTCACCGGTTACCGCGATCCCGATTTCTCGGCCGCACGCAGCACCGATCAAGGGCTGTTCGCCACGCTCAAGATCAAATTTGACGCCGATACGCTTAGCTTCCTGGGGCTCGGCCGGTAAGGGTTGGGCGCTAAGGGCTGGCCTAGCGCGCGCAAATAGGCTTTATTCCCCGCAAGCAGCTGTAAAACTGCAGCGCAAGGGAGGGGACTAACCATGAATGACACCGCCAATCCGCCAGCAGCGGCCGCGCCGGGACCGGTTGCGGGCATTGCGATCACCGCCATTGTGCTGGTGCTGATTGTCGCCTGGTTGTTTGTGGGTCTGGCGGTGCTGCACCTTCACGACACCTCGCTGGTCGGCGGGTTCCTGCTGCTGTGGTACTGGGCCAACAACGAACAGCTGGAGATCAAGCGGTTGCCGGCCGCGCTGATCGGCGCTGTGGTCGGGATCGGGCTGGGCTGGGCGCTGGTCTATGGCGGGGTCAATTATGGCTCGACCGGATTGACTGTTGCAGTGTTGCTGCTGGTCCTCGCGCTTTACCTCGACGTGATCAAGGCGGTGCCGCTGGTGGTCAACACCTCGTCCATGCTGTTCGTCACCCTGGCCGCCGCACCGCTCGTGCAGCTGCATGTCGATTGGCAAGAGCTGGTGATTTCAACCGTGGTCGGCGGACTGTTCTTTGGCCTGGTGGTCGAAGGGCTCAAGCGGCTGGCGGCGAAGTTCGCGCCTGCTGCAGCGTGATTGGGCTATCTTGAAGGGAGGCATGATGATGAAACTTCAACTGACAGGCCTGACCACTGCTTTGGGCTTGTTGGCAGCCATGCCGGCCAGTGCCGCACCGCCTGAAGGTGACTGGGTCGAGGTGACGACAACGGCGAATGGCGGGGCCACCGAATTTGTGGACCGCAGTTCACTGGTCCGCACCGGTCCGGTGGTGCGGTTCAAGCAGCGCTCTGACTATATCAACGATCCCGATCACTGGGTGAGCGCGCTGGTCGATGTCGAGATCAATTGCGAGACCCGCCAGATGCGTCCTCTGGCCATCACGCTGACGCTCGACGACGGCAAACAACGCAACGAACGCGGGACCGATGATTTTGCGGCGATCACGCCTGACACGGTCGGCGAAGACGTGATGCTGTACGTCTGCAAAAAACCGGGGGCTTGATCTTTGCGGAAGGCTTGGCGGACAGGGTGGGATTCGAACCCACGGTGAGCTTTCACCCACGCTGGTTTTCAAGACCAGTGCCTTAAACCGCTCGGCCACCTGTCCAATTCCCGCGCCGCTAGCGCGTTTGTTGGCCCATGGCAATTTGCGAATCGCACTGCATGTGCGAGAACGCGCGCAATGAGCTTTTTACATGCCTTGCGCCTCTCTGCCCCGCTGGGGTTGACCTTGGCCCTGTTCTCAGCGCCGCAAGCGGCGGTGACGGCGCAGGATGTGCCGGTTGTGCAAACACTGCCGGTGCAAAGCGATCCTGATGCCGGGTTTGCCGGATACCTTGAACTGCTGCGGGCCAAGGGCCGCGGCCAAGGGGTGAGCGAGGCCAGCATCGCGGCGGTTACCGCCGGGCTGACTTATAACCCCAGGGTCGTTGCGCTCGACCGGGCCCAGCCAGGATCCACCCCCGGATCGCCGCCCGCGTTCTGGTCGTATTATTCAAGCCACGTCGATGCCGCGCGGATCAATGGCGGGCGGACCATGCTGGCGGGCAGCGCTGCGATCACCCCGGGGATTGAGGCGCAATACGGCGTTCCGGCCAAGATCCTACTGGCGATCTGGGGACATGAGACTTTTTACGGCCGGGTCAAAGGTGACTTCGATCTGCCCCGTTCGCTCGCCTCACTGGCCTATGAAGGACGGCGGCGTGACCTGTTTGAGCCCGAATTCATCGCGCTGATGAAGATGGCCGATCGCGGCGTGCCGCGCAGCCGGATGGTCGGCAGTTGGGCCGGGGCGTTCGGCAATCCGCAGTTCCTGCCGACGATGTACCTGCGCCTGGCCAAAGACGGTGACGGCGATGGCGATGCCGATATCTGGAACAACCGTAGCGATACCCTGGTCTCGATCGCCAACTATTTCCGCGATGCCGGATGGCGGCGCGGCGAGCCGTGGGGGGTTCGGGTATCTGTGCCCGACAGCTTTGATCGCAGCCAGCTGGGCGAAAAGCTCGAAGCGCCCAGTTGCCCGCGGGTGCATGCCCGCCATTCGGTCTGGAAAACAGTCGGTGAATGGAAAGCACTGGGGATCACGCCGCGCGCACCGATCGCCGATCAGACCATGGCAACGCTGTTCGAACCTGATGGCGCTGCGAATGGTTCATTCCTGTTAACCGGGAATTATCGGGTCATCCTGCATTATAACTGCTCGAATTACTACGCACTGTCCGTGGGGTTGCTAGCAGATGAGATTTCGCGTTGACCATGTTCTGCCGCTTGCGGCGCTGACGCTTTTGGCCGCATGCGGCGGGGGTGAGGGCGCGCGGGTTGGGACAGCGTCGCAAGGTCCATCTACCAGCTATGGTCCCGCTGCTGACTATCCAGTGGTGCTGGGCGCACCGTTCACCGTGGACGGGGTGACTTACACCCCCGAAGACAAGATGAACTACGATGCGGTCGGCTTTGCCGGTTTTGGCAGCGAAGGTGGGGCGACCATCACTGCGGGTCACCGCACGCTGGCCTTGCCCAGCTATGTTGAAGTTACCGCGCTCGATACCGGCAAAACCATTCTGGTCCGAGTCGAACGGCGCGGACCGATGAGCGGCAAGGATCTGGTGGAACTGTCACCCGGCGCGGCCGCGCAACTGGGCATCACCGGTCAGTACCATTCGCCGATCCGGGTCCGCCGGGTCAATCCGATCGAACAGGAACGCGCTTTGCTGCGCGCCGGCCAGCCCGCGCCAGCGCGGATGGATACGCCCAAATCGCTGCTGACCGTGCTGCAACGCAAGCTTGATCTGCAGGAAGGGATCGTCCGCCCGGCTCCGGTGGCCACGCCAAGCCCGGCGCCCGCGCCGCTGCCTGCGCCAGTTCCAGCTCCCGCCCCCAAACCTGACAAGGGCAAGAAGCCCAAGCCGGTGCCGGCCCCAAAGTCCGCACCAGGACCGGCGCCAGCGCCCAAGCCGGCTCCTGCGCCCGTTACGACGCCCAGCGCCGTGCACGGCAAATTTGTGGTGCAGGTCGGCGCGTTCTCGAATGAGGCCAATGCCAAAGCCGCCGCCGCCAAAGTCGGTGGTTCGGTCAGCTCAGCGGGCAAATTGTGGCGCGTGCGGATGGGACCCTATCCCGCCGAAGCGCAGGCCAAGGCGGCGCTGGCGAAGGCCAGGTCGGCAGGCTATAGCGACGCCCGAATCCAGCACGCCGACTGAGTATTTGCTCAGGCTTCGCGGCGGCCGGTGCTGGCGCGGGGGACAATGGGTTTGCAGCCTGCAAAATGGCTGGTGGCAGGAATAGGCGCGGCACTGCTGGCCGTGCCGGGTACTGCCACGCCCGCCAGTCAGGCAACACCAGAACTGCCAGCTGTGACACAGGCCCCGATCGCCTTGCTCGCTGATCTCAGTTCGGGGCAGGTGCTGTTCGCGCGCAAGGCCGACCAGCGGTTTCTGCCAGCCTCGATGACCAAGGCGATGACCGCGCTGGTGGCGTTCGATCTGATCGCAGCGGGTAAGCTCAATGAGGACGCGCTGTTCACCGTGCGCCCCGCCACCGCGGCGCGCTGGGCGGGGATGGGCACCACGCTCAATCTGCGCAGCGGCGAGCAAGTCTCGGTCCGCGATCTGCTGCTGGGAACCACCACCGTTTCCGCCAATGACGCGGCCGTAGCGCTGGCCGAAGGCGCGCTGGACAGCATCGAGGCCTGGACCGCTGCGATGAACGCCCGCGCGGCAGCATTGGGTATGACCGGCAGCCACTTTGCGACCCCCAACGGTTTTCCCGATCACGGCGCAACATACGTCACCGCGAATGATCTGGTGCGGTTGGCGGGCGCACTGATCGATGAGCACCCGGAGCTTTACCGGCGCTATTTCGGGCACCGCTCCATGCATTGGCGCGGCGGCGAGCTGACCAGTCATGATCCGTTTGCGGGAATTCTGCCTGGCGCAGACGGGATCAAGACCGGCCACTCCTTTGAAGCCGGCTTCAATTTTCTGGGCGCGGTCAATCGCGCCGGCCGGCGGCTGGTGCTGGTGATTGGCCAGGCCCCGACTGAACCTGGCCGCGCCGCAGCGGCAAGGGCGATGGCCGAATGGGGCTATGGCGCATGGCAAAGCTTCGGCTTCCTTGCGCCGGGCACCGTGCTGGGTGCGGCGCAGGTGCAGAACGGCGCGCGCCGCGAGGTGCGGTTGACCGTGCCGCACGCCTATTCGCTTACAGCGCCCCTCGGTGCCGCTGGGCAACCGACCGGGCGCATTGTGTATGACGGCCCGCTGCAAGCACCGATAGCCAAAGGCCAGCAAGTCGCGCGGCTTGAAATCGAACTGCCGGGTCAGCCGCGCCACGTGCTGCCGCTGGTTGCGGCTGAGGCGGTGGCAGTGGCCGGACCATTCGACAGGATCGCCAATGCCCTGCTAGGGCTGCTGCCATGACACGCGGCAAATTCATTGCGCTGGAAGGCGGCGAGGGCGCGGGCAAAAGCACGCAGGCGCGGTTGCTCGCGGCGGCGCTGGAGGCGCGCGGGATCGCCTGCGTGGTGACCCGCGAGCCCGGCGGCACACCCGGCGCAGAGGCAATCCGCGCGCTGCTGCTCGGCACCGCAGGAGACGGCTGGCACCCGCGCGCCGAGGCGCTGCTGTTTGCCGCCGCGCGCTCTGACCATGTCGAGCGGTTGATCGTGCCTGCACTCGAAGCTGGCACTTGGGTAATCTGCGACCGCTATGTCGATTCTAGCCGCGCGTACCAGGGCGGGGGCGGCGGTCTATCGGACGCGGACGTGCTGGCCTTGCACCGGATCGGCAGCCAGGGCTTGTTGCCTGACCTGACCCTGCTGATCGAGGTCTCGGCCCAAACCGCCGCGGCCCGCGCTTTGGCCCGCGATGGCGATGCGGCGGACCGGATCGGCGGGCGCGATGCGGCTTATCACGCCAAGGTTGCGGCGGCATTTGCAGGCCTCGCGCAGGCCGAACCGGCCCGGTTTGCCCGGATTGATGGCAATGGCGACAGCGCTGCGGTGCATCAGACGGTGCTAAGCGCGCTTAACCCCCTCTTAGGTGCCGCTTGAGCGCTCTGGTTGGCCATGATGATGCTTGGCTGGAATGGCGCGCCGCGATGGGCTCAGCCCGGATGCACCACGCGTGGATTTTGACCGGACTCAAAGGCCTTGGAAAGGGCCAATTTGCCCGCGCCGCCGCCGCTGAACTGGTCGCTGAACCCGGCGTGCAGCAACCTGCTTCGGGTATGCATCCTGACATTCTGATCCCTGAGCATCCCCCTGAAAACAAAGAAGAAGCCAAGAAGCGGGAGGACGGCGCGCCGTATCGCCGGAAGCGCTCGATCCCGGTCGACGAGATCCGCACCGTCCAGCGGCGGCTCAACACCCGGCCAACGCTCGGCAGCCGCCGCGTGGTGATCATTGATCCCGCCGACGAGCTGGAAAAGAACGCCGCCAACGCGCTGCTCAAAAGCCTCGAGGAACCGCCGCAGGGAACGTACTTCCTGCTGGTGACGCACCGCCTCGGGCGGCTGCTCCCAACTTTGCGCTCGCGCTGCCGGGTGCTGCGCTTTGCGCCGCTGACAGGCGAGCAGATCGATCCGATCCTGCGTGATGCCGCGCCGCAGGCCGATGCCGCAACGCGTGCCGCCGCCATCGCCGCCGCCGATGGCTCACCCGGCGCGGCGCTCGATTTTGTCAGCCAGAACCTTGGAAAACTGCACTTGCTGATGGAGCGGCTAATGGCGGAGGGCGATGAACACTTCGCACTGCGCGGCGCACTGGCCGATGAGGTTGGCGGCAAACCAGACCGTGAACGCCAGCAGGCGACGGTCGATCTGGCCCGCGCGCTGGTCGCGGCGCAGCTGGGGCGTGACCGTGCCCGCGACGCCCGGGTGATCACCGCGCATGGCGAATTGGTCCGCCTCGGAGCGCAATTGCCAACCTACAATTTCGATCCGGCGCTGGTGGCGATGGAAATCGGGGCCTTGCTGGCCTCGCTCGCACTGCCTAGAGAAGCAGCCTGATCCAGCCAGAAAGTTGACTGCCGGCCATGGCCGAACCCTATTACATCACCACCGCAATCGCCTACCCGAACGGTAAGCCGCATATCGGCCATGCCTACGAAGCCGTGGCCGCTGACGCGATTGCGCGGTTTCAGCGGATGCAGGGCCGCGACGTGCGGTTCGTTACCGGTACCGATGAGCATGGCCTCAAAATGGTCAAGACCGCGCGCGAGCAAGGCGTTGAGGTGCAAGCACTGTGCGATGAAATGTCCGGTTATTTCAAAGAAATGTGCGGCACACTGAACATTTCGTTTGACCGCTTCATGCGCACCACCGAACCCGCGCATCACGCCGCCAGCATGGCGCTATGGGAAGCCATGCAGGCCCGCGGCGACCTCTATCTCGATCGCTACGAAGGCTGGTATTCAGTCCGCGATGAAGCCTTCTATGAGGAGAAAGAGCTGACCGCAGGGGAGAGGGGCGTCAAGCTTTCGCCGCAGGGCACGCCGGTCGAATGGACGGTTGAGGAAAGCTGGTTCTTCAGATTGTCGAACTATGCGCAGCCGTTGCTCGACCTTTATGCCGCGAATCCGGACTTCATCCGGCCCGAAAGCCGCCGCAACGAAGTACTCAAATTCGTTGAAGGCGGACTGCGCGATCTCAGCGTATCGCGCACCAGTTTTGACTGGGGGGTCAAGGTGCCCGGCTCGCCCGAGCACGTCATGTACGTCTGGGTCGATGCGCTGACCGCTTACATGAGCGCGCTCGGCTACCCCGACAAGAGCGGCGACTGGGGCACTTATTGGCCCGCCGACCTGCACTTGATCGGCAAGGATATCGTCCGCTTCCACACCGTCTATTGGCCCGCTTTCCTGCTGAGCGCGGGCCTGCCGCTGCCCAAGCAAGTGTTCGGCCACGGCTTCCTGCTGGCGCGCGGCGGCGAGAAGATGTCCAAATCGCTTGGCAACGTAGTCGATCCGATTGAACTGGCCGAGCGCTACGGCGTCGATGCGCTGCGTTATTTCTTCCTGCGCGAGGTCAGCTTCGGACAAGATGGCACGTGGAATGAAGAAGCGATCGTCGCGCGCTGCAATGCAGAACTTGCAAATAGCTTTGGCAATTTGGTGCAAAGAGTTTTGAGTTTTATCGCAAAAAATCTGCCCGATGGTTTGCCTTGGGGCGGCGACCAGCAGGACGTCGATGCTGAGCTTCAAGCAACAGTCGCCCTGGCTTGCAGATACGAGTTACCTAGATATTTCAATAATTTAGCCCTATCTCAGGGAATTGAAAGTTGGCTTCGAGCGGTGTTTGCATGCAACCAGTATGTCGATACGCAGGCCCCTTGGGTTTTACGAAAAACTGATCCAGCTCGAATGATTGCCGTGCTTGCAACCCTTGTGGTTTGCATTCGAGATTTGGCAATTGCAATCAGTCCAGTAGTTCCGACAAGTGCGAATGAGATCCTTGATCAAATTGGAATTCCTCCAGACGAACGCGATTTCAAAGCCCTTGAAGATCCACTCTGGTATCAAAGGCTAGTCGCCGTAAAAAGTCCAAAGCCAGCCTTCCCACGTCTCGAGCTCTCCAAAACTGAAACCGCCTGATGCTGATCGATTCACATTGTCACCTGGAATACAAAGGTTTGGTCGAGGATCAGCCCGGTGTACTGGCGCGCGCCCGCGCCGCTGGGGTGGGGGGCTTCCTCTCGATTTCGACCCGGCAAAGCGAATGGGTCCAAGTGATCAGCACGGCGGAGCGCGAGGCGGACGTCTGGGCCTCGGTCGGGATCCACCCACACGAAGCCGACGGCCACGCTGATCTGGGCGAAGCTGCATTGCTGGTAGCGGCAGAGCATCCCAAGGTGATCGCAATTGGCGAAACCGGGCTTGATTATTACTACGACCATTCGGACCGTGAGACGCAGAAGGCTTTGTTCCGGCGGCACATTGCGGTGTCGCGCCAGACCGGGCTGCCGATCATCATCCACACCCGCGAGGCGGAAGATGACACCGCCGCGATCCTGGAGGAAGAATTGGCGCAAGGCGCCTTTCCAGCCTTGATCCACTGCTTCACTGCGTCGGCCGAGTTCGGCCGCAAAGTGCTCGATCTGGGGCTGACAATCTCGCTCTCTGGTATCGTGACTTTCAAGAATGCCAAAGACTTGCAAGCGATTGCAGCTGAATTACCTGAAGACCGTATTCTGGTGGAAACCGACGCACCGTTCCTCGCCCCAGTGCCGCATCGCGGCCGGGTCTGCGAACCGGCGTTCACTGCTGATACGGCCCGGTTTGTAGCGGGTTTGCGCGGTGTTTCGCCGGAAAGCCTGGCCGCGACCACGACCCGCAATTTCACCCGGTTGTTCACCAGGGCCGGCCTGTGAAGCTGCTGATACTCGGATCGGGTACTTCGACCGGGGTGCCGCGGATTGGCAACGACTGGGGGCTGTGCGATCCAGCTGAACCCAAAAATCGCCGCACTCGCGTCTCGATCCTGCTTGAGAATGACGCAGGCAGCCGGGTACTGGTCGATACTTCGACGGACTTGCGCCAGCAGCTGCTCAGCACCGAAATCAGCCAGATCGACGCGGTGTTCTGGACTCACGATCACGCCGACCATTGCCACGGGATCGACGAATTGCGGCCGCTGCGCTATGGCCGCGCCGGGCCGATGCCGGGTTACGCCGCAGGCGAAACCGTGCGGCGGCTGCGGCAACGGTTCGACTATGTCTTTGCTGGGCAGCATGGCTATCCAACCATCATCGCGCTCGACACGCTCGATCGGATGCGGATGTGTGTGGGGTTTGGTGTGCGCCATTGCCAGATGCCGCATGGCCCGGCGCAAAGCACTGCATATCGCTTTGATTGTGACGGAAAATCGGTCGGTTATGCGACAGACTTCAGTGAGATTACCCGCGAGATGACTGAGCTGTTCAGTGGTGTGGATCTGCTGGTGGTCGATTGCCTGCGCCGCGAGCCGCATCCGACGCATGCGCATCTGGCGATGTCGCTTGAACTGATCGAAGCCACGCGCGCCGGTCGTGCGGTGCTAACGCATTTGGACAAAAGCATGGATTACGCGGCCTTGAGCAGCGAAGTCCCAGCGCATGTGCTAGTCGGCTATGACGGCCTGGAGGTGTTCGCATGATCGCATATTCCAACCCGATGTTCGCGGTTCTGGCGTTAGGCTGCCTTGTGCTGAACTTCTATGCCTTCCGTGGCGATGCTGCTGCTGCCGGTCACGGCCGCAAGCAGATGCTGAAAATGGCCGCGATCTGGGCCGTTATCATCACCGCCTTGGCCTTCATTTTCACCCGGTTTGCCCTGTGAGGGTGCTTTGCCGTCATTTATCATTTAACATAATATATATTATCAATCTAATATGACCAAACACGCCAGCACCCCACTCGACCGCCTGCTCGCGATCATGACCCGCTTGCGCGATCCGCAATCGGGCTGCGAATGGGACCGCGCACAGAACTTTGCGACAATCGCGCCTTACACCATCGAGGAAGCTTACGAAGTCGCCGACGCGATCGAGCGCCGCGATATGGCGGCGCTCAAGGACGAACTCGGCGACCTGCTGCTGCAAGTGGTGTTCCACGCGCGGATTGCTGAGGAAGCTGGCCTGTTTGCATTCGGCGATGTCGCAGCGGCCATTTCAGCCAAAATGGAAGCGCGCCATCCGCACATCTTCGGTGGCGCTGCGGATTTGGGTCAATCGCGTGAGGATCGCTGGGAAACGCACAAGGCCAACGAACGCGCAGCAAAAGGAGCGTTCAGCGCATTGGACGGCGTTGCCCTGGCGCTGCCTGCCTTGATGCGCGCCGAAAAGCTGCAAAAACGCGCCGCCCGCACTGGCTTTGATTGGCCCGATCCGAGTGGCCCGGCTGACAAAGTGCGTGAAGAACTGGCAGAACTGGCCGAAGCCGTAACCCCGGACCACCAAGCCGAGGAAGCTGGCGACCTACTGTTTGCCGCCGTCAATCTGGTCCGCGCTTATGGAATAGCACCCGAAGACGCACTGCGCCGCGCCAATGCCAAATTCGAGCGCCGGTTCAAGGCGATGGAGGCGCTCGCGGTAGCGCGAGGCCAGCAGTTTGCAGCGCTTTCGCTCGAGCAACAGGAAAGCCTGTGGACTGACGTCAAAGCGTCAGAGCTGGGCAAAGCGCCCTAGTTCGCGCGCTTCGAGCCTCACGCCAAACCGCCGCAGTGGCCCGCGCTCATCCGCGCCGGCATCATCATCAGTCACCACTTCGCCATGCGCATGCAGCCAGGCCAGCCGCTGCCCATCGCTGACCGGCAACACAAAGCTGTGCAGCTTGGCGCCCAAAGTCAGCACCCGGCTGACCGCTTCGAGCAATGCGTCGGTGCCCTGCCCGGTGATCGCAGAAACCGGCACAATTACTTCGTCGCTGTGCGCGGCGCGCTGTGCTTCAAGTTCCTGCGCCCGCGTGTCGTCCAGCAGGTCCCACTTGTTCCAGGCCTCGACGATCGGCACGGTCGGGGCACCCCCCTCCCCGTCGATCAAACCCAGCTCGGTCAAAATGCCGAGCACCTGCTGCTTTTGGGCCTGGCTATCCGGATTGGCCACATCGCGCACGTGGACGATGACGTCGGCCGCGGTAACTTCTTCAAGCGTGGCGCGAAAGGCTGCGACCAGCTGGGTCGGCAGGTCAGAAATGAACCCGACCGTGTCGCTGAGGATCGCCTTGTCGACGCCGGGCAAGCGGATCCGCCGCATGGTTGGATCAAGTGTGGCGAACAGCAGATCCTCGGCCATCACCGCCGCCCCGGTCAGCCGGTTGAACAGCGTGGATTTCCCCGCATTCGTATAGCCGACCAGCGCAATCACCGGCCACGGTGCCTTTTCGCGGCGGCTGCGGTGGAGCCCGCGGGTGCGGCGAACTGACTCGAGCTCGCGGCGCAATTTGGCCATGCGATCACGAATCAGGCGGCGATCGGCCTCGATCTGGGTTTCGCCCGGGCCGCCCAAAAAACCGAACCCGCCGCGCTGGCGTTCAAGGTGGGTCCAGCTGCGCACCAGCCGCCCCGCCTGATAATCCAGATGCGCCAGCTCGACCTGCAAGCGCCCTTCGGCGGTGACGGCGCGCTCACCAAAGATTTCGAGGATCAGGCCGGTCCGGTCGATCACTTTGCGTTTGAGCTTTTCCTCGAGATTGCGCTGCTGGATCGCGGTCAGGGCGCCATCGACGATCACCAGCGTGGCTTCGTCCTGCGCACAGGCGATCGCGATGTTGGCGATCTGGCCTTCGCC
>JANNYT010000021.1:0-10895 GCA_031410255.1 Novosphingobium sp. | reverse complement strand
CCAATGCGTACGGGGGGCGTTAAACTGCGAAGTGGTGCTGCCAGTCATGCGCTATCAAGGTCCTGTACGTTGTTGGTCCGGCAGGCGTGCCAGATGCGCAGCCTCTATAACCGAGGTGGCACCGGCGGCAAGCCCGCAATCTGGCGCTAATGGCCGGTCTGGCCGTGAACCCGCCATGAATGGCGCGCGGCGCGCAGCGGTTCAGCGCAAATTCAGCCCATGTGGCACAGTCTCCGCTTGGATTTTTCCACTTTGTGGCCGATTGTCCGCGCGGCAAGTCCCGGCCAGTTGTGGCGGGACCAAGGAGTTTGGTACCCGATGAACCAGCAAGCGGCCCTTCGGCGCAAGCGCAGCGGCACCACCGCAGCGGCCCTGCTGTGCGGCGCCGTCACCATGCTGGCGCTGCCCAGCGCGGTGCTGGCTTTTGCCAACCGGATTGAAGCCCCTGACGAAGTGCAACTGGCCAGCAACGGCGGGTTTGTGCCGGCCGAAGTCGATCCGCGCCTGTCGCGCTCGATCACCGTGCGCGCCTTGTCCAAGGGCAAGCTGTTCCGGTTTACCCCGGCGGCCACCCCCAGCCAGAACAATGCCTCGGTGGTGACCGTGGCGGTGCGGCTGGGCGGCGGCACCTTGGCGGCGCTGGCAGCGCGCGGCCCGGCGCCGACCGAATCGTCGCCGAACGGATCGACGCTGCGAATTGCGCCGGCGGCTTACAGCCTTGGCACGGCGCGCGGTTATCGCAGCTTTG
This sequence comes from Novosphingobium sp., assembly GCA_031410255.1. Lineage (GTDB taxonomy): Bacteria > Pseudomonadota > Alphaproteobacteria > Sphingomonadales > Sphingomonadaceae > Novosphingobium. The sequence goes on along the minus strand of JANNYT010000021.1, from coordinate 10,147 downwards.
CCCAGAACACTGCAGTTCCTGTGCCGGTGCGGCAGGGCGAAATGCCCGATCTGGCCAGCTATCAGCCCAAGCCCGGCGTCGCGCGAGACCCGTCGCGGTTCGCGCCGCGCTTGTCGCTGGATGAACAGGAAAAGACTGGCACCAGCCCGCGCACCTTTGTCCAGAGCGATCAGCAGGTCGATGTCGGCGGCAGCTACCGAGTGACCCGCAACCTGAATGTCACCGCCGGGGTCCGCGTTACCTCCGACCGCGACCGGTTGCGGCCGCTGACCGATGGCCGGCAGGATAGCCAGGCGGTCTACGTCGGCACGCAATTCCGCTTCTAAGCCCAGGCTGGTTTCTCGATAGCTTTACGTATGCGGCAGCCTTGCGCTGGTCCGCTGGCGGCGTAAGCATGCCGTAACGGCATAGCTTTGGGAGAAGCGACTTATGGCACGCGTTGCGATTGTAACCGGCGGCACCCGCGGGATCGGGCAGGCGATCTGTATGCGCCTGCAAAAGCAGGGCCATCTGGTCGTGGCCAACTATGCCGGGAATGAGGAAAAGGCTAAGGCCTTCACCGCCGCCTCGGGCATTCCGGCTTACCGCTGGGACGTGGGCGATCACGAAGCCTGCATCCACAATTGCAACGATATCGCGGCTACCCATGGCCCGATCGACATCGTGATCAACAACGCCGGGATCACCCGCGACGGTGTGCTTCACAAGATGACGTTCGAGGACTGGAACGAGGTGATGCGGATCAACCTGGGCGGCTGCTTCAACATGGCCAAAGCGACCTTTTCAGGAATGCGTGAGCGCGGTTGGGGGCGGATCGTCAACATCGGTTCGATCAACGGACAGGCCGGGCAATATGGCCAGGTCAACTATGCTGCCGCCAAATCGGGGATCCATGGCTTTACCAAGGCGCTGGCGCAGGAAGGTGCCAAGTTCGGCGTCACCGTCAACGCGATCGCCCCGGGCTATATCGATACCGACATGGTCGCCGCCGTGCCGCCGCCGGTGCTGGAAAAGATCGTCGCCAAAATCCCGGTCGGGCGGCTCGGCCAGGCCGAAGAAATCGCGCGCGGGGTGGCCTTTCTGACCAGCGACAACGGCGGGTTTGTGACCGGATCGACGATGAGCATCAACGGCGGCCAGCATATGTATTGAGCGGGCAGAGACGCTACCCGTGGCTTCCGCCGCCGTCAGCCCCAGGCCTTAATCGATTACGATCCCGACCACTTTCCAGGTCCCGCCTTCCTCGGCCAGCGAGAGCGTTTCGGTGATCACGCCCTGCTTGCTGGTGATGGTGCGGAACTTGACGATCCAGTAGCCGTTCGGCGGGGCCGGCACCCATTCGCTGCTGATCAGACTGCGCCCGCTGGTCGTACCATATTTAGCGCGCACCCCCGTGGCGGCGGCGGTCCAGCCTTCCACCGTGTTGTTTCGCCGGAAGGATTGGCCGGTTTCGGCCCACGCCCCGTTCCAGTTTTCGCTGTCGACCAGCGCTAGCCACTGCAGCGCGGCACCGGCTGCAGGGGACTGGGCGGAACTGGTGGCTGGCGGGGCCGCGGCGGGCGCATCGGCGCCCCCAGACAAGGCCGATAGGGCCAGCAGGGCAAGGCCGATGGTCATGACAAGTCCTCCAATCATCCAGCCGGCGCGGCGCGAGATGCTGTCACCTTGGGCTGGCTGCGCGATCATTTGCGCCGCGCCGTGAGGAGGCGCATCCCCCAACGCTTTGTCCCCTAGCAATTCGGGGGCCTTGCCTTCTACTTCGCGCAAGTGCCGCGCTGCCTCGCGGCTGCTGGTAACCGACAGTTTGCGCCGCGAATCGCGGAGACGTTCGTTGACTGTATGGACGGACAGGCCAAGATGCCGGGCCATCGACTTGGCATCATAGCCGCTGACCAGCAGGCGCAGAGTCTGTTTCTCTTTCTCGGTCAGTGCCTGATAGCCTTCGGTCATGGAGGTGAGCTTAGGCCGGGGTCTGCAGGCCAGCCACCCCAAATAAATCGTACCTTTGTGCCGCAGTTCGGAGCTAGAACAGTGGCATGACCACGCCCTATCACCCTCCGCTCAAGCGCTCGGTCGAGATTGCCGGGCACAAAACTTCGATCAGCCTTGAGCCGCTGTATTGGGAATTGCTCAAGCAAGCGGCCAGCGCGGAAGGCCTGCCGATCAACGCGTTGGTCGCGCGGATCGATGCCGAGCGGATTCAGGCCCCAACTCCGCCGGGCCTGGCGGGTGCGGTGCGGGTCTGGCTGGTCGCATGGCTCGCGCGGCGGATGGTTTGAGCACTGGCCAACCGCCAGCTCCATTCAGTCCAGCGTAACGCCGGACCCGTCAACGCTTGGCCGGACGGTGCAACCTTTCGGGCCGCCGAGTGTTTAGCCATTGAGGGTTTCAATGACCCGACAAACAAGGAGGTTACTATGCGCAATCTGTTAATGGCTCTGGGGGCCGCTTCGATGGTCATCCCGTTGACCGCCCCGCTGCCTGTCATCGGCGCGGCCAAGGCTGAAGCCCATGCCAAGAAATACCACTCGCGCGCCTATTATCGCAGCTGCCGCCATTCCAAGGGCACGACCGGTTTGGTCGCGGGCGGCGTAACCGGCGCTGTAGTCGGCTCGAAGGTGTTGGGCGGCGGGATTGTCGGCGCTGCTGCGGGCGCCGTTGGCGGTGCCTTGGGCGGCCGCGCGATCGATCGCACGATCACCGCCAAGAAGCGCTGCCACACTTACCGGCGCTAATGCGGTGACGCAGGCGCGCGCCTGGTCCGATCCCCTCCCGGAACGGTACCAAGCGCGCGAACCTCGGGGCCGGGCCGCTGCGGCAGCTTTGGCGATCGAGGGACTGATTGTCTTCGCGCTAATCTACGGACTGGTCGGACCCGTGGCTTCATTGCCGCAGGTTCCGGCCAGTCTTGTATCGATCAACCTGGATCCGCCGCCCCCGCCCGAAAAGCACCTCAAAGCCAGCACCTCGGCCGAGAGTGGCCGCGCCGCGCCGCCTTCGCTGAAGGCCGAAGCGGCGCCGGTTACCATGCCGCAGACGGTGATCGTTCCGCCCAAACCGATTCCGGCAGCGGTTCTGCCCGCTGCGGCGGCGGGGTTGAAGCCCGGTGCAGCAGTTCAGCCCGGCCCCGGGAGCGGCGCGGGCGGACTTGGCAATGGCACCGGTTCAGGCACTGGCGGAAATGGTGCGGGTGCGGGCAGCGGCGATGGCGATGGCGGCGGCTCCGACCCCGAATGGACCGGTGGCAAGATCCGCGACAAGGACTATCCCAAGGCGCTGCGCGAGGCCAACATCAGCGGCACCACGGTGACCGACGTCGCGATTGGCAGTGGCGGCCGGCCCACCGCCTGCCGCGTCACCCGCAGCAGCGGTAACCGCGAGCTTGATGCCACGACCTGCCGGCTGGTCATGGAACGGTTCAAGTTCAAACCCGCGCGCAACGCCGCAGGCCAGGCAATCGCCGCCGAGATCGAATACGAACAGGAATGGGACGCCCCGCCCCCGCCGCCCGCTGATCCGGGGGAGCGGTGAGCCTCGTGGGCTAGTCGCTGCCGACCCGCTCGATTTGCGCGCCGACCAAGGCCAGCTTCTCTTCCAGCCGCTCGTACCCCCGGTCGAGGTGGTACAGCCGGTGCACCTGGGTTTCGCCTTCCGCCGCCAGCCCGGCGATCACCAGGCTCATTGAAGCGCGCAGGTCGGTGGCCATCACTTCGGCCCCGGTCAGCTTGGCTACGCCGTGGACAATTGCGGTGCGGCCGGAGGTTTCGATCTGCGCGCCCATCCGGCCCAGTTCGGGCACGTGCATATAGCGATTCTCAAAGATCGTTTCGTTGAGCACCGAGGTGCCTTGCGCCAGGCACAGCATCGCCATCAATTGCGCCTGCATATCGGTGGCAAAACCGGGGTAAGGCGCGGTCGAGATGTTGACCGCCTTGAGCGGGCCGTTGGCCGCGACGTGCAATCCGCCCGGTACTGGCTCGACCGTCACCCCGGCATCGCGCAGCGCCTGCACGGTCGCGCCCATCTCGTCGATTTTGGCACCCTTCAGCGTCACTTCGCCCCCGGTGATCGCGGCGGCGCAGGCGTATGACCCGGCCTCGATCCGGTCGCTCATCACGCGGTACGTCGCGCCGTGGAGGCGCGGAACGCCGTGAATTGTGATGTCGGAGCTGCCGATCCCTTCGATCTCTGCGCCCATCGCGACCAGCATGTTGCACAGATCGACAATCTCGGGCTCGCGCGCGGCGTTATGCAGCGTCGATTTGCCAGTGCACAGTACTGCCGCCATCAGCGCGTTTTCGGTTGCGCCGACTGAGACCACCGGGAAGCTGTAACGCCCGCCAGGCAGGCCGCCATCGGGTGCAATCGCGCGGACATAGCCCGCCGCCAGTTCGATCGTCGCGCCGAGAGCCTCCAGCACCTTCAAATGCAGGTCGATCGGGCGGTTGCCGATGGCGCAGCCGCCGGGCAGCGAAACGGTCGCCTCACCCATCCGCGCCAACATCGGTCCGAGCACCAGGATTGAGGCGCGCATCTTGCGGACCAGCTCATAGGGCGCGACCGACGAGGTAATCCGCGCCGCTTCCAGCGTCATCACCCGGCCAAAGTCGGATGGGCGGCTGCCGGCGATCGTGGTCGAAATGCCGAACTGATTGAGCAGGTGCTGGAACCCGTCAATATCGGCCAGCCGCGGCAGATTGCGCAAGGTCAGCGGTTCATCGGTCAGCAGCGCGCACGGCAGCAAAGTCAACGCGGCATTCTTCGCGCCAGAGATTGGAATAGTGCCCGAAAGGCGCTGGCCGCCCTGAATGATGATCTTGTCCATAGTGACCTCGTTTAGCGGGAAACTTTAAGGCGGCAAGGGGATGGTTGACCTGCGCCCACCGGCCTGCAATCTCCTGCGCCATGAGCAGCTTCAAACCGATCCGCAAAGCCGTGTTTCCGGTTGCTGGCCTGGGCACGCGGTTCCTGCCCGCGACCAAGGCGATCCCCAAGGAAATGCTGCCGATCATCGACCGGCCGCTGATCCAGTACGCGGTGGATGAGGCGCGCGAGGCCGGAATCGAGCAGCTGATCTTCGTTACCGGACGCGGCAAGACCGCGATTGTCGAGCATTTCGACGTGGCTTACGAGTTGGAAGCCACGATGAAGGACCGGGCCAAGACGCTCGACGTGCTGGAGCCGACCCGGATCCAGCCGGGCAATCTGGTGACGGTGCGCCAGCAGGTACCGCTGGGGCTGGGCCATGCGATCTGGTGCGCGCGGGCGATTGTCGGCGATGAACCCTTCGCGATTTTCCTGCCCGACGAGCTGATGATCGGCCAGCCGGGCTGCATGAAGCAGATGGTCGAGGCTTATAACGAGGTTGGCGGGAACCTGATTTCGGTGCTCGAAGTCCCCGAAAGCGAAGTGTCGAGCTATGGCGTGATCAAGCCCGGCAAGCGCGGCTTTGGCCCCGGCGGGGCGCTGACCGAGGTGCTGGGGTTGGTTGAAAAGCCGCGGCGTGAGGACGCGCCATCGAACCTGATCATCTCGGGGCGCTATATCCTGCAAAGCGAAGTGATGCGGGTGCTGGAGCATCAAGGCAAAGGCGCGGGCGGCGAGATTCAGCTGACCGATGCAATGTCGCGGATGATCGGCGAGCAGCCGTTCCATGCCGTAACCTTCGCGGGCAAACGCTATGACTGCGGCAGCAAGGTCGGACTGGTCGAAGCCACCTTGGCGATTGCACTGGAACGCCCGGATATGCGCGATGAAGTTCGCGCGATTGCCACGCGGCTGCTGGGCGAGGGCTAGTTCCCCCGCGCCGCCTGTGACGATGGACCTGCGGCGGACCCTGACCGACTATTTCCGGCACGGCGTGGCCGCAGCCGGAGCGGCGGCGCTGCTGCCCGCGCGCTTGCCGCGGGGCCAGCCGGCCGGCCGCACGATCGTGCTGGGCTGCGGCAAGGCGGCGGCGGAGATGGCGCGGGTGGCGCGCATGCACCTCGCGGGCGAAGTCAGCGGCTGCGTGGTGACGCGCTATGGCCACGGGGTCAGCGCGCCGATTCCTGGGATCGAAGTGATCGAAGCGGGCCACCCAGTGCCTGATGCGGCGGGGCTGGAAGCAGCCGGGCGGATCATGAGACTGGCCGCTGAAGCCGGGCCGGACGACCGCGTAATCTTCCTGATTTCCGGCGGTGGATCGGCCTTGCTTTGCGCCCCGACTGCGGGGCTCGACTTTGCCGAGAAGCAGGCCATCGGCGACCAGCTGGTTCGCTCGGGCGCGCCGATTGAACAGATCAATCTGGTCCGGCGGCACCTCTCGCGGGTCAAAGGCGGGCGGCTCGCGGCGATCGCCGGCGCGCACAGGGCAGAACTGTTCACGTACCTGATTTCGGACGTGGTCGGCAATGATCCGGCCTTGGTCGCCTCAGGCCCGAGTATTGCCGCGCCGTTCGAGCCGGAGCGGGCGATTGCTTTGCTTGAGCGCTACGGCTGCCAGCCCTCGGCGGCGGCCTTGGCGGCGATTCAGGGCAACCAGCCTGCTACGCCCGCGCCGCACCCGGTGGTGACACTGGCGACAAATGCCGACGCGTTGGCGGCGCTGCGCCAGCGCGCCACGGCTGACGGCTGGAACGTGATCGAACTGGGCGGGGAACTGCGCGGCGAGGCCAGCCTGATTGGGCGTGACCATGCTGCTATTGCCCGCGAACTGATCGGCCAGCCCGGCCGCCACTTGCTGATCTCGGGCGGCGAACTGACCGTGACCGCGGCGAGCAAGGACGGCTGCGGCGGGCCCAATCTGGAATATGTCGCGGGCGTGCTGAGCGGGCTCGCCATGGGCGATCCGGTGGCGGTGCTGGCGGGTGACAGCGACGGGATCGACGGGACCGAGGACAACGCCGGCGGCTATGGCGAGGCGGGTCGCGCGCTGCCCGAAGCCTTGGCCAAGGCGCTGGCCGCGCACCGCACTTACGCGCTGCGTGCCGCGCTCGGCGGGCTGATCAAGACCGGGCCGACGCTGACCAATGTCAACGATCTGAGGATGATCGCGGTTACGCCATTAGCGCCATAAAATAGGGGCGGGCATTGCTGCCCGCCCCCAGGTTTTGTGGCCCCGTTTGTTGAGGAAATCGCTTCGTTTAGAACGAAACGCGCAGGCCGCCGTTAACCCCGTGGCTGTCAAGATCGTTGCGGAACGAGCCCTGGTAACCGACGAACAGGCTGGCGCCCGTGCCGATCCTGGCGCTGATCCCGGCATCGACATCGACCACTGAACGCCCCGAACCGATCGCCGAGACGGTGAACGGTGCGCTTGATACGCCGTTGAAATAGGCCGTCGCGGTGCGGGCGTTATCATCCAGATTGTAGCGATAGGTGACGTTCAGGTAAGGCGAGATCGCGCCCATCGGAGCGGCCAAGCGCGCGCCGATTGTCAGGTCAGTGCGCTTGGCATCGATATCTGCCACCGTGGCGTTAAGCGTGCCCATCCCGGTTTCAGTGAAGCCGTTGATATGGCCGGAGGTGAAGTCGACCCCGATGAACGGCATGAAGGTGACCGAAGCCCCGCCCATGTTGTAGCCCAGCGTTGCCACACCCTTGATCAGGTTGCCCTTGGTGCTGGCCACCGCAGTGCCCTGGATCAAGGTCGCTCCGGCCCCGGCATTGACCAGCTTGGAGGCGGTGATGTCGCCGCTGATGTAAGCGACTTGAGCATCCAGATGCAGCGCGCCTGAGTTGTAGCCCATGTAGCCGCCGACTTGCCATGACTTGCTGGTGCCTGAGGAATTGCCGCCGAGGTAAGTCAGCTTGTCTTCCGAGTAGCCACCCGCCACGCCGAAGCGCAGATTATCGCCGCCCATGTCGAGGCCGATCGCGCCGCCAGTGATCTTGTGATCGCTGCCGAAGCGGTAGTCAGAGCTCTTGCCGTTGGCCCACTGGCCGTAGACATTCATCCATAGCCCAGTCGCCTTGTCGGGGTTGCCGGTTTCACCCAGCCGCTGCCCGACCTGACGGGTGAACAGCTCACCCTGATCTTGCAGCGCGGTGGCATAGGCCGCGTAAGGCTCTGGATTGAGGCCCTGAAACAGCGCCTGTGCCTGCGCCGCGTTCATCCCGTCGATCTTGTTGATCGTCGCGGCTGAGCCGGCGCTGCCGATGATCCCGGTCAGGCCATTGGCCACTGCGACCTGGTTGGGATTGAGCGCCACCGTGTTGTAGGCCGCGCGGACCACCACAAGGCGGTAGTTGGTGCCCTGGATCCCGCCGCCGTTCACCACGAGGTTGCTGAGCGACTGGAAGGCCGAGATCGAAGTGCCGGTCACCGCGGTGAAGGCCCCGCTGATCCCGCCGGTAGTGGTGATGATGTCATAGGTCGTGCCCGTGACATAAACTCCGCCATTCTGCGTGATCGCCAGCGTTCCGGCCAAAGCGGCCGTGCCCGGCGCGCCCGAAACCGCGATCCGGTCAAAGTCCACGCCCGCCACCACCGTGCTGGTGCCGTTGCCGTTGACATCGGCGGCGTAAGTGCCGGTCCCGGTCTGCACGTAGCTGCCGGTAATCGCGAGGATGCCCGGGCTATGCCCCGGCGCGATCGTGCCGCTGTTGGTCACGGCGCCGATGATTTTGCCCGAAGTCGTGCCGATCCCGCCGACCAGACGCCCGCCCGATGCGACGGTTACCGTGGGAGAGGTCAGCGTACCGTCAACCGAGAGGATTGCGCCAGTGTTCACCGTAGTGGTTGCTGCGGTGAACGTGCCGGTGCTGCCCAGAGCCAACGTACCACCATTGACCGTCAGCGCGCCGGTGAGGACGCTGCCCACGCCAGTCAGCGTTTGTGTGCCAGTGCCGATCTTGGTGACATTGACGCTGTTTGCGGCGAAGAACCCGCCCGCACCGAATTTGCCTGAGAACGTGGTCGAGGTATTGTCGTTGCCAATGATAAGCGTGCCATTGGCGACTACCAAGCCACTGCCCGCAAGGCTGCCGATCGTGTTGGTATGGACAGAAGACCCCTGAGTCAGGATGCCGTTGACGATGAATGCTGAATTGGGGCTGAGTGAATTCGCCGTGAAGCCTTCGAGCTCAGCGCCGACATTGACGGTCGTTGAACCCGAATAGGTGTTCGTGCCGGTGATGAAGCCCATGATCGTATTAGGATTTGGCGCGTTGTTGAAGATAACAACGTTGCCTGTGCCCGACATGTTGCCGTTATAGATATCCAGATTACCCCACAGCATGACCGTGGCGTTATTGACAATATTGCCCTGGATAGCAGAGCCTGCCCGTCCCTGCAGGATACCAGCCGAAACCAGCGTGCCGCCGGTGTAGCTTGAAGGAGCGCCCAGGATGAGCGTGCCGGTGCCGGTCTTGACCAGCTGGCCTGCCCCCGAAACCCCGCCGGTCAGCGTCAGCGTGGTGGCGGGGTCAGTCTGGAACGTTCCGCCGCCGGCATTGAGCACAACCGAATTGGCCAAGGTGATGTTGGCGGTGTTTTCCAGCGTGCCGCCCGCAAAGTTGAGCGTGTTGAGCGTGACATTGTTGGCATTGCTGATCGCAACAACCGAATTGGTGCTGAAATTCATCACGCCAAGCAGACCGGTATTGTTGTTGGTCAGGGTCAGCACGGCAGTCTTCGAAGCATTGCCGATGAAGGTGGCAGAGCTGCCGCCGGACATGATGCCGGTGAAGGTGCCACTGCCGTTGCCATTGGGGCTGAGCGACTGATCGAAGACCAGGCTGGCCGACCCGGTGGTGTAGATATCGCGCTGCAACGAGCCATTGGTGGCGGTTGAGCCGGCATAGCCGATCAGCGTGCCGTTAAAGACATAGGTATTGCCGCTGTAGGTGTTGGAACCCGTCAGCGTCATGGTCCCGGTGCCGCTTTTGGCCAGGGCGCCAGCGCCAGCGATCTTGCCAGCAAAGACGGTGTTGGTATTGAGCCCGCCCGCATCCAGGATCACCCCGCTTGCCAGGTTGACCTGGGCATTCGGCCCGGTTCCGGCCAGCGATCCGATGGTGTCATTGAAATTGACGGTGAGGACGCCGGTGGTGGTGGAGGTCGAGTTGACCGTCACCGCAGTGGTGGCGCCGATGGCATTGGCAGCTGCTACCACAACCGTGCCGTTGTTGATCGTGAAGCTGCCGGGAGCGGTCAGGTTGACGG
>JANNYT010000020.1:0-6167 GCA_031410255.1 Novosphingobium sp. | reverse complement strand
CCGTGATCCGGCCCATAGCCTGCGATTTGCTGTCGATCACGAACGCGTCATTGGCGCGCAGCTTGCCCGCCGCCAGACCTTCGTTGATGATCTTCAGCGCTTCGCCCGGCAGACGCTTGGGATCGGCGGACTGGATGTATTCGACGTAGTCACGCTCTTCCAGGAAGCTCTTGGTCCGCTCCATCAGGCGCAGCAGATCAATCTGATCCTGGCCCTGGAACTTGAACAGATCGCGCACCACCGCAATCGCCAATGACCAGTTTTCAGTGGTCGGATAGTTGGCCACCAGTTCGCTGGCAAACGTAGCCGCGTCCTGCGGCAGTTTCGCCCGGTAAGCGGTTGCAACGCCGTAACGCATCCAATCTTCCGGTGCAGATGGCCCGGCTTTTACCACCGCATCCTGCAGCAGTTTGAGGCCCGCCGCCGGCTGATTGTCACGGATGTAGCTATCGGCCAGCTTCACCTGGATTCCGCCTTCGGTGTAGCCGCCATCAATCGCTGTCTTGAGCGAACCACGCGCCGCAGCATAATCCTTCATTTCCATCTGCAAGCTGCCGAGGATGCCATAGTATTTGGGCAGGTCGGCGGCCGCAATCTTGCCGCTGCCAATCTGCAGTTCGATCCCGCTGCGCTGGAGCGCCTTGTCCATCGCCAGATTGCCCAGATTGAGCTGCAGCTGGCCAGCCAGATACTTGTCGTCCATGTTCATTGCGACGGCGCTGGCCTTGTCCACAACCGCGCGTTCCGGTGCGAGCAGCGTTACCAATTCGGCCGACGCAGCGTCGTAACGGGTCTTGGCATCGGCTTGCGCCTTTTTGCCCTGAGCACTGTTGATTGCAGTGATCGCGTCGGTCACCTTCTGGCGTGCAGCCACGACGTCGGGGCGCTTGCTGGCTTTTTCGATCGCATCCTTGGCCGCGACGTAGCCCGGAATGAACGGCTTGGATGGCGCGATCTTGACCTCGGCCTTTTTGTCCTTGTCCTTGGCCAGCGCCGGCGCAGCGGCGCCCGCAGCCAGACCCAAGGCCAGAGTCAGACCCAGCGCAGTACGGGTGAAAAACTTGGCAGGAATCATCAAATTCTCTCCTTCGCGAACCGCCAGAGGGAGCTGTTTCCCGCCCCGACGGAACAATTTATTATGCCGTTCCATAGGCGCTAGGCCGCTGGTTTGGCAACAGGTGAGCGCACTAGGGCCGGGCGGCTGAACTGCGATTGAATGATGCGCCGGGGCGACATTCAGGATGGTGTCGCCAGATGTGGAAAAACTGCCAGTCAAGCTGGCTTTTGGTGGCTTTGTGAGGCCGCAGGGCCTAGGGCGTAAGGACACAATTTCCCGCCACAGATGAAGTGAACCAGACCGCGTGAGCGACGACCCCGAAATTCCTGAAGCTCTGCCCGAACCGACCGGTCCGATTGGCGAATATCCGCGCGTCGACATCGTCGATGAAATGAAGACCAGTTACCTCGATTACGCGATGAGCGTGATCGTCAGCCGCGCGCTGCCCGATGTGCGCGATGGGCTGAAGCCGGTCCACCGGCGGATATTGTTCGCGGCGCAGGAAGGCGGCATGGTCGCGGGCAAGCCGTACCGCAAATGCGCCAAGATCGTCGGCGATGTGATGGGCAACTATCACCCGCACGGGGACAGTGCGATCTACTTCGCGCTGGTCCGCATGGCGCAGGATTGGTCGATGCGGGTGCCCTTGGTCGATGGCCAGGGCAACTTCGGCTCGATGGATCCCGATGATCCGGCCTCGATGCGCTATACCGAGGCGCGGCTGGCCAAAGTCGCCAACAGCCTGCTCGATGATCTCGACAAGGACACGGTCGACTTTCAGGACAATTATGACGGCTCGCGGCGCGAACCGCAAGTCCTCCCCGCGCGCTATCCCAACCTGCTGGTCAACGGCGCGGGCGGGATCGCGGTGGGCATGGCCACTAACATTCCGCCGCACAATCTGGGCGAAGTGATTGATGCCTGCTTTGCCTACATCGAAAACCCGGAGATCACTTCGGAAGAGCTGATCGAGATTATCCCCGGGCCGGACTTTCCGACCGCGCCGATCATTCTGGGCCAAGCGGGCGCGCGTTCAGCCTACCTGACCGGGCGCGGATCGATCCTGCAGCGTTGCCGGCACGAGGTTGAGGAAGGCCGCGGCGATCGCCGCTCGATCGTACTGACCTCGATCCCTTATCAGGTCGGCAAATCCGGCCTGGTCGAGAAGATTGCCGAGGCCGCCAAGGACAAGCGGATCGAGGGCGTCTCCGACATTCGTGACGAATCGAGCCGGCTGGGCATGCGCGTGGTGATCGACCTAAAGCGCGACGCGACCCCCGAAGTCGTGCTCAACCAGTTGTGGCGCCACACCCCGGCGCAGTCGAGCTTCCCCGCCAACATGCTGGCGATCCGCGGCGGCCGCCCCGAAGTGCTGGCGCTGCGTGATTTCATCAGCGCCTTCATCACCTTCCGTGAGGAAGTGATCACCCGGCGCACCAAGTTCGAACTGAACAAGGCGCGCGACCGGGCGCATATCTTGCTCGGGTTGGTGATCGCGGTCACCAATCTGGACGAGGTGGTCAAGATCATCCGCGCCGCGCCCAATCCGCTCGCCGCGCGCGAAGCCTTGTCGCGCCGCGAATGGCCGATCGGCGAAATCGCGCAATATATCCGGCTGGTCGAAGCGATCGAGCCTGATGCCGAACAATCGGGCGGGACGTACCGCTTGTCCGACGCACAAGTCCGCGCAATCCTCGAACTGCGACTGCACCGGCTGACCGCGCTGGGCCGCGACGAAATCGGCGGCGAGCTGAAAGAGCTGTCGGTCGCAATCGAGGAATTCCTCTCGATCCTGGGCGACCGGGTCAAGCTCTACGGCGTGATGAAGGACGAGCTGGCGGCAGTGCGCTCCGCCTTCGCCACGCCGCGCATGTCCGAGATTGCCCCGGCCTGGGATGGACTGGAAGACGAAGACTTGATCGAGCGTGACGACATGGTGGTGACCGTCACCATGGACGGCTATATCAAGCGCACCCCGCTCTCGATCTTCCGCGCGCAGGGCCGCGGCGGCAAAGGCCGCGCCGGCATGGCGACCAAAGATGAGGATGCCGTGACGACGATGTTCGTCACCTCAACGCACAACCCGGTGCTGTTCTTCTCGACCGCAGGTAAAGTCTACCGGCTCAAGGTCTGGCGTCTCCCCGAAGGCGGTCCCGCCACGCGCGGGCGGCCGATCGTCAACCTGCTGCCCGCGCTGGAACAGGACGAAAAAATCCAGACCGTGTTGGCGCTGCCCGAAGATGAAGCGGAATGGGGCGCGCTGTCAGTGGTCTTCGCCACCGCGCGCGGCAACGTCCGCCGCAATGCAATGGACGCGTTCACCAACGTTCCATCGAATGGTAAGTTTGCGATGCGGTTTGACGAAGGCTCCAACGATCACCTGATCGGCGTCGCCTTGCTCTCACCCGACGATGACGTGCTGCTCGCCACGCGCGCCGGCAAGGCGATCCGCTTTGCTGGCGACGAAGTGCGCGAATTTACCAGCCGCACCTCCACGGGCGTGCGCGGGATGACGCTGAAGGGTGACGACGAGGTGATCTCGCTGTCGATCCTCCACCGTGTCGGCACCACCGCTGAAGAGCGGGAGGATTACGTCCGGTTTGCGCCCTGGAAGGGCGAGCGTGAGGGCGAGCCCAGCATGTCACCTGAGCGCTTGGCCGAGCTGCATGAGGCTGAGCAGTTCATCCTGACGGTCTGCGCCAACGGTTACGGCAAGATGTCCTCGGCTTACGAATATCGCCGCACCGGACGCGGCGGCCAGGGCATCACCAACATCGACAATATCGGCCGCAATGGTCCAGTGGTGGCGAGCTTTGCCGCGACCAAAGCTGACCAGTTGGTGCTGGTGACCGACCAGGCCAAGTTGATCCGCTTGCCGCTGGAAAGCCTGCGGGTAATCGGCCGCAACAGCTCAGGGGTGCGGCTGTTCAACGTCGCCGACGATGAGCATGTGGTGAGCGCGGTGCATTTGGCTGAAACCGAAAGCGATGACCAAGAGGCCGAGGCTGATATTGCAGATGACACTGCTGCCCCGGATGCCGCACCGCCAGAAGCTACGGACGAATAATGCTGCGGGTCGATCCATCGGGGCAAGCGTGCGGTGCGCGTGTAACCGGGATCGACCTCTCGCAGCCGCTGGACGGCGCGGCTATTGCGGAAATCCGCGCGGCCTGGCTCGACCACCACGTGCTGGCGTTTCCAGATCAGTACCTGGACGATGACGCGCTCGAGCGCTTCACGCTGGGCTTCGGCGCGTTTGGCGAGGACCCGTTCTTTGCCCCGATCCCCGGCCGCCAGTACATTGCCGCAGTTAGGCGCGAGGCCGATGAACAGAGCCCGCTGTTTGCCGAAAACTGGCATGCTGACTGGAGCTTTCAGGCCTCGCCGCCGTCGGGTACGTGCCTCAACGCGGTCGAGATTCCGCCCCATGGCGGCGATACGCTGTTCGCCAATCAGCATCTGGCGTGGGAGGCCTTGCCGGACGACCGCAAGGCAGAACTTGCTGACTTGATCGCGGTGCATTCAGCGCGGCTCGCCTATGCCCCCGACGGCTCCTACGGCACCAAAGACAAGGGGCGCAGCATGGATATCCGCCCAAGCGAAGCGGCCTTCGCCAGCCACACCCATCCTCTGATCCCGGCGCATCCCGAAACCGGGCGGCGCGGGTTCTATTCGACGCTGGGCTACATCATCGGGATCGAAGGCATGCCGCAGGATCAGGCCGTCGCCCTGCTGCTGGAATTGCAGCAATGGCAAGGCGACGCCCGCTTCGTCTACACCCACAAGTGGGAGCCGGGCATGCTGATTATGTGGGACAACCGCTCGGTACTGCACAAAGCCACTGGCGGTTATGAAGGCTTTCGCCGCGAACTGCACCGCACCACGATTGCAACTTGGGCGGGCTGAACCGCAGTTACGGGCGGCGCCTGCTGTAAAGCGCCGCAGCGGTAGTCACCACCATGATCACCGCCATGATCACGCTGACAACTTCAAACCCGCGCTGTCCGCTTTCGAAGACCGTCGCTTTGAAATTCATCCCGAATATGCCAGCCAGCGCGCCGATCATGCCGGTGCCGATGGTCACGAAGGTCAACGTGCGCAGCAGCCGGTTGGTGTCCTGCCCAACACGGGTGGAATAGAGATCGAAGCTGTTCACCACGGTTTCCCGCACGCGCACCACTTCGTCTTCAAGCCGTTCGAAGCCCGATTGCAGGTGCAGGAAGTGCCGCCGATCATCGTTGGTCATTTCGGGGAGAAAGTCGGGCCGGGTCAGCGCGTGGATCACCGGGCGATAGCCAGCCAGCAATTCACGCAACCGCGATACCTGGCGGCGCAGGACAGCCATGATCTGCAAGGTGTTCCCACCTTCCTGCGTTACCAATACGCGTTCCTCTACCCGGTCAACCTCGCGGTCGATCAGTTCAACGTTGTGATGCAGGCGGTTGAAGTGCTCGGTCAGCAAGGCGGCCGCCAGGGTTGAGCCTGACAGCTTGCCTTTCATGGTTTCACCGACATCGTGGCCAAGGAATTCGGTGAAATCGATCGCTTCGCCCTCACCCTCGGTAACCAGCCAATCCTCGCCGACAATCATGTTGAGAATGCCATTGGCCGCACCGACCTTAACCCCAGCAACCGGAACCGAAAAGCAATAGAAGTCGTCATGGATACGCACTGCCGAGAGATCGCGCTCAGCCAGCGCCAGCGCTGCGGCAATAAAACCTGGAAACTTGGCCTTGCGAACTTGCTCGGGCGTCGCGTTGACCCACAACAGGTGGTCGTGGGTGATCTTGACGCTGGCCAGCTGCTTGGCCGTCAGCGTGCGATCCTGACCCGATGCGTCATACAGCTGGATTTGCAAGATCGTGCCTTCCTGGTCAGTGCCCTGGGCTCAACGTTTGTTCTGGCTGTTGGTTGCAGGCACTCCGGTTGCCGATCCTACGACACCAACGCAGATCAGGAACTGGCCGAAGTAATAGAGCGGCCAGATCAGCAATCGGGGCAAGGCACTGGCGGACAATGGTCCCAGCCGCGCAAAGATCAACAGGTCCGAGGCCACGAACAGCGCCGCGCCTAGCCCAACCCGGTAGCGCGGAAAGCTGCTGGTCCAGGC
>JANNYT010000019.1:0-4001 GCA_031410255.1 Novosphingobium sp. | reverse complement strand
GCCCGAGCTGAAGGCCCGCGCGTTGGCCGCCAAGGCTGACATCCGCGCCGAAATGTACGGCCTGTCGCGCCAGCTGCTGACCGGGCAGCCGGGCGCGCCGCCGATGCCGGACAAGCCTAGTTTCGCGCAGCAGCAGGCGGTGATCGAGGCTGGACTCAAACTGTCCTATGCCAAGCACCCACCGCGCGCGCAGCTGGAGCAGCGCGCCCGCGAAACCCTGGCCGAGGCGACTGCTTTCGTGGCCAAGGCCGGGTTCGTGCGGATGCCCGATGGCCCGGTCAAGGTGATCACCATGCCCAAATTCCAGCAAGGCAACGCGGTCGCCTACAACGATCCGCCGGGGGTGTTCGAGAAGGGCCAGCAGAACTTCTACGCGGTCAGCCCGATCCCAGATGACTGGACCGACGTGCAGGCCGCCAGCTTCCTGTCCGAATACAACGATTACATGATCCATGACTTGTCGATCCACGAGGCGATGCCGGGGCATTACCTCCAGCTCGATCACGCCAACCGCTCGCCCGATGTGCTGCGCGCCTATCTCGGCTCGGGCCCATTTGTAGAAGGCTGGGCGGTCTATGCCGAAGGGATGATGAAGGACGAGGGCTACCTCGCCGCCGATCCGCACGAGCAGAAGCTGTTCCAGCTGACCGTGCTCAAGATGCGGCTGCGCTCGGTTACCAACACGCTGCTCGATATCGGCATCCAGACCGAGGGCATGACCCGCGACCAGGCGATGGACCTGATGCAGAACGGCACCTTCCAGGCCGAGCGTGAAGCGGCCGGCAAATGGACCCGCGCGAGCCTCTCGTCAGTCCAGCTGCTGAGTTACTTCACCGGCTACGCCGAACACATGGCGCTGCGCGAAGAGGCCAAGCAGCGCTGGGGCAAGAGCTACTCGCTGCGGCGGTACAACGATCAAGTGCTCAGCTACGGCTCGCCGCCGGTGAAATATGTGCGTGCGCTGATGTTCGGGCTGCCGGTGCGGTAAGTCAGGCGGCGACGAGCAAGCGGCCGACCAGCAAGATTATAGCAGCCAATGCGAAGTTGGCGACGTTGCCGTCGATCCCGGAAAGTCGCGCCCCGGCCCTTCCGATCCCTGGATTGACCACCCCGCCATAGCTGCGCGCGGTAAGCGCGCTGGCAAAGAACCCGCCCAAGGCGATGGTGCCCAAAACCGTGGCGATGCAGACTCCCAATGCTGGCGTTACCCGCCCCGACCAAAGAAACCACAGCGCCGCCAGTCCCATCGCCGAGGTTGTCAGCACTTGGGTCACCACATGGAAGCGGGCATGCCCGGGCCAGTCGGGATTGGCGGCATGGCTGCGATTGAAGTCAGCGAACAACGGCGGCAGCGTGAACTGCACGATTGCAACAGTCATCAGCAATTTGCCCGCAATCATCACCGCGTCCCCAGATCACCCTTCCCAACCGTCCCGCCAGCCATCTCCATCATCCGGTCTAGGCTCTTCTTCGCCTGCAACCGCAGCCCTTCCTCGATCTCGATCCGCGGCGTCAGATCGCGCAGGGCCAGGTACAGTTTCTCGAGCGTGTTGAGCGCCATGTAGGGGCAGATGTTGCAGCTGCACTGGCCGTCGGCGCCGGGCGCGCCGATGAAGGTTTTGCCGGGGATCGCCAGTTCCATCTGGTGGATGATGTGCGGTTCGGTCGCTACGATTAGCGTGTCGCCGATGAAGGTCTTGGCGAATTGCAGGATCCCGCTGGTGCTGCCGACATAGTCGGCGTGGTCGATGATGTGCGGCGGGCATTCGGGGTGCGCGGCAACCGGCACGCCGGGGTGCTGGGCCTTGAGCTTGATCAGTTCGGTCTCGCTGAACGCCTCATGGACGATGCACACGCCCGGCCACAGCAGCATCTCACGGTCAAACTTGCGGGCGAGGTAGCCGCCCAGATGCCGGTCGGGGCCAAAGATGATCTTTTGGTCCTTGGGGATCTGCGCCAGGATCGTCTCGGCGCTGGATGAGGTGACGATGATGTCGCTGAGCGCCTTCACCTCGGTCGAGCAGTTGATGTAAGTCAGCGCGATGTGATCGGGGTGCGCGGCGCGGAACTGCGCGAACTTTTCAGGCGGGCACGAATCCTCAAGGCTGCACCCGGCGTTGAGATCGGGCAGCACCACGATCTTTTCCGGCGCGAGGATCTTGGCGGTCTCGGCCATGAATTTGACCCCGCAAAAGGCGATCACTTCGGCCTCGGTGGCGGCGGCCTTCTTGGACAATTCCAGACTGTCACCGATATAATCGGCCAAATCCTGAATCTCGGGCCGCTGGTAATAATGCGCCAGGATGATCGCGTTGCGGTCCTTGCGCAGGCGATCGATTTCGGCACGCAGGTCGAGGCCGGATAGGCTCAGGGGCTGGTCAGTCATAGCCCCTTCAATGGCCCCTCACCGCCCGGTGATCAAGCCTGAGCTAGGCGGCTGGCCGAATTCGAGCCCCGGTACGGCCGCCCCGGGCGATCCTGCCGTCGCCGTGCGATAAAGACTGTCGCCGAGCGGCGAATAGGTGATTGCATCACCCAGCAGGATCATCGCGGCGAGCACCCCCAGCGTGACCAGCCAGGCCGGATGAACCCGACCGCTGCGCTTCCAATCGATCCCCATCCCGATCAGCGGGAACAGCGCGCAGGCCGCTCCGGCGCTTTCATAGGCGTAAGGCGCGAGCAGCGGCATCGGCAGCAATCGCCCAAAGGCTGGGCCCATCAACAGCGCCATCGCGCCCAGTTGCAGCCGCGCATGCCAATCGGTGCGTTTGCGCATCGATACCGCGAATAGCACCATTGCGGCGACGACCAGCACGTTGAGCGGGTCGAAGATCAGAAAGTGCTGGGGCCGGAAAAAGAACGGCACAGTGCCATTGCTCACCATCCGCAGGGTGACGGCAAAGCCCATCACGATCATCAGCGCCAACCAGCCGATCGCGATGCGGCCCAGTTTGCGGTGCTGTTCGATCCTGCCGCGAGCGCCCAACGTCGCCTGCGTCACAAAGATCGCGACCCAGCCCATGAAGGTCACGGCATGGGCATGGGTCAGCAGTGGCGAGTAAATGGTCGAGCGGCCCATTGCGAACTGCAGGGAAAAGGCTGCAACGATGACTAGCGCCATCGCGATGGCCATGCCGACCGGCGGGCGGTCTGCGGTCGGATCGGGAGAAAACTCTGGTGCCAATGTCGCCATGAAAACCCCTCCAGTTTCAGGTGCGACCCCTTTCGTTATTGCCCGAAGCTACGCCCATAGCTGGCGCACATCAAGGCCCTGCGATCAGTGTGGTTCCCCGTCGAACCGGACCGTTACCGTCACCGTATCATACCCAGCCACCTGCAGCGGAATCGCCAGATTTTGCTGCATCACGGTGCGCGCGGCGTCCTTGGCGAGATTCAGCAGCACCGGATTGCGGGCTTGATCGGCGGCGAGGCGTTCGGCGGTTAGCGTGTTGTCGCGGGTCAGTTTGGCCTGCGCTGCCCCGGTGATGAACACCCCTTCGCGCAGATATTGGGCGCGGCCTTCGTCAAGGTTGGGCTTGGACAATTGCAGCGGGGGCAGAGTCACGTCGAGGCGTCCGGTGGCTGCATCCCACTTCATCCGCGCCGCATTCATCTGCGACAAGTCGAGCGTGTAGTCGATCCGCGCCGGGATCACCGCGACTTGCCGGCTGGTCAGGATGCCAAAAGCGCGGACATCATCGGCGCTGACCACTGGGGCCAGTTGCGCCGAAAAGACCGTCAGCCGGTCCTGCTTCTCAAACGCCAGCAAGCTGGCCGCGACCGGATCGCCGTGATCGGGCGATAGTGTCTCAAGCGCATACCAGCCGCCCAGCCCGAGCAGCCCGATCCCGGCAATCGCGGGCAAGGTAATCAGCGGGCGGGCGCGCTTCAGCTGGGCGGGGTCAGGTTCCATTGGTCACTTTCGGACTGGACACGGTCCTGATTTCTAAGGTCGATCAGGTGAGCGAGGACTGAACGCCCGGCCGCCCCGAACAGCCGCG
>JANNYT010000018.1:0-5143 GCA_031410255.1 Novosphingobium sp. | reverse complement strand
GTGCCCCACCCGATCCCATCTCGAACTCGGCCGTGAAACCTGACAGCGCCGATGGTACTACCGCTCAAGCGTTGGAAGAGTAGGACGTCGCCAGGCATTGTAGCAGGCGGAATACGGAAAAACCCATTCACATGTCAGGGCATCTGCCCGCACCTAGAGGGCCGCCTGCGGCCCTTTTTGTGTCTCTAGGGCTTGTGTCCTGTGAAACGCGCCTTATTTGGCGCTACGGTGACGCGGGGTGGAGCAGCCCGGTAGCTCGTCAGGCTCATAACCTGAAGGTCGTAGGTTCAAATCCTACCCCCGCAACCACCAGAACCCATTCAAACACAACTTCGAACCAGCCTCACTGTCGCCAGTGGGGCGTTTTGGCGTTGGCTTTTGCTGGCGGCAGCAGATCGGCGGCGATCCTTGCCCCCAATCGGGGAACACGCTATCTGATCCGTCATGCAGTTGTTGGCGCGCCGTTTTACGCGTGTTCTCGATGGCACGGGCGGGGGGCCGCTGAAGTTTTGAAATCGAATCTTTGGCGCAATTCGGAAAGCCAGCTTGACCCCTTCGCTCCAATTCATGCCAGCACTGTGCAATAAACGATCGTTGGTAAGCGCCGCCGCGGTGATTGCCGCTGTCTGTTGTGCGCTGCCGGCGCTCGCCCAGGCACCCATGCCAGCACCGCCCGCGGGGCCTATTTCCGATCCGCTCAAGGCGGGCAGCGTACCGGTACCGCCAACGCCCCCCGGCTCGCTTCCGCCGGTCGAGCCGATTATCACTGATCAGGAATTCAACGCCGCAATCCCGGCGCTCAGCCCCGACGATGATCCCGAACTGAGCAAGCCGCTGGAATCGATCGACGCGTTCGAGCGCAGTCTAAAACCAGTGCCTAGCGCAGTGGCCACCAGTGCCCAACCAGCCTCCGCCGCACCGGCTGTTGCGACTGGCGATCCAGAACTGTTGAAGCCCCTGCCACCGCTATCCGACTTCAAGATCGCACCGGTTGAGTTCGCGCAAGGCAGCGAGGACGCGGAAGTTGTTGAAGTGGGCTACCAGGTTCGGGTCGATGGCCTCGGCGCAACCGCCGGGTTAAGCCAGATCAATCTCGATGCGTCTTTCCGCGGTCTATCCGCGCTGAACCAAGGCGGCGGCCATGCCGCCAATCTGGCGCAATTGAACGGGCGGGTCAGCGAAGACACGCTGCTGCTCAAAAAGCTCCTGGCCTCGCAGGGCTGGTTCGATCCGCAAGTGCGCGGCCGGATTGACCGTTCCACTGCTACCAACGGTCAACCGTTGGCCGTGGTGTTCGAAGTGGTACCCGGCAAGCAGTTCACTTTTTCAGAGATCAATATCACCGCTGAACCAACGGTTCCGCCCGACCTTATCCGCAGCAACCTTGCCCTCAACTTCGGTGAGCCGGTGATTGCCGAACGCGTGATCGGGGCTGAGGCCAACGTCGCACTGGCGCTTCCGCAGAACGGCTATGCTTTCGCTGAAGTCGGACAGCGCGATGTGGTGCTCGATCCCGATACCGGCGCGGCTGCCTACACCCTGCCGGTCACCGTGGGGCCGCGCGGCCACTTTGGTAACATTGTCACCGAAGGCAAGCCAGCCTTCGGGACCGATCACATTTTGGTGCTGGCGCGGTTCAAGCCGGGCGAGCTGTATGACAGCCGCAAGGTTGACGATCTGCGGCAGGCGCTGATTGCAACAGGGCTGTTCAGCGCGGTCTCGGTCGAACCGCGCCGCAGCGGCGGAGCACCGGGCGCCGACGGCACCGAGGATGTGACATTGCTGGTAACCCAGCAGGCCGGGCCGCCGCGCGTGCTCGCAGCGAGCGCTGGTTACAACACCGGCCAAGGCTTTCGCGCCGAGGCGAGTTGGACACACCGCAATCTGTTCCCACCCGAAGGCGCCGTAATCGCCAGCGCCGTCCTCGGGACGCAGGAGCAAGGCGCCAGCGTGCTGTTTCGCCGCTCCAACGCCGGCCGCCGAGATCGCTCGGTCGAACTGGTGGCCGAGCTCAATCACAGCCAGTACGATGCCTTCACAGCCTATACCGGGCGACTGGCCGGGCGGATCAGCTACGATTCAACGCCTTTGTGGCAAAAACGGCTGACTTACGCCTATGGCGGGCAGATCATCGGCACCAATGAAAGCGTGTTCGACCCGTTGCTGGGGACCCGCGTGCGCAAGACCTATGCGATTGCGGGGCTGACCGGGCAGCTTGGGCTCGACACCACCGACAGCTTGCTTGACCCGACCAAAGGCTTTCGGCTGGGGCTGTTTGCAGAACCAGAAGTGTCGCTGCAAGGCGCTGTGTCCCCTTACGCCCGGCTGCGGGTTGATGGTTCGATCTATCGGTCGGTTGGCAAGAAGCTGATCCTGGCCGGGCGGGTGCGCGTTGCCAGCATTCAGGGGGTCGAGCTTGATCGGCTGGCACCTTCGCGCCGGCTTTACGCCGGCGGCGGTGGATCGGTGCGCGGGTTCGGTTATCAGGATCTTGGGCCGCGCGATTTGAATGGCGATCCCATCGGCGGTCGCAGCCTGAATGAAGCTGCCTTTGAAGCGCGTTACCGATTTGGCGATTACGGCGTGGCGGCGTTTGTCGACGTTGGGCAGTCCTACGCGTCTTCGACCCCCAAGTTCAATGATCTGCGCGTTGGCGTCGGACTGGGGCTGCGGGTCTATACCAATTTCGGACCGATGCGGATCGATCTGGCTACGCCGCTGGGCCGCTTGCCGGGCGAAAGCCGGATCAATGTCTACGTTTCGATCGGCCAGGCTTTCTGATGCTGCCGGACGATCCTGAACAGGCTGGCCCAGCCGCGGCGAGCGCAGAAATCCGCCCGGCGCGGCGCCGCTATCTGCGCTGGCTGGGCGCGCTAACGCTGCTGCTGGTCGTAGTGCTGGGCGCGGTCACAATGGGCTTGAACAGCCAGTGGGGCCGCAATCTGATTATCCGGCAGATCTCACAGACGACCTTCGCCAACGGGCTGCGGGTCAGCGTCGGGCGGATCGACGGGTCACTGTTCGGCGCAGCAAAACTCCTCGATGTCCGGGCCTACGACACCAAAGGCGAATTCCTGCGCGTCCCGCTGCTCGAGCTGGACTGGCGGCCGCTCGCTTACCTGCGCAATCATGTCGATGTGCGGTTGGCGCATGCGCCCGACTTGCTGCTGGAACGGGTTCCGCAATTCAAGGTCAGCACCACCAATGGGCCCTTGTTGCCCGATCTCGATATCGACATCGCCCGGCTGCAGATCGACCGGCTGGTAACCGAGCCAGCGGTATCCGGTGAACGCCGGTTGTTGCAGCTCGATGGCTCAGGCCACATCGCCAGCGGACGCGCGCAGGTTACGCTGACAGGCGGGACTCTGGCGGGCGCGGATCGCCTCGGCGGAGACCGCATCGGACTCAAACTTGATGCGGTGCCTGCGGTGGGCAAGCTGGTGCTTAACTTGCAGCTCGATGCTCCCGCTGGCGGCGTGCTCGCCGCACTGGGCGGCTGGAAAGAGGGGCTCTCGGCGCGAATCGACGGCACCGGCGACTGGCAGCACTGGGCTGGGAGGTTCAACGCTGACCTCGGCGGCGCTCCGCTGACACAGCTGCTGGTCGATACGCGCAGCGGCACCGTGTCGGTCAAGGGTACTGCCGCGCTGGGGAAGGTGCTGTCGGGCCTTCCGGCTGAGCTCGCCGGGCCGGTCACGCAGATCGATCTGACCGCCAAGCTGGCGGGCCGCAGTGCCGTCGTGACTGGCACAATGGCGAGCGATGCCTTGCGCGTTGGCTATGCCGGCAATGTCGATTTCGCCACCAACCGGTTCGGCAATCTGGTGCTCGATTGGGCCCTGCTGCGCCCCGGCGCGCTCGCTCCCAATCTGGCGGCGCGCGCGCTGCACGGGCGGTTGACGCTCGACGGCGCGTTTGGAACGCCCGATGCGAAGTATGAGCTGTCGGCCGCTGCGCTGGCGTTCAATTCGGTGGTGATCGAAGGGCTGCAAGCCAGTGGCGCCGCGCGGGTTAATCCGGATCACTTGCTGATCCCGGTCAAGGCCGTGGCCCGGCGGATCAATGGCCTCGATCAAGCCGCGGGCGGCACGCTGGCCAATGTCCGGCTCGACGGTGATCTGGCAGTGTCGGGCACGCGGATCTTGTCGGACAACATGCGGATCCGCTCGGACCGGATCGACGCCAAGGCCGTCTTGATCGCCGACTTCTCTCGCGGGTTTTATGCCGGTGCGTTCAACGGCCGGATCGCCAATTACCGGATTGAAAGTGTCGGCACCTTCGCCGTAGATACCCGGATGGATCTCAAGCAGGTCGGGTCGGGCTATGGCCTGACCGGGTCGGTCCGGGCCCGCTCGCAGAAACTCGACAATGCCAGCGTGCGCGATTTTCTGGGGGGTAATGCCACCGGGTCCAGCAACATCGCCTATGGCTCTGACGGGATCATCCGGTTCTCAGCGCTACGCGTGGTGGCGCCGCTGCTGCGGATCACCGATGGGCGCGGCACTTATGCGCCGGGCGGCCAGCTGGCGATCACCCTGACCGGGCAATCGGCCAAGTATGGCCCGTTGGCAGTTGAGCTGAGCGGAACCCTGGCCAACCCCAAGGCAGTCGTGCTCGCGCGCAATCCCGGGTTCGGAATCGGGCTGACGAACGTGCGTGCGCAGATTTTCGGGACGGGCGGCAACTACCGCTTCGCCGCCACCGGCACCACCGATTACGGCCCGCTGACCGCCGAGGTCACCCTGCTGCAAGGCAAGGGGCCGCTGACCCTGCAGATCGACCGCGGCGATCTGGCCGGGATCGGCTTTTCGGGACGGCTGCAGCGCAGCACCGCCGGGCCCTATGTCGGCCAGCTCGATGCCAGTGGCCGGGGCTTGGTCGGCGTGGTGCGGCTGGCCGCAGTGGGCCGGTATCAGCAGGCCCTGATCAACTTCCGCGCCAACAACACCGTGCTGCCGGGTCCGGCGCAATTGTCGATCGGCAGCGCGATCGTCGACGCCAAGGTGGTGCTCTATGACACCCCGTATGTGGTGGCGGACGTGCAACTGGCACAGACCCGGATGCGCGGGCTGAACCTGGCGGTCGCGCGCGGACTGATCGATTATCGCGGCGGGCGCGGGCAGGCCAAGTTCCTCGCCGAAGG
>JANNYT010000017.1:0-10649 GCA_031410255.1 Novosphingobium sp. | reverse complement strand
GCCGATGCAGACGATCCGCTGATAGCCGCCCGCGAGCAGATGCGCGGTGGCGAGGCGGGCGCCCTGGTGATTGTCCGAGCGGATCCACTCGACATCATCGAACGGCGCGCCCCAGCAGACCCAGTCCATCCCGCCCTGGCCAAGCTGGCGGAAATAGTCCCAGGCCGAGTAATTCTCGGTCGTGCCGATCACCGCCAGCCCATCGGCCTTGCGCTGTTCCAGATAGCGGCCGTTGAAATTATCCGGGCCGTCCTGAAAGCTGACCAGTGTCTCGTACCCGCGCAAGGAAGCCGCGCCGCACAGCGAGGCGAGCAGCGCGGAGTGGAACGGGTTGAGGTCCTTGCGGTCTTCACCCGGGCGGCAGACCACCACCACGGCGAGCGTGCCGGTGCGCCCGGTGCGCAGCCGTGCGGCGTTCTCGTCGACGAAGTAGTTAAGCTTGCGCGCCGCCTCTGCCACCCGCAGCCGGGTGCCCTCGCTGACCACCGGATCGCCCGCCAGCGCGCGGCTGACGGTCGACTGGCTGACGCCCGCTTCGGCCGCGACATCGAACGAGGTGACGCGGGTCAGGCGGGGGCGGGTCTTGTCAAAGGCGTCGGCCATCGGGCGCGGTCACATCGCCGAAATGCCGCCGTCAAGCTTCAGCTCGGCGCCGGTCATGAAGCGGCTTTCGTCGCTGGCCAGGTACAGGACGCCATTGGCGATATCGTCAGGCTGGCCAACGCGTTTGAGCGGGATCTGGCGCGCGAGTTTCTCCATGATCACTTCCTTGGACTTGCCGGTCGAAGCGACCATCCCATCGAGGATCGGGGTATCGATAAAGGTCGGGTGGACCGAATTGCTGCGGATGTCCCAGCCCATCTTGGCGCAATACAGCGCGACCGATTTGGACAGCATCCACACCGCCGCCTTGCTGGCGTTATAGCCGGGCATGGTGTCCGACGCGATCAGTCCGGCGATCGAGGAAATGTTGATGATCGAGCCGGGCTGGTTATCCTTCATCAATGGCAGCGCCTTCTGGCAGCCGAGGAACACCGATTCCACGTTGATCGCAAAGCCGCGTTGCCATTCGGCGAGCGTGCAGGTCTCGATATTGCCGCGCACGCCGACCCCGGCGTTGTTCACCAGTACCGAGAGCCCGCCCATCTCCTGCGCGCAGGCTTCAATGGTGGCGAGCCACTGGTCTTCCTGCGTCACATCGAGCGCGGCGGAAAAGGCGGTGCCAGCGCCCAGCGCGGCGTTGATCGCTTCGGCCTGCGCAGCGGCGCCAGCGGCGTTGATATCGGCGAGCATTACCTGCGCCCCCTGCCGCGCCAGCATCATCGCCTGCGCCGCGCCCAGTCCTTGCGCTGCGCCAGTGATCAGCGCCTTCTTGCCTGCAACCCGTCCGCTCATGTTGTTATTCCTCCCATTAGCTGCGGAGCCAGCAGCATCAGCAAGCGAACGTCAATCCCCAATCCGCGCGCGCGGGCGGTTTGGGTGAATTGCGCAATGCCCGAAAGCGGGACGCGGTGAACGGTAATGTCTTCATGCTCGGTTCCGCCGCCGGGGCCGACTTGGGTCAAACCATAAGCGCGGACCAGCGTGAAGCTCTCGCTCAGCATACCAGGAGAGGAGTAGAATTCGCCGCAAGTTTCCATCCGCTGCGCGTGGTAGCCGGTCTCTTCCTCCAGCTCGCGAGCAGCCGCAGCCAGCGCGTCCTCGCCCTCCGCGCCTTCGTCATCGCCGATCAGCCCGGCCGGCAGTTCGAGGCAGGGGCGGCCCAGCGGCACGCGGAATTGTTCGACCAGCAGGACGTGATCTTCGGCGTCGATCGCCAGGATCACCGCCGCGCGAATGCCATGCGCGCGGGTGACGTACTCCCACTTGCCGCGCGTTTTGGCAGTGATGAATTTGCCCGCCCAGCGGACTTGTTCGGGTTCGTCGGTCATGCTGCTCCCTTGGCTTGCGGGAGCGGTTTAGACCTCGATCAGGCGGTCGGGAAGCTCGTTAACGTCGTCATCGGAACGCGGGAAATGTTCAGCCAGCACCGTGCCGACTTGCTCGATGGCGCCGTACATCCCTTCGGCGGCGTGGCCCTTGCGGATTTCGCTGACAAGAGTCGCCATCGCGGCGCCCCAAACTTCGGGCGCGACCTTGGCGGTGATCGCCTCGTCGGCGACAATCTCGGCGCGGTGTTCGGCCAGGCTGAGGTAAATGAGGACGCCGGTGCGGCCATGGGTGCGGCGCTCGGCCCCGATCTTGAAGTTGGTGATCGCGCGCGCTTTGACCCGCCGGTGCTTGATCCCGCCGGGAACCAGCGCCAGCCGCAGCGGCTTCCACAGCAGGAGGAGGTACATGCCGATGAACTTCACGCTGGCGATGAACAGCGCCAGCGCCAGCACTTTGCCGGGATGCCAGTCGGCCTGCCAAGTGCCGGTGATCCGGTCGATCAGTCCAAGATAGAATGGCGATTGCCAAGCCACCACCGCGAGCGCCAGAAAGGCCGCAAAGACCGACCACCACAGCGCTACGTCGTGATAGTCATCCGACCTTTCCGCCATGATGGTCACGATCTCACCTGCGCTCTGCGCTTCAGCGGCAGATACCGTTGCGCTGACCGCTAGGCGATCGGCATCGCTGAGGATGAATTGCTGTGCCATCGTGCCTCTCCTACCAGCTGCCCGAAGCGCCGCCGCCGCCGAAGCTGCCACCGCCGCCGCCCCAGCTCGAACCGCCACCGCCGCCGCCGCCGCCGCCCCAGCCAGAGCCGCCACCACCGCCGCCGCCGCGGCTCATGCCGTCCAGCGCGCTCCACAGGATGACTTGCCCCAGCCCGCCGCCACCATAGGACCGTCCGCCGCGCGAGCGGCGCAGCATCGGCAGGATGAAGAACAGGAAGATGAACAGCAACCAGATCACCGTGCCCGGATTGAGCCCGCTCTTCTTGGCAGGCTGCGCGGCAGCCTGCGCCGCAACCTGCCGGGCTTGGTCGGGCGGCAGCATCAGCTGCTGGATGATTGCGTCGGTGCCGGCCTCGATCCCGCCGGGCAAATCGCCGGCCTTGAATTTGGGTGTGATGATCTTGCTGATGATCAGCGAGGACAGCCCATCGGTCAACGTGCCTTCGAGCCCGTAGCCGACCTCGATCCGCATCCGGCGTTCGGTCGGGGCGATGATCAGCATCGCGGCATCGTTCTTGGCGGCGGTGCCAAGGCCCCATTTGCGGC
Source organism: Novosphingobium sp. (assembly GCA_031410255.1). Lineage (GTDB taxonomy): Bacteria > Pseudomonadota > Alphaproteobacteria > Sphingomonadales > Sphingomonadaceae > Novosphingobium. The sequence continues at coordinate 7,440 of JANNYT010000017.1, read as the reverse complement.
CCAGCTGATAGCCGTAATCTGAAATGTCATAGCCTTGCAGGTCGGACAGCACGACCACCTGCAATTGGCGGCCCGACTGCTGCTTGAGCGTCAGCAGCTTTTGCGTGATCCGCGCCTCGGCCTCAGCCGGGATCGCATCGGGCTGATCGACCACCGGACCGGTCAGCGCCGGAAAGGTCTGCGCCGAGGCCAGTGCCGGCGACAGCAGCAGGGCCAGCATAACGAGAGCGAAGCGGAACAATGCAGCCATCAGGCAGCCTTTCTCGGCAGGAACGACTTGAGCTTGCGCAGATCGGCAACAATCGCGTCAACCGCGAGCATTGCGGCGCGGTCATATTGCTTGAGCCGCAGCAGCGGGAGCATTTGCTGGATAATGTCTGCGCAGGCCTCATTGCTGAGCACAGTGGTCAGGCCGCTGCCGACTTCGATCCGGACCTGGCGGTCGTTCGGCGCGATCAGCAGCAGGATGCCATCGCTGCGGTCCTTGTCGCCAAGCCCCATGTGCCGGGCGCGGGCCAGCGCGTAGCTCTCAATCGGCTGGCCATCGAGGCTGTGCACGGTCAGCACGACCAGTTCGGGTCCAAGTTCAGCTTTCAGCGCCTTGATCTGCTGGGTGAGTTGTCCTTCGGCTGCATCCGTTAGCACCCCGTCGCGGTCCATGACCGGCGCCACGAGCTCGGCTTTGGCTACCGCTGCAGTCAGCGCGGGGGCAGCGGCCACAGCTTTGAAAGTGCCGGGCGCTGAGAGCTTGGTATAGCCCCAGCTGCCCGCCGCGAGCAGCGCGGCGAAGCCAATCGCCAGGGCGATCGTCCGGCCACGCTGGTCGCGCTCAATCACCGGGGAAGGCCCGGCATTGCCGAGCATGGGCTGATCCTCCGCCTAGATCTTGCCTTCAAGGCTAGGCGCGGCTTCGGCGCCCGGGGTCGTTGCTTCGTATGGAACCATTGGCTTTGAACCGTAGATCACCTTGGCAGCCATCATGCTGGGGAAGGTGCGGATCGTGGTGTTATACTGGCGGACCGCTTCGTTGTAATCGCGGATCGCGACGCGGATGCGGTTCTCGATCCCTTCAAGCTGGCTTTGCAGCATCTGGTAATTGTCGATGCTCTTGAGGTTGGGATAGGCTTCGACATTGGCGAGCAAACGCCCGAACCCGCCGAGTGAGCCCGAAAGCTGGCCTTGTGCTTCCTGAAATGCCTTCATCTTGGCAGGATCGGTCAGATCGCCCGGATTGACCTGAATGCTGGTTGCTTTTGCCCGCGCTTCGACCACGCCGGTGAGGATGCTCTTTTCCTGCCCGGCTGCGCCGCTGGCGACTGCGGCGAGGTTGCCGACCAGATTGGACCGTTCCTGGAATGCTGCCTGCACATCGGCCCACTTGGCCTTGGCTTGCTCTTCAGCGGTCGGGACCGCATTGACCCCGCAGCCGGCCAGCGTGGTAGCAGCCAACGCAACCACGATAGCGCGCGGTGCAATGCTCGAATATCCAATAGCCATCGGTGTATCCCTCTCTCCAGCGGCAGCGCCGCCCAGTGAACCTTGAATGTAGCGCAGGACTGGGGGGGTTCAAGCGGTCGGGCGATATAATATGGATAACAATCGGTTGTTGTGGCCCCCGGAGGGCTGTGGCAAATCGCAGGGGTCTGCAACAACAAGGGAGTCGGCGCATGTCGATGGGGTCGGAATTCAAGGAATTTATTGCCAAGGGCAACGTGCTCGATTTGGCGGTCGGGGTGATCATCGGTGCGGCGTTCGGCAAGATCGTCGCGTCGTTGACCGAAGACCTGATCATGCCGGTGGTCGGCTGGGTGTTCGGTGGGCTCGACTTTTCGACCAAATACGTGGTGCTCAGCGGCGATGTTGTCCCGGGCATGCCGCTCGATGCGGCGCGCAAGGCCGGAGCCAACGTGCTGGCCTATGGCTCGTTCGTAACTTCGATCATCAACTTCGTGATCCTGGCCTGGGTGATCTTCATGATCGTCAAAGCCGCCAATCGCGCCATGCCCGCCGCACCAGCAGCACCAGCTGGCCCGAGCGAGGTTGAATTGCTCACTGAAATTCGCGATTCGTTGAAGAAATAACGTATATTCAGAGGATTATGGAAAGGGCGGAGCTGCGCGGCAGCTTCCGCCCTTTCCTTTTGCCGATGCAGCCCTATATTGGCTGGGCCGGTTTCGGCCGGCTATGGTGATAAATTGTGGCGTGCAATAGGCACAGCGGACCCGGGGGCGGTACCCGGCGGCTCCACCACCTTTCCTGTTATCGCAGGAATAATGTTGGGGCCGAACTAGGATCGACGTGTGTTGAAAAACGCTGTTTTTGCCCGGGCTGAGTAACCCGTTCAAGGCTCAAAACGCATAAGTGCAAACGATAACGACGCACTCGCTCTCGCTGCGTAATGTGACGACCTAACGGTCTGAATTTACAAAGCTAAAGCGCGGTTGGACCGACCGGGCAACAGAACGGATACCGGGGGCCCGGGGTGAGCCTAGCAACAGAATCACCCCACTTATTCGCTCAATTCAGGACGCCGTCTCCGGCTGGGTGCGCAGGCGTTTTTCGTGCTTGAGGCAGTCGATGATCTTGCCGCCGGCCATCAGTACCGACACGGTGCAGGCGAGGAACAGCAGCTTCCCGCCAAAACCGGGAAAGCGCAGCAGATAGACCTGCCCGCGCTCCACCGCACCCAGCGCCAGCGCGTAAATGATCAGATAGGCCTCAAACGGGGTCTTGATCACAAACAGGCGTTTGATCTTGTGGAACATGATGGCGACAAATCCTTTACGCGATATGCAGCAATCATCATGCCAACGGCGCAATTGCAAGTCCGGTAAGGTTAACGTTGTCCCAAGTGTAAACACCTGCGACAATAATCAGCCAAGTTCGGTCAGATCGAGCGCGGTCAGCAGCGCGGCGCGGGCTGAAATAACCTGCTCGGCCAAGGCCGCAGTGCCCAATTGCGCCGGGCTGATATCCTCAGGCCAATGCTGCGCAATCACCGCTTCGATCATTGCGGCTTTAGGCTCATCGAGCAGAAAACGCGGGTCGACTGTCGCAGGATCGGCCACGACCCGCAGCCGCAAACACGCCGGACCGCCGCCATTGGCCATCGATTGGCGCACGTCGACCGGCAAGACTCGGCGGATCGGGCCGTTTGAGGCCAGCATCCCGTCCAGCCATGGCCGCACGCGCGGATGCTCCCAGGCTTCAAGCGGGATCACCAAGGCCATTTCGCCGCTCGGCAAAGTCAGCAGCTGGGCGTTGAACAGGTAGCTTTTGATCGCATCGGCCAGACTGACCGCAGCGGCCGGGACCACCACCACTTCAGCTTCGGGCAGCTCCGCGCGGATCGCGGCGTAAGTGCCCTCGGGATCGGCAAAGGCCAGCTCGTGCGTAAACAGCACCCGTTCGTTGGCAACCGCGACAACATCGTTGTGGAACGCCCCCGCCGCGATGGCCGCAGGGTTCTGCTCGATAAACAATGTGCGCGCGGGATCGAGGCCGTGGAGCCGGGCGACTGCACGGCTCGCCTCGACATGCTGGCGCGCCGGAAACGCGCCGCCACTGGTGCCGTAGACAAAGATCTCCAGCCCCGGCGTGCCGTGCCGCGCGCCCATCCGCATGTGATTGGCCGCGCCTTCATCGCCGAAGCAGGCCGGGACGGCGTCATGCACCGCGAAATGAGCTTGTCCTGCAAACGCGAGCCGCAACTGGCGCGCCGTGTCGGGCCATTCCTGCGAGCGATGCGGCATGGTCACCAGATTGGCGGCGGTCAGGTGGCAGCGTCCGTCGCGGGTGTCCGCCGCTGGCGAGACGGTCGCGGCGTTGGCGGTCCACATCGAACTGGCCGACCAGGCCGCCGCGCGCAGCCGCGCATCCTCGCTGCCATCGGCGCCAATTGCGGCCAGAAACACCGGGTTGGGACGGGGCAAGGGCAGCAGAAAGCCCTGCGCCAGCCCCAAGGCCAGATTGTGCCGCATCTTGGCCAGCCCCTGCAACGCCGCCGCGCGCGGGTGCGAGACCTCACCGGCATGCCCGGCCGAGGCCAGGTTGCCCAGGCTCAGCCCCGCATAATTATGGCTGGGGCCAATGATCCCGTCGAAGTTGATTTCCGCCGCGGCCATGGCTCACCACCGCGCCACGTGGGTGATAGTATCGCCTTCCTTGACGCCGAGTACCGAAGCGCCAGCGGGATCAAGCGCCACCCCGCCCTCACGCGCCTCAACCCAGCCGTAGGCGGCGCGAAATTGCGCGAGGTGGCCGTGCGAGACTAGCTTCTTCTCGCCGCGCAGATGCTCGCCCAGCCCGGCGTCAATCGCCACGATCGGCTGGCGCTGCGCCTCGCGGACCGAGCGGATCTGGTTGGTCCGCACGGTCATGGTCGGGCCGCCATCAAAAATGTCGATGTAGTTTTCCCAGGCAAAGCCCTCAACCTCCAACATCCGCATCGCCGCGCGGCCCGATGGGTGCGGCATGCCGATCACGTGGCGCGCGGCATCGGACAGCATCGCGATATAGACCGGGTGCTTGGGCATCAGATCGGCGATGAACTGGTTGCCGAATTTGGCGTTGAATTCGTCAGCGTCCTGGAAGGTCATCCCGAAAAAGCGTCCCGCAACCCCGTCCCAGAATGGCGACCCGCCGGCCTCGTCGATCACTCCGCGCAGCTCGGCAATGCACCGGTCGGCAAAGCGCGGGCGGTGTTCGGCGATGAACAGATAGCGGCTGCGCGCGATCAGCATGCCAAGGCCTCCGGCGCGCTCGCCCGGATGCAGGAACAGCCCGCCCACTTCGGACGTGCCTTCAAGATCGGTCGACAGGTTAAGGATGTCGGCGCGAAACGTTCGCCCCAGTTCTTCGCTGTGCTGGGTTAGCGCGCCGATCCGGTACGAATAAAACGGCCATTTCAGCCCGACCGAACTGAACACCTGGCAGGTCCCGCGCACTTCTTTGGTGGCGGTATTTTCCAGCACGAACACAAACAGATCGTCGCCCACTTCGTCGGCGGTGCGGGCGAACCCTTCGGCCGAGCGTTCGAGCTTGGCGGTCAGCGCCTTGCGGTCGGGCGGCAGGTTGGTGAAGCCGCCGCCGGTGCGCTTGGCCATTTCGTACAGGTGCTGCAGGTCGTCCGGATTGGCCGCACGGATCAAATGAGTCACAGCGGGGCTCCAGTGGCAAGGCGGTGCAGGACCAACGCCGACAGCTTGGCGCGCTCCTCCAGCGAGGCAACGATCAGGAATTCTTCCGGCGAGTGGATCGCCCCGCCGCGCACACCCATGGTATCAACCACCGGCACGCCGCAAGCCGCGATATTGTTGCCGTCGCAAACCCCGCCCGAGGCGATCCGGCTGATCGGATTGCCGAGCAAGGCGCTGCATTGCTCGACAATCCCGAACAGCTTTTCGGCGCGGGGGTCGACGGCTTTGGGCGGGCGGCTGATCCCGCCGTGGCGGTGAACCGCAACGTCGTGCTCGGCTGCGATCCGGGTGATCAGGCTGGCGAGGTCGGCTTCGAACGCGGCGGCCAGATCGACCGAGCGCGGGCGGATATTGAATCGCAGCACTGCCAGATCGGGCACTACATTAGTCGCGCCGCCACCGTCGATCCGGGCCGGGTTGATCGTCAGCCCGGCGCGCTCAAGCGCCTTGAGGCCAAGCGTCAGCGCCGCCGCGGCGACAATTGCGTTGCGCCCATCCTGCGGGTTGCGTCCGGCGTGGGCCGAACGCCCGGTGATGGTCAATGACCAGTTGCCGCTGCCTGCGCGTTCCCCGGCCAAGGTGCCATCGGGCAAGGCCGATGGTTCGTAAGTCAGCGCGGCGGCCTTGCCTTTGGCCAGTTCGGCGATGAGCGCAGCAGAGGACAAGCTGCCGGTCTCCTCATCAGAATTGATCAGCACGTCGTAACCGACTGCGGCTGCAGCAGGGCTGGTTTCAAAAGCTGTGAGCGCCGCCAGGATCACTGCGATGCCGCCCTTCATGTCGGCCACACCGGGGCCGCCAAGCGTTGCCTCGTCAATCCAGTTGGTCTGCTGGAACGGATGGCTGGCGGGGAACACGGTGTCCATGTGCCCGGTCAGCAAAAACCGGCGCTCGGCTTCGGGCCGGACCCGGAGCATCAGATGCTGGCCATTGTCGAGGTCGCGCTCCACGCCGTCCGCGCCAACAGCGCTGACTTGCGCGGGATCCGTCAGGCCGACGCCGCCGGGCAATGCGCTAAAGGCTTCGGCCAGCAGGCCGGCTTGTTCGCGCAAGCCGGCAAGATTGCCGGTGCCGGTGTTAAGCGCCGACCAGCGGAGCACTTGATCCAGCATCGGAGCCGGATCGACCGCCGCCAGCAGCGCGGTTTCAGCAGGGGAAAGTTGTTGCATATGAAACCTCTCTAGCCGAGCGGGCGGGGCAGTCCAACCCCTTGCCGCAGCACGGCGGCGCTGGGCGTTGCCTTGCCTTTGCACATGCGGCATAGGCCCGAGCGTTCCTCCCCGGAATCGTCAAATTCAAATGTAAGGATTGTCATGAGCGAGCGGGTTGAGAAGAACGGGCTGCAAGTCGATGCGGCGATGGCGGCCTTCATTGAAGGCGAAGTTGTCACCCCGCTGGGGATTGATACAGCCGCGTTCTGGGCCGGATTTGCCGCGCTGCTGGACCGCTTTGCCCCGGAGAACCGGCGGCTGCTGGCCAAACGCGAGGGGCTGCAGGACGAAATCGACGCCTGGCACGCCGAGCGAGCCGGTCAGCCGATTGATGCGGACGAATATGAAACGTTCCTTGGCCAGATTGGCTATCTGGTGCCCGAGCCTGCGCCGTTTGAGATTAGCACGCAGAACGTGGATGCCGAGATTGCAACCATGGCCGGGCCGCAGCTGGTGGTTCCAATGCTCAATGCGCGGTTCCTGCTCAATGCGGCCAATGCGCGCTGGGGCAGCCTGTACGATGCCTTCTACGGCACCGACGCGCTCGATGCGGCGCCAGCCATTCCCGGTGGCTATGATCAGGCGCGCGGCGCGGCGGTGATCGCTGCGGCGCGCGCGTTCCTCGATGGCGCGATCCCCGGCTGGCAGGCCGCGCTGGATGGTGGCACCAGCGAGCATCTGGTGGCCCGCAAGGACGGTGCATTCCTGTTCCGCCACAATGGCCTGCACATCGAAGTGCGGGTCGATCCGGCGCATCCGGTCGGCCGCACCGACCCGCTGGGCATTGCCGACGTGGTGCTCGAATCCGCACTGACGACCATTTGCGATCTGGAAGATTCAATCGCGGCGGTCGATGCGGAAGACAAGCTGGCAGCCTATCGCAACTGGCTGGGCGTGATTCGCGGCGATCTGGCTGAGAGCTTTGAAAAGGGCGGCCAGACCATGACCCGGCGGCTCAGTCCTGACCGGGTTTGGGGCGATCTGACCCTGCCCGGCCGCAGCTTGCTGTTCGTGCGCAATGTCGGCCACTT
>JANNYT010000016.1:0-2828 GCA_031410255.1 Novosphingobium sp. | reverse complement strand
CCCGAATGGCAAAATCGTCGGCCCGTTCAAGTCTCCGCTTGGCTGGGTTGTCGTTCGCGTCGATGCCCGTGAAACGACTGCCGGAAAATCTGCCGAGCAGGCCCGGCCCGAACTGGTCAAGGAACTGACCGAAGAAAAGCGCCGCACCGCGATCACCGAATTTTCGGCGCGGATCGAAGACGAGCTGGGCAATGGCGCGTCATTGACTGACGTGGCCAAGGAACTTGGCCTCGAAGTGCTCGAAACCCCGGCGCTGACCGGCAATGGCGCGGTTTACGGTGCCGCCGGCCAGACCGCTCCGCCGCTGCTGGCGCGGGTCGTGCCCTCGGTGTTTCAGATGGACGGCCCCGGCTCGCCGCAGCTGGCCGAAGTTGATCCGGGCAAGTCGTTCGTGATTTTCGACATTGGCAAGCTGACACCTGCCGCCCCGCCGCCGCTCGCCGAAATCCGCGCGCAGGTCAGCGAAGATGCCCGGATCGACAAGGGCGAGAAGGCCGCCAAGGCTGCGGCTGAAAAGGTCAAAGCCGATATCGAACGCGGCGTCCCGGCTGAAGTCGCAGTCGCCTCATTGGGCGTAGCACTGCCGCCGCTCGACCGGGTCGATATGGACCGTCAGCAAGTCCGCGCCAAGGGTCAGGCCGCCACGCGTCCGCTGCTGCTGCTGTTCTCGATGGCCAAGGGCAAGGTCATCCTGATGCAAGGCCCGCGCAACCACGGTTGGTATGTCGTGACCGTCACCGAAGTGACCCCCGGCAAAGTGCCCGACACCGGCGAAGCGATCGACGGCGTGGGCAAGAGCCTGGTCGATGCCCAGCGCGAGGAATTCGGCGAACAGCTGAGCAACGCCTTCCGCAGCGAAGTCGGCTCGACCCGCAACGACGGCAATGTCAGCAAGCTGCAAGGCCAGCTTTCGGGCAAAAACTGATCCGGTGTCAGCCGCTGCTGAAAATTGGCAGGCCAGCGTTGCGGCTTTGGCGGATGGCCAGCCGGGGCTGATCTGGCGGCGGCTGATCGCTGATTGTGAGACTCCAGTCAGCGCAGCGGCCAAGCTGATCAGCGAGGGGCGCGGCGACTATTTGCTCGAATCGGTGCAAGGCGGCGAAGTGCGCGGGCGCTACAGCCTGCTCGGGCTCGACCCCGATCTGGTGTTCCGCGCGACCGGGGCCAAGGCCGAAATCAACCGCACATGGCGGCATGACCGCGCCGCATTTGCGCCCTTGCCGGGTGACAGCCAGACCGAATTGCGCGCGCTGGTCACGGCCTGCCGGTTCGAAGTGCCCGCTGGCTTGCCGCCGGTGCTGGCCTGTCTGGTCGGCTACTTCGGCTATGAAACATACGGCCTGATCGAGCGGCTGGAGCGCCCGGCGGAAAACCCGCTGGCGCTGCCCGACATGCTGTTCGTGCGGCCTGCGCTGGTGCTAATCTTTGACCGGTTGAGCGACGAGCTGTTCGCGGTGGCACCGGTCTGGCCATCGGATGCCGCGCCGCAGGCCGCGCTGGAGGCCGCGCAGGAGCGGATCGACGAGGCGCTGCGGCGGCTGGCTGAGCCGCTCGCACCGGCGGTGCGCGACATGGCGCTGGCCGAGCCGGCGCTCACCCCCACGATGGAGCCGGGCCAGTACCGCGATATGGTCCTGCGCGCGAAAGACTACATCGCGGCGGGCGACATTTTCCAGGTGGTGCTGGCGCAGCGCTTCACATGCCCGTTCACCCTGCCCCCCTTGGCGCTGTACCGCGCGCTGCGGCGGGTCAATCCCTCGCCGTTCCTCTATTTCCTCGACCTGCCGGGCTTTGCCCTGACCGGATCGAGCCCCGAAATCCTGGTGCGGGTGCGCGATGGCGAAGTCACGATCCGGCCGATTGCGGGCACCCGGCCGCGCGGTGCCACGCCCGAGGAAGACCGCGCCAATGAAGTCAGCCTGCTCGCCGATCCCAAGGAGCGCGCCGAGCACCTGATGCTGCTCGATCTGGGCCGCAACGACGTTGGCCGGGTGGCGAGCGCAGGCAGCGTCACGGTTACCGAGAGCTACACGGTCGAGCGGTACAGCCACGTGATGCACATCGTCTCCAACGTGGTCGGCCAGCTCGACAGCGCGCAGCACGACGCGATCGACGCGATGTTCGCGGGCTTTCCGGCGGGCACGGTCAGCGGTGCCCCCAAAGTGCGTGCCTGCCAGATCATCGCCGAGCTCGAACCCGAAACGCGCGGGGCCTACGCCGGCGGAGTCGGCTACTTCGCGCCCGACGGCAACCTCGACAGCTGCATCGTGCTGCGCACCGGCGTGGTCAAGGACGGGATGCTGCACGTGCAGGCCGGTGCCGGCATCGTCGCCGACAGCGTGCCCGAATACGAACAGCGCGAATGCGAGGCCAAGGCCGGGGCGTTGATTGCAGCAGCGCGTGAGGCGGTGCGGGTCGCGGGCGAGGCGCAATTCGGGCAGTAGGCCCGCTCTCCGAACTCAAAACCCGCTCACCCTGAGCCTGTCGAAGGGCTGCTTTTTTCTTCTCGCGGCAGCGCGCGCGGCACGAAGTGAAGGACAGTGCTTCGACAAGCTCAGCATGAGCGGGGTTATTGGTTAGGTTGGCTCTGGGTTTGGTTCGGGTTTTGCCATTTCACATTTTCCGAGCGTTGTTCTAGCCTGCCTCCATGCGCAAACTCATCCTGCTCCTGCTCGCCCTGTTCCTGACTACTCCGCTTCACGCCGAAGACTGGGCCAAACGCGCCGTTCAGCGCGATGTTGCGCTGAAGGACTTCCGCTTTGGCACCGGCGAGGTGATGGACGTCAAAATCCACGTCACCACGCTGGGCACGCCGCACCGCGATGCCA
>JANNYT010000015.1:0-17166 GCA_031410255.1 Novosphingobium sp. | reverse complement strand
CGTGATCATGGTCCACGGGTTTCCTGAAAGCTGGTATTCTTGGCGGCACCAACTGGGCCCGATTGCCGATGCCGGCTTCACCGCCTGCGCGATTGACGTGCGCGGCTATGGCGGGTCGGACAAGCCGGCCGAGATCGCCGCCTATGCGATGGAGCGGATCGTCGGCGATCTAGTCGGCCTGCGTGATGCCTTGGCACCCGGCGAGCAAGTGGTGCTGATTGGTCACGATTGGGGCGCGCCGATCGTGTGGAATTCGGCCTTCACCAACCCCGACGTCTTCCGCGCTGTCGCCGGACTTTCAGTGCCGTTCAGCGGTGCCCCGCAGCGCCCCTTCACCGAGATATTCCGCGAGCATTTCACCTCGCAGGGGCGTTTTTTCTATCAAGAGTATTTCCAAGAACCCGGCGTCGCCGAAGCCGAGGCCGAAGCCGATCCGCGCGGCTGGGTGCGCAAGATGATGTATTCAATTTGCGGTGACGTGCCGGTGGGCGACTATTGGAGCAAGCTGGCGGGCGCGACCTTCCTGGAAGGCTTGCCCGATGTGGCCGATCCCACTGGCCTGCCGCCATGGCTGAGCGCGGCAGACCTCGATTATTACGAGGCCGAATTCAAGCAGTCAGGCTTTCGCGGGCCGCTCAACCGCTACCGCAACCACGAGGCGGACTTTGACTGGCTCAAGGCGTGGCAGGGGCAGCAATTGCTCCAGCCGTGCTTGTTCATCGGCGGCACCCGCGATCCCGCCACCACGCTGTTTGGCGCGGCGCCCGACCCGGTGGGGATGATGCGGATGTTCGCGCCGCGCGTCGAAGGGCATGTGCTGGCAGGCGTGGGGCACTGGACCCAGCAAGAACGCCCCAAAGAAGTGAACACCTTGCTGATCGACTGGTTGAAGCGGCTTTAACTCGGGCCTATAGGCCAGCCGACCATGACCACCGCCACCGCCCAGCCGATTCCCTTGCCCGCCGATTGGCGCGACTTCTGGTCGCTGACCAAGCCCCGCGTGATGAGCCTGGTGATCTTCACCGGGCTGTGCGGATTGTTGGCCGCACCGGGTGGGATCAATCCAGTGATCGGCTTCACCGCGATCCTGTGTATTGCAGTCGGCGCTGGCGGATCAGCCGCGCTCAACCAGTGGTGGGAAGCCGATCTTGACGCCAAGATGAAGCGCACTGCGGGGCGCCCGCTGCCCGCCGGGAGGATGGCGCGCAAGGATGCGCGCGATTTCGGGATTGCTTTGTCGGTCGGCTCGGTGCTGATCATGGCCTTGGCAGTCGGCTTGCTAGCCGCCGCAATCCTGGCTTTCTCGATCTTCTATTACGCTGTGATCTACACGATCTGGCTCAAGCCGCGGACCCCGCAGAACATTGTGATCGGCGGCGGCGCCGGGGCGTTCCCGCCGATGATCGGGTGGATCGCGGCGACCGGGCAGATCTCGCTGATGCCGGTGCTGCTGTTCGCAATCATCTTCTTCTGGACCCCACCGCACTTTTGGGCACTCGCGTTGTTTGTCGAGACTGACTATGCCGCCGCAGGCATCCCGATGATGCCGGTGGTTGCCGGGCACCGTTCGACCCGGCGGCAAATTCTGATTTACGCGGTGCTGATGTTGCCGATTGCGATGACCCCGTTCCTGTTTGGCCTGACTGGCTGGCTTTATGGCGTGGCCGCGCTGCTGCTGACCGGCGTGTTCCTGCTGCTGAGCCTGCGGGTGGCGACTTTCCGCACCCCCGCCAACGACGCCGATATGCGTGCGGAAAAGCGACTGTTTGCTTTCTCGATCATCTATCTGTTCGCGCTGTTCGCCGCCTTGGTGGCCGACCGCTTCATCCTGGGATAATCGTCATGACTCAGCCTGAAACTGACCGCCAGCGCATCATCAAGGGCCGCAACCGCGCGTTGGGGCTGGTCTTGCTGGCCTTGGCGGTGCTGTTCTTTGCGATCACCATCGTCAAGCGGTCCTGAGCCATGGCCAGCGTCGTGATTCTCGATCGGCAGGGCAACCGCCGGGTCGCGCTATACGCTGCGGCGTTTGTGATGGCGATGTTCGGCATGGGCTTTGCCTCGGTTCCGCTGTACCGGATGTTCTGCCAGGTCACCGGCTTCAACGGCACCACCCAGCGCGCCACCAGCGCTGAGGCGGGCGCAGTGCAAGTCGCCGCGCAATCAATCGCCGTGCGGTTCGACGGCAATGTCGAGGCCGGGATGCCGTGGCGCTTCGGGCCAGAGCAAGTGACCCAGACGATGCGGATCGGAGAGCGGCGGATCGCTTACTTCAAGGCGGAAAACTTGTCCGACCAGCCGATCACCGGGGTGGCCAGCTTCAATGTATCACCCGAATCCGTCGGGCTCTATTTCAAGAAAATCGCCTGCTTCTGCTTTAATCAGCAGACGCTGGCCCCGCACCAGTCGGTCTTGATGCCGGTGCAGTATTTTGTCGATCCCGCGATCCTGAACGATCCTGAGACTGCCAAGATCAGCGAGATTACGCTTAGCTACACCTTCCACAAATCCGCTGATCAGAGCGAGGCGCAAAAAACGCCGGTAAAAGTCGCCGCAAAGGCACTGGACCCGGCCCGGCCAGCGCGATAAGGGCGATTTGAATTTGACTGGTAGGCCTGCCTGCCGGAACCGAAACCCACCGAACGAAGCACGGGGACCAGAGCATCATGGCCGGCACCAAGAACCACCAATACCACATCCTCGATCCCGATATCATGCCGCTGATGGGTGCGCTGGCCGCCTTGGTCATGACCAGCGGGCTGGTGCTGTACATGCACGATATGCCGGCCGGTAAGATCATTTTTCCGCTTGGTTTTGCCGGGATTCTGTTCACGATGTGGCAGTGGTGGACCAAGGTGGTCGCAGAGGCGCATCAGGGCCATCATACCCCGGTGGTGCAACTGCATCTGCGCTATGGCATGATCCTGTTCATCGCTTCGGAAGTGATGTTTTTTGTCGGCTGGTTCTGGTCGTTCTTCGATTTCTCGCTGTTTCCATCGACCATTTCGGAAGTGGTCGGCGGGCAGTGGCCGCCCAAGTCGATGGAAGCCGTCATGGACGCTTTCGACCTGCCGCTGCTCAATACGCTGATCCTGCTGTGCTCGGGCACCACGGTGACTTGGGCGCATCACTGCCTGATCCACGGTGACCGCGATGGCCTGAAAAAGGGGCTGTGGGCTACGATCCTGCTCGGCATGCTGTTCACCACCCTGCAGGCCTACGAATATATCCATGCGCCGTTCCCGTTCGGGACCAACACCTATGGCTCGGCGTTCTACATGGCGACCGGCTTCCATGGGTTCCACGTGATCATCGGCACGATCTTCCTCGCGGTGTGCCTCAAGCGCACGTACAATGGGGACTTCACCCCCAAGCAGCACTTCGGGTTCGAAGCTGCGGCCTGGTACTGGCATTTCGTTGACGTGGTGTGGTTGTTCCTGTTCGTCGCAATCTACGTGTGGGGCAACTGGGGCTTCGCGGTCGAGTAACCGTGAGCCAAGCCTGGCACTTAGCCCAGATCAACATCGGAAAAATGGCTGCACCGGCGGGCGATCCCCGGGTGCAGCCATTTTTCGATGCGCTCGACCGGGTCAACGGGATCGCCGATGCTGCCCCGGGGTTTGTCTGGCGGCTGCAGGATGAAACCGGCAACGCGATGAGCATCAGCTATGCTCCCGATCCATTGCTGGCGGTCAATATGTCGGTCTGGAGCAGCGCCGACGCGCTGTTCGAATTCGTTTATTGCAGCGCACACACGCCAGTGATGGCGCGCCGCCGCGAGTATTTCGCACGATTTGACGGGGCCTATCAGGCGCTGTGGTGGGTGCCGGCCGGACATACCCCGACCGTGGCGGAAGGCCTGTCGCGGCTGTGGCTGATTGACCGGTTTGGGCCATGCCCGCAGGCATTCACGTTCAAAGCGCGGTTTCCGGCCCCCGATGAAGCGGGCCTGCCGATCGATCACCAACCCGATCCGTGGTGCGTCGGCAATGCCTGAACCCGGCATCGCCAAGGCCGCGCTTATGGGCTTATGCCCGCAATGCGGCGCAAAAGGTCTGTTCGATGGGCTGACCCGGTTTGCGCCCCAGTGCAAAAGTTGCGGGCTCGATTACGGCCAGTTCAACGTTGGCGATGGCCCGGCGGCGTTTCTGACTTTGATCGTCGGCGCCCTGTCATTGGGGCTGGCGCTGTGGATTGAGTTCACGCTTGAGCCGCCATTGTGGCTGCTGCTCGCGCTGTTGACGCCAGTGGTGGCGGCGACCACAATCTTGGGCCTGCGCATCGCCAAAGCTGCGCTGCTGGCCGCAGAGTATCGCCGCAAGGCGGGCGAGGGACGGATCAAAGACCAATGAAGCGCATTCCGATCTTGCCAACGCTACTGGTGCTGCTCGCCGTGGGGGTAATGGTCCGGCTGGGGTTCTGGCAGCTGGACCGGCTGGGGCAGAAGGAAGCGCTGTTGGCGCGCTATGCCGATGCGGCGCAATTTTCGGCAGACGTCCAGCCCGAACAATTCGGCGGAAATCGGGATCTGATCCTCTACCACCATACAGCTTTTGTCTGCCGCGCCGTGACCACGCGCTCAGCGATCGCCGGGCTGAGCGCCAAGGGCGAAAGCGGGATCGCTCACACTGTGTTGTGCCAGGCGGACCGCGCGAGTTCCACTGCTGGCACCGGGTTCCCGATCACTGTCACATTGGGGTGGTCAAGCAACCCAGCGCCGCCCGCATGGGATGGTGGGCCGGTGTCGGGCACCATCGCGCCAATGGGCAAGACTGGCGTGCGCGTCGTGGCCGATCCGCCGCTCGCTAGCCTCGCCGCCAATGCCCGGCCTGATCCCGCCAACATTCCCAACAACCACCTGTCCTACGCGGCCCAATGGTTCCTGTTCGCGCTGACCGCGCTGGCGATCTACGCGCTGGCGCTGCGTAAGCGCCTTGCCGCGCCGCCCGCTGCGGAGTAACGGCGCGCCGATGGAATACGTCTCCACCCGCGGCAGCGCTCCGGCGCTTGATTTCGAAGGCGCGACCTTGGCGGGCCTGGCCAGCGACGGCGGGCTGTATGTCCCGCGAGAATGGCCGCGGTTTAGCGAGGAAGAAATCGCGGCGATGGCCGGGCTGCCCTATGCCGAGCTCGCCGCCAAGGTGATGCAGCCGTTCGTGGGCGATAGCCTGACGCCCGAGCGCCTGCTCGAACTGACCCGGCAGGCTTACGGCCGGTTCGCGCACAGCGCGGTGACACCGCTCAAGCAACTCGATGAACAGCACTGGCTGCTCGAACTGTTCCATGGGCCGACTTTGGCGTTCAAGGACGTGGCGCTGCAATTGCTCGGGCTGTTGTTTGAGGAATTCCTGGCGCGCGGCGGCGATCCGCTGACGATTGTCGGTGCAACCTCGGGCGATACCGGTTCCGCCGCGATTGATGCCGTGGCCGGGCGCGCGCGGATCGAGATCTTCATGCTCCATCCCAAAGGGCGGATATCCGACGTCCAGCGCCGCCAGATGACCACGGTGCTGGCGCCCAACGTCCACAACATCGCGGTCGAAGGCACGTTCGACGATGCGCAGGCGCAGGTCAAACGGATGTTCAATGATCTGGCGATGACCAGCCGCTACGCGATCGGCGCGGTCAATTCGATCAACTGGGCGCGGCTGATGGCGCAAGTGGTGTACTATTTCGCCGCCGCGCTGCAACTGGGCGCGCCGCAGCGCGAGGTGGCTTTCGCGGTGCCGACCGGCAATTTCGGCGATGTCTTTGCAGGCTATGTCGCGGCGCAGATGGGTCTGCCGATTGCGCGGCTGATCGTGGCTACCAATGTGAATGATATTCTCCACCGCGCGCTGACCAGCGGTGACTATTCGGCCGGCACAGTCACGCCAACCGCCGCGCCGTCGATGGATATCCAGGTCTCGTCCAACTTTGAGCGGCTGCTGTTCGATCTGGGCGGGCGCGATGGCGCAGCCTTGGCGGCGCAGATGGCGGGCTTTGAGGCGACCAAAGCGATGCAACTGACCAATGCGCAACGTGAGGGCGCAGCCAAGCTGTTCTCCAGCGCACGCGCCGATGCCAGCGAGATGACGCAGGCGCTGCGCTGGGCTTACGAAAACACCGGCGAGCTGCTCGATCCGCACACCGCGATTGGACTGCATGCGGCGCGCGCCGCCGGGCTGCCGCCGCATATTCCGGTGGTCACGCTGGCAACCGCGCACCCGGCGAAGTTCCGCGACGCGGTTGAGCGGGCCAGCGGCCAGCGCCCGGTTTTGCCCAGCCGGATCGGCGACCTGTTTGAGCGTGAGGAGCGGCTGGCCGAGCTGCCCGGTGACTATGCCGCCTTGGCCGCATACATCACTCAGCACGCGGTGCCGCGCGACTAATGGCGCAGCTAACGCTTCAGCCGCAGCTGCTGACTGGGCCGGGTTGGGACGATTACCGCCTGGTCGACAGCGGCCACGGGCGCAAGCTGGAACGCTACGGCCCATACCAGTTTATCCGCCCCGATGCGCAGGCGCTGTGGACTCCGCGGCTGGAACGCTGGCGGGCCGAGGGTGAATTCGTGCCAGGTTCAGACGAAGATGGCGGCGGGCGCTGGCAATTCGCCGCGCCAGTGCCAGGCGATGGTTGGGAACTTTCACGCGGAACGGTCAAATTCACCGCCCAATGCACCCCGTTCCGGCATCTGGGGTTCTTTCCCGATATGGCCCCGGTGTGGGACTGGATGGGCGCGCAATTGGCAGGGCGCAGCGATGCCGCCACTCTCAACCTGTTCGGCTATACCGGCGTGGGGACACTGACATTGTCAGACTTTGGCCCGGTTACGCACGTTGACGCCAGCAAGAAATCGGTCGCGCAGGCGCGACTGAATTCCGAGCTTTCGGGCATTACTGCGCGCCCGCTGCGCTGGATCGTCGACGATGCGGGGAAATTTGCTGCACGCGAAGTGCGGCGCGGCAAGCGTTATGACGGGATCATCCTCGATCCGCCCAAGTTCGGGCGCGGACCAGAAGGCGAAGTGTGGCGGCTGGAGGAACACCTCCCTGGCCTGCTCGCTGATTGCCGTGCGCTGCTTGATGAAGGCAGTAAGTTTCTGTTCCTGACGGTCTATGCGGTGCGGATGTCCTCGCTGGCACTGGCCGGATTGATGCATGAATTGTTTGCCGATCTGCCCGGCACGATCGAGCATGGCGATCTGGCGGTGCAGGAAGAAGGCGACGAAGGCCGCCTGCTGCCAACCGCGATCTTCGCGCGCTGGTCCAATCCCGGCTAAGGGGGCCCATGGCCGATTCGCTGATCCTGGAAGTTGCCGAGTTTGAGCACGATGTCCTCACCGGCATTTACTCGGAAGAGACCGGGCGTCCGCAACCGCTGCGCTTCACGGTGTCGGTCCGGCTGAACCCTGCGCTGCATTACGCGCCCGACTCCCCGCTCAGCGCGAGCAAGAATTACATGGACCTCAAATTCGCGGCCAGCGAAGCGCTGCCTGAAGGGGTGCATTTCAAGCTGATCGAGGCGGTGGCGGACCATGTCGCCGAGACGCTGTTCGTGCAGGATGTGCGGGTGCTGGCGGTGACGGTCAAGATCGTCAAACTGGCGATCAGCGAGGGCGGCGAGCAGATCGGCATGACCCTGACCCGCGAGCGGCGCTGATGCAGCAGCGGCGGATCGCTGGGCTGCCCGATGCGGCGCTGGCGGCGGCTGCTGCGTTCCATGCCGACTGGTTGCCGGGCTTGCGCGCGGATGCTTCAACTGAGGATCTGGCGCTGATTTTCCCGCCTGCCGATCACACTCATCGCGGCTGGCGGCTGGCCGCGGTGCAAGGGCTGGCGCTCGAGCTGGCTCCACGCCGGGTCAATGCGCTGGCCGCCGATGGCGAGGCCGCGATTGTCGCCGCTTTGGCCTATCTAGCAGGTGCTGAGGGGCTGACCGGGCAATATCTACCATTGGATGACGCGGGGGGCGGCGCTGTGATAGGATCGGCCGCATGACCCCGCTCGTCGATCAATTCCAGCGCCGCATCACTTATCTGCGGCTGTCGGTCACCGACCGCTGCGATTTGCGCTGCGCCTATTGCATGCCCGAACGGCAGACCTTCCTGCCGCGCAGCGAAGTGCTCAGCCTGGAAGAGCTGCACCAGTTGGCGCTGGGCTTCATTGCGCGCGGCGTGACCAAGATCCGGCTGACCGGGGGCGAGCCGCTGGTCCGGCGCGATATGCTCGAGCTGGTGCGCGCGCTTGGCCGCAAGCTGGGGGACGGACTGGAGGAGTTGACGCTCACCACCAATGCGACCCAACTGGCTGGGATGGCAGATGATCTGGCCGCAGCGGGCGTGCGGCGCATCAACGTGTCGCTCGATACGCTGGATCGCGCCAAGTTTGCTGCGCTGACCCGGCGTGATAGCCTGCCGCAGGTCCTAGATGGGATCGCAGCGGCGCGCATGGCGGGGTTGGCGGTCAAGCTCAACACCGTAGCTCTCAAGAGCGTGAACGAAGATGAAATTCCCGATCTGATGCGCTGGGCGCATGGGCACGGGATGGAACTGACGCTGATCGAAGTGATGCCGCTAGGCGAAGTCGATGGGGACCGGATTGACCACTACCTGCCGCTCAGCGAAGTGCGCAGTGCGCTTGATGCACAATTCACGCTCAGCCCCAGCACGCACCGCAGTGGCGGCCCGGCGCGCTATGTCGATGTGGCAGAGTCTGGCGGACGGTTGGGTTTCATCACCCCGCTGACCAACAATTTCTGCGCCGATTGCAACCGCGTGCGGGTGACTGCGACTGGTCAGCTCTACGCTTGTCTGGGCGGAGCCGAGCAGGTCGACTTGCGCGCCGCCCTGCGCAGCGCCGATCCTGATACGCGGCTATCTGCCGGGCTCGATCTGGCGATGCGGACCAAGCCCGAGCGGCATCATTTTGCGATCCGCGAGGCTGGGGCGGCCCCGGCGCTGGCCCGGCATATGTCGGTCACCGGGGGGTGAGCGCGCAGCTGGTGTTCCTCGGGCGGCTGGAAGATGCCGCTGGCGGCAGCGAGCGCGCTGTTACCGCCGGTCCGCTGGAAGCGATGCTGGCCGATCTGGAACCGGCGCTGGCGATTGCGCTGCTCGATGAGCGGATCCGGATCGCGCTTAATGGCGAGTTGATCACCGGGCGCGGCGGCGTCGTGCTGCGCGATGGCGATGAGCTGGCGTTCTTGCCGCCCGTCAGCGGCGGCTGACATGAATAGGAATCAAGCGGCGGCTGACATGGCCGCCGATGTTCGCCTGCTGGACGCGCCGTTCAACCCGGCTGACGAACTGGCGGCCTTTGCCGCGCGCCATAGCGGCGCAGGCGGCATTGCGAGCTTTCTGGGCCAAGTGCGCGCAGGAGACGGGGTCGATGCGTTGGAGCTGCGCCATTACGCCCCGCTGACCCTGCCGGGAATGCGCGAACTGGGGGCCAGTTGCATAGGCCGCTGGGCGCTGGACGGTGTGCTGATCATCCACCGGACCGGGCAGCTGGCACCGGGCGCACCGATCGTGCTGGTCGCCGCTGCGGCCCGCCACCGCCGCCAGGCCTTCGCCGCCTGCGACTTTGCGATGGATCACCTCAAGAGCGAATCGTGGTTCTGGAAACGCGAATTACGCGGTGGGGCGTGGCGGTGGATTGAGCCGCGCGCCGATGACTTTGCCGATTTGGCGCGCTGGAGTTAGCTGCCCAGCCGGCTGCGCAATTCGCCCAGTACCAGGTCTTCCTGCGCGATCAGCGCGACCACCGAATCGCGCGCGGCGCCGATTGCACTGGGGTCCTCGCCGCGCACGCGGACATCGTTGTAAATCAGGTCGAGGTCGCTCAGTGCGACCATCGCTTCGCCGCGCGCGGCTTCGAGTTCGGACACGGCGATCGTGGCGACTGACCAGGCTTCGGTGCCCATCCGGGCCCGTCCGGTTGAATTGACCAGCGCGCGGGCGCGCGGCTCCTTCTGGCGGAACTTGGCATCGGCGCTGCGCGCTGCGCCGACCAGTACGTCGGTCCGTCCAGCCACCGCGGCGGCGGGCGGCGGCAGCGGAATCGGCACGGGCGGGGCCACCGGCGCAAAGGTCGCAGTGATCCGCTCAGCCGGGCGGCGCGCGAGCGAGGGATAGAGCCCAGCGTCGGTCGCGCAGGCGCTCAGCGACAGGCCGATGCCCAGCAGGAACGAGACATGAATTGTGCGGTGCATCGCCAGTCCATAGCACGGCGGGCAAAGCTTGCCAGAGAGTCTGTTCTAGTCGCAGACACTCTGGCCGTTGACACTCCCGGCACCTTGATCTAGTGGCACCCCTTCTTGTGGCCCCCTGCCGTCAGGCGGGGGCTAGGGTGTTGTCCGATTGGCCGGGCAACTTGTTTGAAATGAACGGATAAAGTTACCATGTTCGCAGTAGTGCGCACGGGCGGCAAACAGTACCGGGTTGCTGCCGGAGACAAAATTGCGGTCGAAAAGCTGGCTGGTGAAGCCGGTGAGACCATTACCCTGGGCGATGTCCTGCTGGCCGGTGACGGCGGTGAGGTCAAAGACGCCAAAGGTGTTGTGGTCTCGGCTGAGATCATCGCGCAGGCGAAAAGCGAAAAGGTGGTGGTGTTCAAAAAGCGCCGCCGTCATAACTATCGCCGCAAGAACGGCCACCGCCAGCAGATAACCCTGCTGCGCATTCTGGCTGTCGGCGATGAGAAGAAGTCGGCCAAGAGGGAAGCTGCGCCCAAGGCGGAAGCTGCCCCTGTGGCTGCCACGGCTGCTGCTGAAGCACCGGCCAAGGCTCCCGCCAAGAAGGCCGCGGCCAAGCCCGCCAAGCCTGCTGAATAAGAATTCGGAGTAGATCGAGATGGCACATAAAAAAGCTGGTGGCTCTTCGCGCAACGGTCGCGATTCGGCGGGCCGCCGCCTCGGCGTAAAAAAGTTCGGCGGTCAGGAAGTGATCGGCGGCAACATCATCATTCGCCAGCGCGGAACCCGCGTTTATCCGGGCGCCAATGTCGGCATCGGCAAGGATCATACCTTGTTCTCGTTGACCGTGGGCCGGGTGCGATTCCACGCCGGCAAGCTCGGCCGCAAATACGTTTCGGTCGATATGGCGCTCGCCGCTGAATAACCGGATGGCTAACAACGGGCCATCCTGACGGGTGGCCCCCGCCGGACTTCGGTCTGGCCGTTTGAGGGAGAGGGGCCTGGCTCGTCTCCCTTTTTTCGTCGCTCCCTCAGCACCGCTTGCTCAAGACGCCCCGTTAAGTGCGCGTCCTGACGCAAGCTGTAATCACGCCGTCATGCAGCCGGGCTACAACGCGGTTGCAGGGCTGAACACTTGGGAGAACGACGATGTTTATTCGCAGTGAAAGGCTGTTCCTGCGGCCTGGCTGGCCCGAGGACTGGCAGGAATTGCTGGCCCGGATCGATGACGAGGCGGTGGTCAAGAACTTGGCCAAAGCGCCGTGGCCTTATACTGCCGATGATGCCCGCTGGTTCGCGCAGCAGCCGCAGGACCCGCGCTGCCCGCATTTCTTCGTGACGCTACCCGATACTTCGCGTCCGGCGGAGCTGGTCGGCTGCGTCGGGCTGGCGCGCGATGGGGACGAGGTTGAGCTGGGTTATTGGTTCGGGCGCGATCACTGGGGTCAGGGCTATGCCACCGAGGCGGGCCGCGCGGTGTTGCGGCTCGCGCGGACGCTGGGTCACCGGCGGATTGCCGCCAAGCACTACGTTGATAACCCTGCCTCTGGCCGGGTGCTGCGCAAGCTGGGCTTTCGCGCTACGGGTGAGCTGCGCCCGAGCTTCAGTCTGGCACGCGGCTGCAATGTGCCGGGGGTGGTTCACACGCTGGAACTGGGTCCGCAGTCCGATTGCGACGGACGCGGTGATGACGAAGGGTTTTCAGGGATGCGCGCGGCTTGAGCGGCTAGACTTACGCCATCACAGCGTCGGGAAATTCGCTCTCGGTCTTGCCGATCAGCGCGCGATCATCGTGGTTCCAAGGGTGGAAGCCGGGCAGGAAGAACGCGCACCAGGCCGGGAACACGCGGCGCAGCACGCCGGGCGAGCCGAACAAGTACCATGCCAGTTGCAGCTTCACCTTGGGTCCGGCCAGTCCGTCTTGTGCGAGCAGATCGAGCGTGTCGTTCCAGCGGTTGGCGACGAAATTCTTGGTGACGATCAGCATCATGATCGACCGGAGCTTCCAGCGTTTCGCCCGGCTCCAGTTGCGGGTGGCATGCAGATAGGTGTCGTAAGCGACGCCCTTGTGCTCGATCTCTTCCATCGCGTGCCAGCGCCACATGTTGGCGCTTTCCGCTTCGGCCCCAGCGAAATGCTTGGGATTGGCGAGGAAATCGTGCGCCATCATCGCGGTGTAGTGTTCCAGCGCGATGGTCACGGCCAAGTTGATGATCGCGGGGCGATCCTTGGTCAGCGCGAGGTTTTCTTCAAGCCGGCGGTCGATCTTGGCCAGGTCATAGCCCGCGTCGATCGCGGCCTTGTTGAACACCAGATGCTCACGCGTGTGATTGATTTCTTGGCGAACGAAGGCGCGAATCTCGGCCTCCAGCTTGGGCGGAACCCCTTCGCGGTGCGCTTTGACCGCCTCGATGAACATCGCTTCGCCGCGCGGGAAAGTGGCTGACAACGCGTTGTGCCAATGCGTGGCAATCGGATTGCCCGCCAGCCACCACTTGCCCGGTTTGTCGGTCCGGCCAAAGCGCAGATCGCGCACGGTGATCGTCAGATCGGACGGCGTGGGCACAGCCGACTTGCCCACGGGCGCGGCTGGCTCTACGTCGAGGGGGAATTTTGTGGGAGCGTTCATGCTGCTCCAGTTAAAGTAGCTTACATCAATGTCAATAAGAAAGCGCCTCACCCAGGAAGAAAGCCGCACAGTCGCGCTTGAAGCCGCGCGCACTTTGCTGATCGAGCTGGGCCCGCAGGCGGTGACGTTGAAGGCTGTGGCCTCGCGGATCGGACGGACTCACGCCAATCTGCTGCACCACTTCGGTTCGGCCGCCGGGCTGCAGAAAGAGCTGGCGCGGCATCTGGCGACCACGATCTGCGCCACGATCGAGGATGCGGTGATCGCCAGCCGCGCGGGCGAGGGCGATCCGCGTGAAGTGGTCGACCTGACATTCGATGCGTTCGACAAGGAGGGCGGCGGCGCGCTCGCCACTTGGATGCTGATGAACGGCAACGAGGACGCGCTCGATCCGTTGCTCGAAGCGATTCACGATCTGGTTGAGGACCTGGCAGAGTTCAACGGCGGCCAGATGCGTGAGATCACGCATACGCTGTGCCTGATGGCGCTGGGGGATGCACTGATGGGTGGGCCGCTGACCCTGTCACTCAATCTGCCGCGCACCTCGGCGCGTGATACCGCGACGCGGATGCTGATCGATGCGGCGATCAAGTCCGGATTGTTTGCGCCGGGCGATCAAGCAACCTGAAGCCAGGCTGGTCGCCACTCTGCCCGGATTGCCTCGGACCGCAAATGATCGACCGCCAGCCCTAGCTGCGGATAGGCCGCGCGCTGCCGCGGCGGGTCGCTGTCTGCCAGCGGCACCACCACCAGCCGCCGGTTGACCTTGGCCCGCCAGTTCATCCGCGCGGTGTTCTCCTGCCCGACGTAGCAGCCCTTGGTGAAGCTGACCCCGTTCAGCTCGGCTGCATTGCATTCAAGCCACAGCAGATCGCCAAGCTCGGCGTAGCCTTCGCAGACGCCGAGCGACAGCCGGTGCACTAGCCATGCCGCCTCGGCGCTGTCCCCGTCGGGTGCGCCGAGCCAACGCTGCCCCAGCGTGGCCAGCCGCGGGTCGGGTGAGGGGCCATCGCCAAGCCTCCAATGCACGCCCAGGGCCGGATCGAGCGCAATGCTGATCTTGCGGCGCAGGCGGTATAGCGCCAGCCGTTTGGCCAAAGCTTCGGCCTGCGTGGCTGCGCAGTCGAGCAGCAAGTCAGCGCCGTCTTCCCACACCAGAAAGTCGAACAGCACTTTGCCTTGCGGACTGAGCAGCGCGGCCCAGACCGGCAAGACGCCAGCCACATCGTTGGTCACCAACCCCTGCAGAAAGCCGCGCAGATCCTCTTGCGGCTCCAGTGGAGACAGGCGGATCACGGCGCGGCTGGTCAGGCAAGTGGCGGTCATACCCCTATAGGTGGGGGCTGGCCGTGCACTTGGCAATCGGCGTTCAGAATTCGGTGGTCAGCCAGCCCTGCACATTGCGCTGGGTGTTATAGAAATAGACCCCGTTGCCGACCGGCACAAATTCAAACACGTCAAAGATGTTGTAAATCCCGACCCGCGCGGTGAAGTCCTTGCCCGCGACCTTGAACTTGTAGCGGCCACCAAAACCGATCCGCGTCGCGCCGGGTGCGTAAACCGAATTGTCGGTTGCCCCGTAAGCGCCGCTGTCATGGTTGACGTAAGCATCCAGCGTCAGTGCCTTGGCAAAGGGCGGGGTCCAGTTGATGTTGAAGCGGGTGCGCAACTGCGGCTGGCCGACCGGGCGCGCGCCGAGCGGTTGCGCGATCAACGGCGAGGCGGTGACGCGCGGATCGAGCCACACCCCGCCCGCCACGATCCGCAGGTTCTTGGCGGGGTTGGTGGTCAGGCTGAATTCCACCCCCTTGTGCACCTGCGCGCCCAGCACGCCATAGTGATTGGCGTTGTCGAGATCGATGTAGGGCTTGGAAATCTGGAAATAGCCCAAGATGATCGTGGTGTCCTTGACCGGCGACCAGCGCAGCCCGCCATCGTATTGCCGGGTGCTGATCGCGGGCAGCACTTGGTTGGCGTTGCTGGCATAGCTGGGGGCGGTGCCGGCATCCTCCAGCCCGCGCACATAGCTGGCATATAGCGTCAGTTTTGGGGTCATGGTCAGCGCAGCGCTGACATAGGGCAGGGTCTCGTCAGTGGTGCCGCGCGCCAGCGGGATCAGGGGCGCGGCCACGCGCTTGACGTAATGGGTGCGCTGCAGCCCGGCGGTGAACTCGCCCATGCCCTTCCATTTGAAGCTGTAGCTTAGCCCGCCGGTGGTCTGGCGGGTGTAGTCGCCGGTCAGTGCGGAAAAGGCGAAGTTCGGTTTCGGCACGTCGATTACCGCGTAGAATGGGGCTGGGCCCAGATCGGCCAGATCGCCGCCGCCGTAGTGGCCATCGATCGAGCGCCCGCGCAGCGTCGCGGTGATCAAGTGCTGGCGCGGTCCATCGCCAAAGCGGCGCGAAAGCCGCAACTCGCCGCTCCATGAGGCCGAGGTCTGCGTGGGTGTGGCATAGACCTGCCGTTCGGTGGTGGTGTCAGGATTGACGAAAATCAGGTTCGAATAGCCGTTATCGCCCTGATAGCTTGACCGGAACAGCCCGGTGCGCATCGTCCAGCTGCCCAGATTGGCGTGCGCGACCAGTCCGAAGCTGTCCGAGCGGCTGTCGCTGCGCGCCCATTGCGGGCCCAGAAATTGTCCACGCTTGAACTTGGGCGGCAAGAAGTTGCCGTTGGTGATAGTGATGGCTTGCGCGGTTTCGTCGTTGAACTGCTGGTGGTTGGCGAAGGCCAGCACCTCGACATTGGGGGCCGGGCGCCAGCGCGGGACGATTCCGACATTATAACCAACCGAACCCGAGCCGTTGGCATAATGGTTATCATAGATCCCGAACCCGGTGGCGACCGCTAGCGTCTTGCCGACCAGTGGCACTTGCGCGTCGAGTTCAAACCCGCGCGCGCCAAAGCTGTCGACTGAGGCGAAAGGTGCGACGCTGAGTTTGTCGCCCGCCTTCTTGAGCTGCAAGTCGACCAGCCCAGTCGGCGCGGGGAAGGCATAGCCTTGCGCTGCAGTGCCGACGCGGATGGTTTCACCATCGAGAATCCGCCCGCTCAGCCCGCCCTGAATATCGAAATACATTCCTTCCATGCGGAAGTTGCCGGCAGTGCCGGGCGAAAAACCCCGAACATTGCCCTCATCATAAACCCCGATCGAATCGTGGCCGGTTGAGGTGCCAAAGGCGTCCTCGGCGCTTTCGACCGCGTTATCAGTTGTGCTTTGGGCAAACGCCGGAGCGGCCTGCATTGAGGCAAGCGCGATGATTGCGGTCGCGGTACGATAGGTCATTTCAGCGCTGCCCCTCCCAGGCTCGGTGTATTACTAGAATAATACATCTGCGTTGGCCGTCGTGGCCCGGTCGATCAGCGGCGCAACCGTTCCGACGAATGACAGGGTGCGGGCAGCGCTGCGCTAGGTTATGGGCGGGACATGACGACCCAGCCGAATCACAGCTCGATCACCTTCGCCCGCCCCGACGATTGGCACGTCCATCTGCGCGATGGCGCGGTGCTGGCGGGGGTGCTGGGCTATACTGCACGGCAATTTGCCCGCGCGATTGTGATGCCAAACCTGTCGCCCCCGATCACCACCGTGGCGGGGGCGCAGGCCTACCGCGACAGGATTGTGGCGGCAGTGCCCGTTGGTCCAGAGTTCACCCCGCTGATGACTTGCTACCTGACTGACGGGATTGACCCGGCCGAGCTGGAGCGCGGGTTTGCCGCCGGCGTGTTCACCGCAGCCAAGCTCTATCCCGCGCACGCAACCACCGGGTCGGCGCATGGCGTCACCGATGTCGCGAATATCCGTCCGGCGCTGGAGTTAATGCAGACAATCGGGATGCCGCTGCTGGTCCACGGCGAGGTGACTGATCCGGCGGTCGACATTTTCGACCGCGAGGCAGTGTTTATCGAGCGCGTGCTGGCGGGGCTGGTGGCGGACTTTCCGGCACTCAAGGTGGTGTTCGAACACATCACCACCGCGCAGGCCGTGCAATTTGTTGAGGCCGCCCCGGCCACCGTAGCCGCAACGATCACCCCGCAGCACCTGCACATCAACCGCAATGCGATGTTCGCCGGCGGGATCCGGCCACACGCTTACTGCCTGCCGGTGGCTAAGCGCGAGTTGCACCGGTTGGCCCTGCGCCGCGTGGCCTGTTCGGGCAATGCCAAGTTTTTCCTCGGGACCGACAGCGCGCCGCACGCTGTCGCTGCCAAGGAAGCAGCTTGTGGCTGCGCCGGGATTTTCAACGCGCCTTATGCGCTCGAAAGCTATCTGGCGGTGTTTGATGAGGAGGGGGCGCTCGATCAATTTGAGGCCTTTGCGTCGCTGAACGGCCCGGCATTCTATGGCCTGCCAGTCAACACCG
>JANNYT010000014.1:0-3186 GCA_031410255.1 Novosphingobium sp. | reverse complement strand
CGAACGCGGCTTTGCTGCCCCCGGCTTTGATCCCGGCGACCACTTCGCGGGCGATCGCCTGCCCGCCGTTGCCCATGCCGTCACAGCGCATCGCTTCACCGAACCGAGCCATATCACGCAAACAGGGGTTGAGCCCACCGCCGGCAAACGGCATCCCGGTCGAATCGATCAGGAAGTCGGCGTCCTGCTCCAGCCCCAGCGGCACCCAGATTCGCTCAGCCAGCACTTGCTCCAACCGCTTGCCCTCGGTCCGCGCCACCAGCCAGCCGAGCACTTCCGTATTGCAGGTGCGGTAGGTGAACCGCTCGCCGTGCGTGCCGGCCTTGGCAATCCCAGGCAAATAGCTGAACACGTCGGTCGGTCCGGCATAGCCTGGCGGGCGCGGGGTCAGCCCCAGCGCCATGCTGAACGCGCCAATCCCCGAATTGGGGTCGGTATATTCTTCGGAAAAATCGAGCGCGGTGGTCATGTCGAGCACTTGCCGCAGCGTCGCGTCGGCAAAGCCGCTGCCCGCCAGCTCCGGGATCAGGTCGGCGATCAGCGTGGCGGGATCAAGCCGGCCTTCGGCGATCAGCATCTCCACCAGCGTCCCGACGTAGCTCTTGGTGATCGAGAAGGCGATGTGGGTACTGTCGGGCCGGGTCACCCCCAGATAGCGTTCGTAAACGATCGCGCCCTTGTGCAGCACGACGATCGCATCGGTGAAGTTCTCGGCTAGCGATTGCTCCCAGGTCATCGCGCGGCCGTCGTCAAGCGCGGTGCAGCTGATCGCATCCAGATCACCGCGCAGCGCCAGCGGCAGTTCCCACACCGCACCACTGCCGCGCCCCACCCGCACGGTCGGCAGAAATTCCCGCATGTTGGAGAAGGCATAGCGGTGCATCGGAAACCGCATGTGCCCAGCCTCAGCCCAGCTGATCCGCTGGTCAGGCGCGGGCGGAAAACCCTGCTGCCAGCCCATCAACACCGGATCGGAGGAGTGAGCGTCAAGAATCTCGTCGGGCATGGCACTCTCCGGTTATGCTATTGCCGCCAACATGCCTCAGGAAAGCCGGTCGCGAAAGTCCTCATAGCCGAACCGTTTCACGCATTCGAGCGCGTCGCTGCCTGAATCCCAAAGCCAGATCGAAGGCAACGGCACCCCGTTGAAGGTGGTGGTCTTGACCATCGAGTAATGCGCCTGATCGAGGAAGGCGAAGCGCTGGCCGACGCGCGGGCCCGAGGCGAAGCGGTAATCGCCGATCACGTCGCCCGCCAGGCATGACGGCCCGCCCAGCCGCACTGCCCCGCCCTGCGCTTCATCCACCGCTTGCTCGTCATGCGGCAGTTCGCCCAGCATCGCCGGGCGGTATGGCGCCTCGATCACATCGGGCATGTGGCAGGTCGCGGAGATATCGGTGATGCCGACCGGCATGCCGTTGTCGCCTAGATCGAGCAGCGTACCGACCAGGATCCCGGCGTCGAGCGCCACCGCTTCGCCCGGCTCAAGATAAACCTGTGCCCCGGTATCGTCAGCCAAATCTAGCAGGAACTGCACCAGCTCATCGCGCTGATAGTCGCTGCGCGTGATATGGTGTCCGCCGCCCAGGTTGATCCACTTGAACTGGCCAAAGAACGGCTCGAGATAGTCGAAGGCCACGTCCCAGGTTTCGCGCAGAGGCTCGAAATCCTGCTCGCACAGTGTGTGCATGTGCAGCCCGTCAATCAGCTCGAAATGCTCCTCGGTCAGCTGGTCGATCGGGAAGCCAAGGCGTGAATGCGGCGCGCATGGATCATACCGCGGCACTTCACCTGTCGGGTGCAAGGGATTGATCCGCAAGCCAATATCAAAGGTCTCGCCCCGCCCGCGCGCCGCATCGATGATTGCGCCGCAGCGTACGATCTGCTGCGGGGAATTGAACACCACATGGTCGGACAGCCGCAGGATTTCGTCGAGGTCTTCGGGTTTGTAGGCGGCGCAATAGGTGGTGATCTCGCCGTCGTAGAACTCGCCGGCGAGCCGCGCTTCCCACAAGCCGGAGGTGCAGACCCCATCGAGGTACTCGCCGATGATCGGCGCGGTCGACCACATCGAGAAAGCCTTCAAAGCCGCAAGCATCTTGATCCCGGCACGGTCGCGGAGATCGGCGAGCACGGACAAGTTTGCCCGCAGCCGCGCGGCATCGACTACGAAAGCCGGGCTATCGACACGGCCGAGATCAAAGTGGGCAAAGGCCCCGGGGTCGCCGGCTCTGGTTTCCATTAAAACTCAACCGGCCCGGCCAGTTCCTTCACCTGCCACGGCAAGCCTTGCGTCATCAGCAGGTCCATGAACGGATCGGGGTCGAGCTGCTCCATGTTGAACACACCCTCACCCGCCCACACGTCCTGCATTAGCAAGGCCGCGCCGATCATGGCGGGGACGCCGGTGGTGTACGAAATCGCCTGGTTGCCGGTTTCGGCATAGGCCTCTTCATGGTCGCAGATCTGGTAGATGTAGAAGGTCTTGTCGCCGCTGCCGTCAAGCGCTTCGCCAGTCGCGATATCGCCGATGTTGGTCTTGCCTGTGGTGGTCGCGCCCAGCGTTTCGGGCTTGGGCAGCACTGCGGCGAGGAACTGCAGCGGGACGATTTCCTTGCCCTGATACATCACCGGGTCGATCCGGGTCATGCCGACGTTCTGTAACACGGTCAGGTGGGTGATATAGGCATCGCCAAAGGTCATCCAGAACCGCGCGCGTTCGAGTTCGGGGATGAATTTGGCGAGGCTTTCCAGCTCTTCGTGGTACATCATGTACATGTTCTTGGGGCCAACCGCTTCGAACTCAAACGGCACTTTTTTGCCCAAGGCAGGCGTCTCGACGAACTGGCCATTCTCCCAGTGCCGCGCCGGTGCGGTCACTTCCCGGATGTTGATTTCGGGGTTGAAGTTGGTGGCGAAGGCCTGCCCGTGATCGCCGCCGTTGCAATCAAGAATGTCGAGGCTGCGGATCGTCTTGAGCTTGTGCTTCTTCAGCCACATCGCAAACACGCTGGTGACGCCGGGATCGAAGCCCGACCCCAGCAGTGCCATCAGCCCCGCCTGCTTGAAAGGTCCTGATAGGCCCATTGCCACGAGTATTCGAACTTGGCCTGATCCTTGGGTTCATAGTTCGCGGTGTCGAGGTAGTGGACCCCGGCGGCGAGGCACGCGTCCATGATCGGCAAG
>JANNYT010000013.1:0-1691 GCA_031410255.1 Novosphingobium sp. | reverse complement strand
CAGCGAGGCCGAATTCCAGTCGGCCTATCGCGCGCTGGACGATGTGCAGCGCTGCAGCCTTGATGCCTATGTCGCTGAGAACGCCTCCACCGTCATGTTTACGGCAGATCGCGGTACGATCCGGGGGTACGTCGCCGAAATCTACCTCAAGCAAGACAAACCGCGTTTGGCCATGCTCGCTCCGCAGACTTTGCAGAATGTTTACCTGCGCGATTGGTACCCGATGACCGGGCGCGCGCAGGCGGTGGATGAAATGGCGGTCTGCGTGGCCGACATCAATCCGCAAGGGATCGCCGCGCTGATCGGCACCGAGATTGGCAGCAAGGATCAGAAGGCCGCGATCAAGGCGCTGCTGCCCGCAGTTGGCTTGTGCCTGTCAAAAACCGTGCGGCTGACCACCAATGCGCTGGGGCTGCGCACCGCGCTGGCCGAGGCGCTGTATCACCGCACCTTCGATGCGCCGCCGCCGCCGACCACGGTGGTTGCACCATGAGCATGCTCGCTTTCTCCCTCGCGCTGACCGCCGCCTCTGGTCCGGCGTTGAGCCAGGACGCGATGCTGCGCGGTTACCTGACCTGCGCGGCCAAGCGGCATGTACCGGAAATGCACCTGCTGCTCGATACCAAGGACGAAGGCGATTACCGCGCCGCCGCCGATACGGTTACGAACGACGCCAAGTGCGACACCAAGGACGATGCCACGGCTACGGTGGTTTACGCAGCGTTTGGCCCGGAGCGCGGAAAGCTGCGCGGTTCTGTCGCCGAAATTCTGCTTAAGCGATCAAAGACGGCAGGCCGGCTGACGCCGCAAGCGCCGCTCAGCAACTACACCGCCGGGTGGTTCGCCATGACCGGGCGGCCTAAACCGGTCGACGAGATGGCGATGTGCGTGGCCGCGATCAACCCGGGCGGGATCACCCGCCTGCTCGCCACCAAGCCCGCCAGCGCCGCCCAGCGCGACGCCTTCACCGCACTCACCCCGTCGCTCGGCACCTGCCTCGCCAAAGGCTACCAGCTCGACACCAAGCCCGCCGGCCTGCGCGCCGCGCTGGCCGAAGCGCTCTATCACCGCGATTATTATGCGGGTGCACCGGGTGGAGGGGCATCGAAGTGAGGCACGCCCTCTTCTTCTTTGCGCTGATTTTGCTGCCGGTTAACGCGCAATCCTCGCGTGGTGTCCCAACTGTCGCTCAGCGTGAGTACGTTGGGGACGTGTATGATTATGCGACCTGCACAGTGCGCAATTATCCCAGCCGTTCGCGCGATCTGATCCTCGCCGATGTCGACAACAAGACGATGGAGCGCAAGTTCGGCGATCTCTATACCAGCAAGCCCTTGGCCTTCGTTCCGGGTTGTCGAGAACTGTTTTTGCGTGACCGGCAGGGTATCGCAATCGATCCCGATCTGTTTCGGTACGCGCTGGCAGCTGTTTTGGTGAAGCGGGACTTTGGCAAGGCTCCGAGTGTGCAATTCTCGAATGTCACGCCGCTTTCGCATCGAGCCCTAGAAGGCGAGGCGCAGTATCAGGCCAAGCTTGGCGCGACGAGTTCCGAAAAGCGGCGCGCGCAAATCAAGTTTGAGCATGACAAAGATTTGACCCGAGCTTGGTTAGCGCAATTCGGAGAATGCGTGGTTCGCAAAAATTCAGTTGCCGCGAAGGATTGGATCGTTTCGGCTTACGACAGCGTAGAT
>JANNYT010000012.1:0-2157 GCA_031410255.1 Novosphingobium sp. | reverse complement strand
TGTCGATCCAGTGGTCCCACTCACGCAGGAACCACACCCCGCCGGCCATGATGATCGGCACCGTATCGGCAATGCCTTCGGCGCGCATGGTATCGCGAAGCGCTTTGACCCGCGGATAGGGATCTTCGGGCTTCAGCGGGTCTTCAGCGTTGGACAGGCCGTTGTGCCCGCCCGCCAGCCATGGGTCTTCATAGACCACCGCCGCCATCAGGTGCGGAACCTTGTGATAGGCCCGCTTCCACAGGGCGCGGAAGGCGCGCGCCGAGGAGATGATCGGCAGGTAATTGACGTTATAGCGCTCGGCGATTTCGGACAGCCGATATGGCATGCCAGCGCCGCAGGTCACCCCGGCCACCAGCCCACGCGTCCGATCGAGCACGTTTTCAAGGATATGCTGCGCGCCGCCCATTTCCCACAACACGTTGATGTTGATCGCGCCTTGCCCGTTCGACATTTCATGCGCGCGCTGGACCTGTTCAACCGCGCCGTCGATCGCATAGACCATCAGCTGATCGTGGCGTTCCTTGCGGGTCAGCCCATCATAGACCTGCTTTACGATCCGCCCTTCAGCGTCAAAGCTGTCGGCGTTGACGGCGCTGACCGTGCCGATCCCGCCAGCTGCCGCCCAGGCGCCCGAGCTGGCATGATTGGTCGCAGCCACACCTTTGCCACCCTCGATCAAGGGCCATACTTCGCGGCCGCCATAGCGGATGGGCTTCAAGCCCTTGAAGCTTGTTGCAGCAGTCATTGCGTCCCTGTCTTCCCACTCGCCGAATTACACGGCTTGATATCTTTTGGTTCCGGGCGCGTCCCGGAAGCTTCGAATGCGGCATAATAGCCATTGAGCTCTGGCCTAAGCACAAATTGCGTCAGCCGGAAACCCAGCGCGCCAAATTCGCAGAACAGCAGCCGCGGCGGCATCCCGTGCTGGTCGGCCGGGCGATCGACATCGACCACGATCACTTGCCCGCCGGGCTTCAGCGCTGGCCGAAGGTACCACAGGAAAGCATAAGGCTCACCCACTTCATGGTACATGTGGACCATCATGATCCGGTCAAAACTGTTGGCAGGTAACTTGGCGTCTTCGGGCGAGCCGCCCCGGATCGACACATTGTCGAGCCGCTCACGCTCGACCCGGCGGCCCAGGTTCTCCACCGCCTTGAGATCGATATCCTCAGCCAGGACGCGGCCTTTGGGGCCAACCCGCTGGGACAGGCGAGTGGTGTAATAGCCCTCGCCCGCGCCGATATCGGCCACGGTCATGCCCGGCAAGATTGCCGCCAGGTCCATCACCACCTTGGCCTCGCCCAAGTTGTCACGTTGGTCTTCGGCGGCAAACTCGGTTCCGCCGACATTCGAGACTGGCCGGTCAGCGCGCGGAAAGTCTCGCGCAGTTTCGGGCCGGTCACTGTCCGCCGTTTTCATCGAACAGCCGCTCAGCAGACCCACGAGCGCGAGCCAGGTGACCAGAGAGATTTTCGAGCGGCGCGCCATACAGACTTGCGGCCTTAGCCGCGCAATTGCAGCTTGGCAAAAAATGGCTTGCACCGCCGCCCAGTCCTAGTCGACGTCATCGACCTCGATCTGCTCACCGCTGACGCGCTGCGCCAGTGCGGCGGCCATGAACGGATCGAGCGCCCCGTCGAGCACGTCGGCCGGCGTCGGGCTGGTCACGCCGGTGCGCAGGTCCTTGACCATCTGATAGGGCTGCAACACGTATGAGCGGATCTGGTGCCCCCAGCCGATTTCGGACTTGCCGGCGTGTTCGGCGCTGGCCGCGTCTTCGCGCTTGCGCATTTCCGCCTCATAGAGCCGCGCTTTGAGCATGCCCATCGCGATCTCGCGGTTCTTGTGCTGCGACCGGTCGATCTGGCTGGCGACGACAATGCCCGATGGAAGGTGAGTCATCCGCACCGCCGAATCGGTGGTGTTGACGTGCTGGCCGCCCGCGCCCGAGGCCCGGTACGTGTCGATCCGCAGGTCGGCCGGATTAACCTCGACCGCGAAATTGTCATCGATCACCGGGAACACCCAGACCGATGAGAAGCTGGTGTGGCGCCGCGCCGAGCTGTCATAGGGTGAGATCCGCACCAGCCGGTGGACCCCGCTCTCGGTCTTGGCATAGCCATAGGCGTTTTCGCCTTTGCACAGGATCGT
>JANNYT010000011.1:0-9197 GCA_031410255.1 Novosphingobium sp. | reverse complement strand
CGATGGACTGACCGGCGAACAGATGAAGCACGAATATGGCAAAGTGCCCCGCTGGGCGCTGTCTTCCCAGATCAACATCTGCAGCGCCTATGCTGGATGGCGAGGTAGTCTGATGGGCTCCAAATCGATGTGCAAGACGCTTGAGTCGGGCCTGAAGGACATCGACAAGGCAGTACCCGGCAGCTCTCCTGACGAAGTCGTTACCGCCGCACTGGCAATGCGCAAAACCGGCGATCTGATTTTGCAATCCGCTCAGCAGCACAAGGCATGTAAGAGATAACTGCGCGCCAAACCCTGTGAGCTGTCACAACTCCAATGGAGTGGCATGCGCACGCTCATCGGCATTGCAGGGCAAGAGTTTCTTGCGGCGGGCCGCGCCAGTGGGACTGGAAAACGCAGACTACAGCCGCCCGCTTTTCCACACCACCCGCCCGATCACTTCGACTTCCTCAGGTGCGAGTTCGAGCGTGCGGTAAGCCGGGTTATCGCTGACCAGCGCGATCACACCGGGGCGGCCGGTGTCGAGCCGCTTGACCAGCAGCGCGTCCCCGGTGCGGATCACGTGAATTCCGTCGCGCCAGGGGCGCGGGGTGCGATCGACCAGAATCTCGTCGCCATCCCTTAACGTGGTTTCCATCGAATCGCCTTCGACCCGGATGGCAGACAGCTGCGCAGCGTTGAGACCCTGTTCGCGCAGCCAGCGCGCCCCAAAGCGGAAGGCGCCAATCGGCAGCTCCTCACCCGCCAGCAGCCCCGGCCCGGCCGAGGCGCCCAAGGCCAGACGCGGCACATCAATCCATTCGCCGCGCGGCGGTTTACCGGTAATTACGGCGGAAAAATCCTCGGGCGCGCCCAGTTCCGCTTCATTGACACCGAAGAACCGGGCGAGCGTGCGCCGATCACTTTCTTCCAGCTTGCGCGGACTGCCTTTGCGGATAAATTGCTGCAAATACGTAGAATTACGGCCAATCAGTTCAGACAGGCCAGACAAGCTGGCGCCTTGTTTACTGGCCAGCAACAACAGCTTTGCGCGGGGATCGTGAGTAACCATGAATTTGTCCTACACGATGTATTTTTCCTAGACAAGTAGGATTTCAGAGGAAAGAACAGGATTCTTCCCACAGCGATTCGCTCAAGAAAGGAGGCAGTACATGTTGATTTGCCGGATCGAGCGCTTCTTGCGCGAAACCGGAATGCCGTGGACCAAGTTCGGGCGGCTCGCGACCTGCGACCCCCGCTTTGTTCAGGACCTGCGCAACGGCCGCTCACCTCGCGCTGCAACCGCGAAACGTGTGGAACATTTCATGAACATTTACCGCGAGGATGCCCGTGCACTTTGACCTTTCGGCCGATCAGGCCATGCTTTCCGCCGCCCGCCGCACTACCCGGCGCACCCCCTGGATGCCGCTGTTATCGGCCCTGCTCGAACTGGGCGGGGGCCACGCTGAACTGCTCCGCCACAGCGAGCGCGGCTGGGCCAGCGTGACCTTTTCGGGCACCCGCCACAGCGTCGTGCTGGCCTTCTGCGGGATCGAGGCGGTCGCGGCGGGCGAGGAAGTCATCGATGCCCTGCCCGATCACGAATTCGTGATCCCGCGCCAGCTAGTCGCCGATGCTGCGGTGGTGCGGGTCGACCATACCGCGCTGCCCCAGCCGCGGCTCGAGGTGGAGGTTGAACTGCTGTTGCTGGAAGAGGCTTGATCGCCCGCGCGGTTAGTATCCCGCCGTGTAATCAACCTGCGGGGAGAGCGGTTCGCCCCGGTGATAGCGCTCCAGATTGATCAGGAACCGCGCCGCAGAGCGTTCAAACATCCGGCTCTGCGCGCGGCCTGACAGATGCATGGTGACTTGTGCATTATCGAGCGCCCACAGCGGATGATCCTCGGGCAGCGGCTCTGGCGTGGTCACATCGAGCAGCGCGCCGCCGATCTGGCCCGCATCCAGCGCCGTCACCAGCGCCGCCTGATCGATCACGCTGCCCCGCGCGATATTGACCAGCACCGCATCGCGCTTCATCGCCGCCAGCTCGACCGCGCCAATCATGTGTTCAGTCTCGGGCGTCGCGGGCACGGCCAAAACGATCCAGTCGAACTGGCCCAACTGACCGCGCCATTCATCCGGGCCCAGCGTACCGGGCCCGCTCGAGCGGCGGACCTTGGTCACCGCGACGCCAAACGCCGCCAGCCGCGCCTCAACTTCTTGCCCGATCGCCCCGTAACCCAGGATCAGCGCCGAACTGTCATACAGCTCGCGCTTGCCGGGCGAATCACGCAGCCACTCGTGCCGGTCCTGCGCGCGCACCACTTCGCGGTAGCCCTTGGCGTGGGCCAGCATCAGCATCACGACATATTCAGCAATCGGAATAGCGTTGATCCCCGCGCCGTTGGTCAATACCACGCCGCGGCTGGCGAGCAGTTCAAGCGGGAAGCTGTCCACCCCGGCATAGACCGAGTTGAGCCATTTGAGCTTGACCGCGCAGCTGAAAACCTCCGCCATGTCATCCTTCGAATGCATGTCAAACCAGCCAATTTCAGCCTCCGGGGCAAGGCTCAACGCCTCGTCCTTGCTGGCGTACCAGCGCACCTCGGCCCAGCTGGGCATCTGCGGCTCGAGCAAGGGACGCAGCATGGCGTTGAGGACGATGACGGTCATGGCTGATCCTGAAAGCGCGCCAACATCGGCGGGGTGTGGAGGCATTCGGCAAAATCGAACGGCCGGGTGGTAAGCGGCGGGACGGCAGCGGCGGCGGGATGCGCGGGGTTCATCAGCACTACATCGGCTTCGGGCAAGACGCGCGAGCGCACTGCGGCGAGCAAAGAGCGCTGGTCCGCCAGCCACTCCCCCACAAACGCGCGGATGGTGGCTTCATCGGGATCGGCCACGCGCACCGGCATCGCGTCAATCTCGGTCCAGCCGAGTACAAAGTCATCGGGAATGCCCTGCAGGTCGCGCGGCTGATACCGCAGCGCCACCAGCACCGCGAGACCAGCCTCCGACGCGAGGCTGACGACCGGAATTCCATCCGGCGCATAGCGCGTGCCGTTGAGCATCGCCCCTTGCCCATCGAGCGCCGCATAAGGCGCGCGGGTCAGGCGCCACAGTTTCATCAGGTGCCCGGCTTTTCCAAAAGTTCCTGATGCAGTCCGGCCTTGATTCCGCGGGGTGCAGAATCGCTGAACAGATCATCAATCAGCCAGCGCCCGCCTTCGGGCACCAGAATCAGCCGCTGCGTGCTCGATGTGCTCCAACCGACGGTGACGCGTACTTTCACTTCGGCCTTGCCGGGCGCGATCTGCTTGGCCGCAAGCCGTTTCCAGCCAAACGCCTTGGCATCCCAATCCTGGCACTCGCAAAACCAGCCATAGTCGCTCAGCCCGGTCAGTTCCTCACGATTGTGCTTCTTCCAGGCGCGGATCAGGCGCGTGGTTTCGGCCGAAAAGACCGGTTGGTTCCAGTCCGAAACCGCCGGACCATTGGCGCGGTGATAACCGTTGTAGGCCTTGCCCAGCGTGGCATCGACCTTGGCGAGCACCAGCCCAGCGGGGGCGGCAGCCCCCAGAGCAAAGGGCAGCGCAGCCAGTGCGACAATCTTCAGCAATCGGTTCATTCGGTCCCCCAGAGTTGTTCGCGCTTTGTTAGACGAACGGACAGTCTGCATATTGGACAGACCCGCCATCACGCCGGGACTTCACCCAGCTTCCAATCCCAGCCAAGCGGATCGCCGTCCATCACTTCGACGCCCTGTGCGGCGAGTTCGTCGCGGAGGCGGTCGGACATGGCGTAGTTCTGTGCTGCACGTGCATCTTTGCGCATCGCCAAAGCCGATTCGATATGCGCTTGGGATATGGTAGCGCTTGTCGGTTGAACTCGAAGGTCGGATCGTTCGATGTCATAGAGACACAGTCCTAGGACGCTATCCATCAACTTTGCTGCGTTCGCTACTTCCTGCTCATCGGCCTTCTTCAGGGATAGCACCTGTTCTAAAAGCGTTACGCAAATTGGCGTGTTCAAATCGTCTGAAATTGCATTCTCAAATTGCTGTACCAGATCGGCTACTCGTGGTTCGCCGAACAGCTCCCAGTAGGCCCTACCCGGCAGATACTCGACAGCGTCGGGAGTTCCCGAACGGGCCATCACCATCCGCTTCAGCCGCACCAGCGCTGCCCCCAGCCCTTCCCAGCTGAACTCCAGTTCGCTGCGGTAATGCGCCTGCAGGCACATCATCCGGTAAGCCAGCGGGTGGTAGCCTTTGTCGATCAGCAGTTGCAGCCGCAGGAACTCGCCCGAGCTTTTGCTCATCTTGCCGCTGCGTTCGACCAGGAAGTTGTTGTGCATCCAGATGTTCGCGCCGGAATTGGCCGCCAAATCGAGCCCATTGGTGCAGCAATGCGCTTGATTCTGCGCGATTTCGTTGGGGTGGTGGATTTCGCGGTGGTCGATCCCGCCGGTGTGGATATCGAACGGGAAGCCAAGCAGTTGCCCGCTCATGACCGAGCATTCGAGGTGCCAGCCCGGCGCGCCTTTGCCCCACGGCGAATCCCATTCCATCTGGCGCGTCTCGCCCGGCGGGGTCTTGCGCCAGATTGCGAAGTCGGCGGCGTTGCGCTTGCCGTCGACCGGGTCGATCCGGCCCTCGCCTTCATCGGTGTGGGCGCGCGCGAGGCGGCCGTAATCGGCCACGGTCGAGACGTCGAAGTACAGCCCGCCCGCCAGTTCGTAGCAGTGCTGGTCAGCAATACCCTTGGCGAATTCGATCATCGCCGGGACAAAGTCGGTGGCGATCGACCAGTGCGCGGGCTGGCGGATATTGAGCGCCTTGATGTCTGCCCAATAGGCCTCGGTATAGTGCCGCGCGATTTCCCAGATCGACTGGGCATTGGCCGCCGCCGCTTGCTCCAGCTTGTCCTCGCCCGCATCGGCATCGTCGGTCAGATGACCCACGTCGGTGATGTTGATCACGTGAGTGAGCTCGTAGCCCTTGAAACTGAGCGTGCGGCCCAGCACATCGGCGAAAACATAGGCGCGCATGTTGCCGATGTGCGGGTAATTGTAGACCGTCGGCCCGCAGGTATAGACGCGCGCCTCGCCCGCGTGGACCGGCTGGAAGGGCTCGAGCTCGCGGGTCAGGCTGTTGAACAGTTTGAGCGGGGTATCAGACATGAGGCGAGGCCATAAGTGCCAGCACCACGTTCGACAAGTTCAGAACCCCGCCCAGCGCACCGCTTCATCCAGCGGCGCGCGGGCAACCGGGAACTGATTGACCGCATGGTGCCGGTCACCCCAGCCGATTGCCATGCCGCAGAAAAAGATATGGTCACCCGGAATATCAACGCATTCTCGGATCTGCTTGGACCACACCGCCCAGGCTTCCTGCGCGCAGCTGTCGAGGCCCGCCTCGCGCAGCAGCAGCATCACCGTTTGCAGCCACATCCCGATGTCCGACCACTGCGGCGGGCCCATGTATTTGGGGGTGTGAACCAGCATCAGTACCGGTGCGCCGAAGCCTTGGAAATTGCGCGCAAACCACGCCAGCCGGGTCATTTTGTCCTCGCGCGGGATTTCCAGTGCGGCATACATCGCCTCACCCACACCCTGCCGGCGGGTCTCGTAAGCGCCGTCCAATTCGGGCGGATAGACATTGTATTCGGGCGAAAACCCGGCGCGGCCCAGCGGCACGACCTCGGCCACCTTGGCAAACAGCGCGGCGAGCGGATCGCCGGTCAGCAGCACGGCATTCCACGGCTGGGTGTTCCCCCCCGAAGGCGAGCGCTGCGCGGTTTCGAGGATCTGACGCAGCAAAGCCTGATCGACCGGCTTGTCGTGAAACGCGCGGATAGAACGGCGGCTAGTAACGGCTTCGGTGACGGTCATTTCAGTTCTCATCGCTTTGCATTCTATCGAGTTCCGCCTCAGCCTCGCGGCGCAAATCATTGTAGGTTTTGCCGTTGGGAGGGACGAGATAGGGCTTCGCATCACCGATACCTGCGTCACATCTCGACAGAGTTTTTGAGTCTTGCCGAATGACATTGAAGGATCCGGCGGAATTGCGGCGGAGGAACCACATCCTCTTCTTCGCGGGAAATGCGCCGTGAAGTACCGCAAGCGTGCTGATCGACTTGCCCGGATAAGCGCCCTCCAAGACCCGCTTGATTTTCAAATCGACGAACCAAGGCCATGAAATGACAATGACATCTGGGTCATCATCGGGAAAATCAGACGGAATTTGTGAGATTGGCGTCGCTTCGACTTTAAGATCATAGCAAACGTCCTCGCTTGCACTTGTGGCGGAACTATTTGCGAGCCCTGCCAGAAACGCGAATGCTGTCGCTACTCCCTTCATCACTCCCCCTCAAACAGCCCGGCGAGCTGTTCGATCATGGTGCCGCCCAGCTGCTCGACGTCCATGATCGTCACCGCGCGGCGGTAATAGCGGGTGACGTCGTGGCCGATACCGATCGCGACCAGCTGGACCGGCGATTGCTTCTCGATCCAGTCGATCACCTTGCGCAGGTGCAGTTCAAGGTAGCCGGCGTTGTTCACGCTCAGCGTCGAATCGTCGACCGGGGCGCCATCGCTGATCACCATCAGCACGCGGCGATCTTCGCTCCGTGCGAGCAAGCGGGTGTGCGCCCACAGCAGCGCTTCGCCGTCGATGTTTTCCTTGAGCAAGCCTTCGCGCATCATCAGGCCCAGGTTGCGGCGGGCGTGGCGATAGGGCTCGTCAGCCTTCTTGTAGACGATATGGCGCAGATCGTTGAGCCGCCCGGGCTGCGCCGGTTTGCCGCCGGTCAGCCAGGCCTCGCGGCTTTGCCCGCCCTTCCACGCGCGGGTGGTAAAGCCGAGGATCTCGGTCTTCACCCCGCAGCGCTCGAGCGTGCGCGCCAGCACATCGGCGCTGATCGCGGCGATTGAAATGGGCCGCCCGCGCATCGATCCCGAATTGTCGATCAGCAGGGTGACCACGGTGTCCTTGAACTCAACCTCGCGCTCGATCTTGTAGCTGAGCGAATGGCCGGGCGAGATCACCACGCGGGCCAGCCGCGCAGCATCGATCAGGCCTTCTTCCTGATCGAAATCCCAGCTGCGGTTTTGCTGCGCCATCAGGCGGCGCTGGAGCCGGTTGGCAAGCTTGGTAACGATCCCGGCCAACCCCTTGAGCTGTGCATCGAGATAGGCGCGCAGCCGGGTCAGCTCTTCCTCGTCGCACAGGTCAGCGGCGCTGACGACCTCATCAAACGCTTGGCTATAGGCCTTGTAGTCGAAGTTGGCGGGCAGTTCGGTCCACGGCCGGTTGGGGCGGGTCGGCAGCATGCCATCCTCGCCGTCCTCAGCCTCTTCGGCCTCGGCGCTGTCATCCTCGACCTCGCGCTCGGTCTCGCTTTCGCCGTCCTCGTCGCCTTCGCTGGGTTCGGCGGCGACTTCGCTGGGCGACTGGTCTTCGGCGCTTTCGCCGTCGTCGCTTTCCTGATCGTCCTGGTCTTCGCTGTCCTGATCCTCGCCCGCATCGGGGTCTTGATCGAGCGGACTGGCCTGGGTCAGCTCGAGGTGCTGGAGCATGTCGAGCATCAGGCTTTGAAAAGCCTTCTGGTCATCAAGCGACAGCGCCAGCGCGTCAAAATCGGCCCCGGCCTTGTCCGCAATCCAGCTGCGCAGCAGCGCGACGCCAGGTTCGGCAACGGCTGGCACTGGCTGGCCGGTCAAATGTTCGCGCAGCAGCAGCGCCAGGGCGGACGGCACCGGCGCTTCATCGGGCCGGACTGCGCGGGTGATCGGATCGGCCCCGATCCGCACCATCAGCGCGGCATCCAGATTATCGCGCATCCCGGCATAAGACTTGGAGCCAAGCGCCTCAAACCGCACCATTTCAACCGCATCATAGGCCGCGCGCGCGGTGGGTTCGGACGGCGCACCTTTGGCATGCAGCGCTTCATTATGATGGCGCAGCCGCAGTGCCATCGAATCGGCAAAGCCGCGCGCTTCCATCGCCTGACCGTGCGGCAGGTTGCGCCCCGGCATCGGCACGCGCAGGTTAGTGCCATTGGCGATTGGCGCGTCGGCGGTCCACGCGACCTCAATCTCAGGCTCACGCGCGATGGCCCGGGCCGTGCCGGTCAGGACCGATTTGAAGCGGTCGAGGGGCGTTTCGTCAGCCAAGTCGGCGTAGTCCTAAATCGCCTGACCGGTCTTGGCCCAGTCAGCCAGGAAGCCTTCGATGCCCTTGTCGGTCAGCACATGCTTGATCAGGCCCTTGATCACGGCGGGCGGCGCGGTCATCACGTCGGCACCGATCTTGGCGGCCTGCAGCACGTGGATCCCGTGACGGACCGAGGCGACGAGGAT
Source organism: Novosphingobium sp. (assembly GCA_031410255.1). Taxonomy (GTDB): domain Bacteria; phylum Pseudomonadota; class Alphaproteobacteria; order Sphingomonadales; family Sphingomonadaceae; genus Novosphingobium. Next base: position 857 of record JANNYT010000011.1, on the reverse strand, counting down.
TTCGGTGCGGAAATCATAGTTGTCATAGATCAGGCGAATGTCGCCGATCAGTTCCATCCCATCAAAACCATTGTCATCGTGGCGGCCCACGAACGGCGACACAAACGTGGCCCCGGCCTTGGCCGCGAGCAGCGCCTGATTGGCCGAAAAACACAGCGTGACGTTGACCATGGTGCCATCGCCCGTCAGCACCTTGCAGGTCTTCAGCCCGTCCAACGTCATCGGTACCTTGATGCAGACGTTGTCGGCGATCTTGCGGAGCACTTCCGCCTCGCGCATCATGCCTTCGTGATCGAGCGCGACCACTTCGGCGCTGACCGGGCCATCGACGATTCCGCAGATTTCCTTGGTTACTTCCTTGAAATCGCGGCCCGACTTGGCGATCAGCGAGGGATTGGTGGTGACCCCGTCGAGCAGGCCGGTGGCGGCCAGTTCCTTGATGTCGGCAATCTCGGCAGTATCGGCAAAAAATTTCACGGGTCAGCGCTCCTGAATGCGAGTCTGCTGCCCCTATAGCCCGCGCGTGGCGCCGGGGGATAGCCCCTTACAGTACCTTGAGCACGCCGATCAGCAGCGGATCTTTGGTCACTTCGGGATGCGCGCGGATCGCGCTTTCCTCATTGCCGATCTGGTACCAGATCGCATTGTCGGCGCGGTTGGCGATGGCCTGCGCCGCTGAGGCAAATTGGACGCCAGACAGTGCTTTCAGCGCCTGGCCAATCACCGGGTCATTGCCCAAGCGCAGAGCGTCCGTCAGCCCGGGGATCATCGCATTGATCAGCGCCGGACCCATTTCGCTGCGCAAATAGGATGTCGCTGCGGTGGGTCCGCCGCGGACCAGCCCGATCGCATCGGGG
>JANNYT010000010.1:0-11484 GCA_031410255.1 Novosphingobium sp. | reverse complement strand
GACTGATCACGGCTGGTCCGATCACCGGGTCTATCTGGAAGCGCAGGTAATCTGGTGGCTGCAGGGGCTGCTGGTGAAGTAACGGTGAGCTGGCTGGTGACCCCTACGGGAATCGAACCCGTGTTTCAGCCGTGAGAGGGCCGCGTCCTAACCGCTAGACGAAGGGGCCGTAGCAAATCGCCTGCTGGCGGCAAGGCAGCAAGTGTAATCACCGCTGCGCCTGAATGGTGACCCCAACGGGAATCGAACCCGTGTTTCAGCCGTGAAAGGGCCGCGTCCTAACCGCTAGACGATGGGGCCATACCGGCAGAGCCGTAGGCAGGCCGCGCCTTTAGGCAAGCGTCCGATTTGGGTCAAGTGCAAAGGATACGATTGTCTCAATCAGCAAAAGCGGCGTCATCCACGTGCAGCTCAGCCTGTGGACGGCTGGACCAATCGTCGATCCGTGCGCGCCCGGCCAGCCATAGGCGGCGGTGATGCGTAGCGTGCAGCAAAGTCTGTCCCAGCTCGGTTGAAGCGGCACGGAATGCGATGGCCTTGAAGTTCGCGCCGTCATCGCCGCGCACGATCAGGCGGACGTGATCGGTGCCGACCAGATCGGCCTTGACCAGCCGCACTGGGCCGACCGCAACGCGCGGGCCAGGCCAACCCATGCCGTATGGCCCGGCGCTCTCCAGCAGTTCAACCAGGGCGGGGGTCAGCCCGCCGGGGGTCAGCGCCATATCGAGCAGCATCGCCTGATTGCCCTGCGCCGCCGTAACCGCTGCGCCCAGCCGCGCATCGAGCCAGTCGCTCAGCGCATCGAGGCTGCCCGGCGGCACGGTCAGCCCGGCGGCCATCGCATGCCCGCCGCCGGCCAGCAGCAATCCGGCTTCGCGCGCGGCGATGATTGCCGCGCCCAGATCGACCCCGGCAATCGAGCGGCCCGAGCCTTTACCGTTGCCATGTTCGTCGGCATTTAGCGCGATCACCAGCGCGGGCTTGCCGGTCTTTTCCTTGATCCGCCCGGCGACGATCCCGATCACTCCGGGATGCCAACCGGCCCCGGCCAGCACCAGTACCGCGCGGTTGTGCTGGCTGGCGATCTGCGCCTCAGCTTGTTCCTGCACCACAGCTTCGATCCCGCGCCGCTCTTCATTGAGCGTGGACAGCTGCGCGGCGATCTTGCGGGCTTCATCGGGGTCTTCGGTGGTCAGCAGTCGCACGCCCAAGGTTGCTTCGCCCACACGCCCGCCAGCGTTGATCCGAGGTCCGAGGGCAAAGCCCAGATCGCTGCAGCTCGGTGCGCGGCTGAGGCGGCTGGCGTCGATCAAGGCGGCCATACCCACGCCCTCACGCCGAGCCATGACCTTCAGGCCTTGGGCGACAAACGCGCGGTTGAGCCCGTGCAGCGCCGCAACATCGGCAACCGTGCCGAGCGCGACCAGATCGAGCAGCGCGAACAGATCAGGCTCGGCCCGCCCATCAAAAAAGCCGCGCCCGCGCAGCACCCGGACTGTGGCAATGGCCAGCAGGAAGGCCACGCCAACCGCCGCCAGATGGCCATGCGCCGCGCCGATCTCGCTCTCATCCAGCCGGTTGGGATTAACCATCGCGGCGGCTATCGGAAGATCTACCGAGCATTTGTGGTGATCTACCACGACAACGTCGATCCCGGCATCGTGCGCCATCGCCAGGGCCTCATGCGCCATCGCGCCGCAATCGACGGTGACGATCAGGGTGGAGCCGTCGGCACCGAGCCGCACCAGCGCCTCACCCGAAGGTCCGTAGCCTTCGAGCAAGCGGTCAGGGATGTAGTAGTGCGCAGGCAAGCCCAGATCGCGCAGCAGCCGGATCAGCAGCGCCGCGCTGGTCGCACCGTCAACGTCATAATCGCCGTAGACGGTCATCGTCTCACCGGTCAGCACGGCTTGCGCCAGCCGCTCAGCCGCAGTGTCCATATCCTGCAGCGCCGAAGGATCGGGCAAGAAGGCGCGCAGCGACGGGTTGCGGTGCCGCTCGACATCCTGCGGGTCCACCCCGCGTGACAGCAGCAGCTGCGTGACCAGATCGTGATCGAGGCTGGCCGCATTGCCCAGATCCATGTTGCCCCCGCGCCAGCGCCAGGTGCGCCCCGAAATTGAACGGTCAAGGCCAAGGATCGATTGGAATGCTGCGGTCATGACGCATGGGTTAGCCGAGCGCGCGCGCGAACAAAAGGGAGCGGGCGCGGATTGTCGGTAAATGACAAGCAATTGAAATTGTGCTCCACTAATCGGGTGGCATTCGAACCGAGGGGAAGTGACATGGCGCTCAATCGCAAATTTGCAGTTCTGGCTGGCAGCGGCATGGCCGTGCTGGCGGCGCTGCCCGTGCTGGCCCCGGTGCTAGCCCAGCGCGCGCCCACCAGCGGCCCGGTAGCGCGCTATGACATGCGCGCCGGCACAGTCACCGGCATGGCGGCGCAAGGCAGCGGAATGGGCGGCGCGATGGCGATGGCCTTCGGCGGTGGCGGCGACAAAATGCAGAAGGAGCTGTATCTGCGGCTCGGTTCGACGACTATGCCGGCGAGCGGCTCAGCCAAGGCCGACCATTTCATGCCCGCTGGTGCCAAGCTCGGCAAATCGGTTGCCTTGGCAACTCCGCGGGAGGAGCGCGCGCCGGTCGATCAGATGCCCGGCCAGCGCGACGGTCAGCGGCCCAGCGGCAAGTTGTACGTATTCTGGGGCTGCGGCGAACACGCCCCCAAAGGCCAGCCGGTGGTGATCGATTTCGCCAAGTTGTCTGCAGGGGCAATGCCGCCGGGCATGTGGTCCAGCACCGTGCTGCGCGACTGGGGCCCAACGCTGACTAACAGCAAGACCTTCGGGCGCTGGCCGGCCGAGGACCACAAATTCGTCAAGCCGGACAGTTCGCTGCTCGGCGCGCACCGCGTCGCGGGGAATTATTCGCCAGAGTTGTCGTTCAATCTGACACAGGATTTCATGGCTCCGCTGCGTGCAACCAATGTGGCCAACCCCAGCGGATCGACCTTGGTCAGCTGGAATGCGGTGCCCGGCACGACCGGCTATTCGGCGTTCCTGTTCGGCGGCAAGATGGCACAAGGGGCGCAGATGGGCGACATGGTGATGTGGACCAGCAGCGCCTCGCGGCAATTTGGCGGCGGCTTGACCGATTGGCTCAGCCCGGGTCAGGTCGCGGCGCTGGTCAAGGACCGCACTGTGATGGCACCCAGCACGACCAGTTGCACCATTCCCGCCGAGGTGCGCACGATCGCGCCCGATTTCCGGATGGGGTTGATGACGGCATTCGGGCCGGAGGAAGACTTTGCCTATCCGCCGCGTCCGGCCGATCCCAAGGCCGCGTGGAATCTGCTGTGGACCGCGCGGGTGCGGCACCGTTCGACCACCAGCTGGATGGACATGCCGGGGATGTCTGCGATGCAGGGTCAGCCCGGCCAGTCGCAGTCCGGTCAGCCGCAGCCCAAGAAGTGCAAGAAGGGGCTGGGCGGCATTCTGGGCGCGGCGACCGGCACCTGCTGATGACACAGGCCGCGCGATGCTGTTGATCGTCTGGCATAGCCGCACGGGGGCGAGCCGCGCTATGGCTGAAGCGGCATTCGCCGCGGCGCCGGGCCTCGCGCAAATCATGCCAGCGGCTGAAGCCACACCCGAACACTTGCTCGCGGCGCAAGGCTATCTGTTCGCCTGTCCGGAGAACCTTGGCAGCATGAGCGGGCCGATGAAGGACCTGTTTGATCGCTGCTATTATCCGCTGCTTGGCCGGGTCGAAGGCCGGCCCTATGCGACGATGATCGCAGCGGGCAGCGATGGCAGTGGGGCGCAAGCGCAATTGGACCGGATCGTGACTGGTTGGCGGCTGCGGCGCGTGGCCGAACCACTGATTGCCAACCTTGCCGCACAGACCCCGGAAGAAATTCTGCGCCGCAAACAAGTCCCCAAACAGATGCTGAAGAGCTGCGGCGAGCTGGGTGCGGCAATGGCACAAGGCATAATCCAAGGTATTTTCTAACTGTTCGGACGCTAGATGGCTCGAAACTCGAGTAAACTGCCCCTGCAGGACTCGACTACTCGGCTCAAAAAGTGCCAGAGTGTTATCTCGACAGACAAGCATTCATGAGGGGGCGCGGTCATCGTTACCGTGAGCGGGAAGAACAGCGTGGCCGCAGACGCAATCCTTTCGCTGATCTTCGCGGCGGGAACGCGTCCTGGTGTTGACGCTTTGGCGGCCTTGTCTGCGCGTGACGACGGTTTGGTGCGTTTTGCAATCAGCCACCAGCCCGCACCATTTGCCGGTTGGGTGGAACTGCTGGCGACCGGGCTGACTTTCGATTGCGGTGGTCTGTCGCCGGGTGGGGCAGCCAAGCCTCCGGGCAAAGGCGCACTGCTGGGTTTGCCTGACCAGCCCCCCGGCGAAGCGTTGGCGCTGGCCCCTGCGCCGCATCTGGCCGAGGGTGCCGGGATGCTGCCGGTGATCCGCTTCATTGCCGGGCTTGGGGCAGAGCTGACCCGGCTGCCCGGGGTGCTGGCCGCGGTGTGGAACCCGGCGCGGTGCTGGATGGCGCCTGATTATTACCACAAATTCGTCTCGGCCTGGCTGAGGGGCGGCGCTTTTCCCGCGCTGGGCCTGACTTCGCTGCAACGTGAGTTGGACGGCGCGATGGTGACCGTCGGGTTATCGCTGCTGACGGGTCAGGAATTGCGGTTTGAACCGCACAGCGGCATGCCGCCAGCTGGAGTGGCGCGGATTGCAGTGCGGCTGATCCACGCGCTGATCGAAAGCGGACCGCTGACTGCGCCTTACGAATTTGCCGGACCGGACGGGGAGACGCTCGATGTAGTGCCGATCCAGCAGGGCCGCCATTTGCGGGTATCGGTACGCCAATAATCCTGACGCGCCGCGCCCAAATCATCTCCGAACAGCAATCTTTTTGGAAGTCACAAAGCAAAACAGGGTCGCGGTATGGGTGGGGAGGTTGGATCAGGCTCGGGCCTGGGCGCGGGACATCGTGCCCGGCTGTCGTTTCGCGCGGTCAATCGGCGTGAGTCGCCGGGCTATGAGCCTGGGCTGCAGCGGCATCACATCCTGCCCCGCCAGATCCTGACCCGCACCAGCTTTGCCCCGATGCTCTCAGCTTTGGGGATCGAGCAGATCGGGTTCGACGATTTTCGCCGCAACGGCTTGCTGCTCCCCGCTAACGACGCGGCGGCAGTGCGGATTGGCCTGCCGCTGCACCGCGGCCCGCACCGCGATTACAACGCGCTGGTGATGGAACGGCTGGGCCAGATCGAGGCGACCTGGTCAGCCGGCCGGTTGCGCGCGCCTGAGGTCGCACTGGTCGATGCCTATCAGCGGCTTGAACTGCTGCAACGCGCGCTGCGCCGCCGGTTGCTGGTGCAGCAGCGCCGGTTGCAGCTCAACCGCCACGATCCGCTGGGCAGCGGGGTCGATTTCAGCGAGCTCGACGCGATGGCAGCGCAGCTGTGGCCGGCAACCGCACCAGTCGAAGGCTAACTCAGGCCAGCGTCATCCGCGCTTTGACTGCCAATTCGGCGCGCGCTTGATTATACTCAGCTTCAAGCTTGTCGACCCGTTCCGCCACGCTGTCGATCGCGGTGACCGCGCCGATCCCCTGGCCCGAACCCCAGATGTCCTTCCACGCCTTGGCCTCGGTATTGCCGCCCGAGCCGAAATTCATCGCGGATGGATCGCTGACCGGCAAATTTTCAGGATCGAGCCCGGCATTGACGATCGAGGGGCGCAGGTAATTGCCGTGGACCCCGGTGAACAGGTTCGAATAGACGATGTCGTTAGACCGGCCATCGACGATCGCCTGCTTGTATCCTTCCTGCGCGTTGGCCTCCTTGGTGGCGATCCATGGTGAACCAATATAGGCAAAGTCCGCCCCCATTGCCTGCGCCGCCAGCACCGCATGGCCGTTGGCGATCGAGCCCGACAGCGCCACCAGTCCGGTAAACCACTGGCGGATTTCCTGCATCAAGGCGAAGGGCGAGAGCACGCCCGCATGTCCGCCTGCACCCGCCGCAACCGGGATCAGGCCATCTGCGCCCTTTTCGATCGCCTTGCGGGCGAACCGATCATTGATCACATCGTGCAGAACGATCCCGCCCCACTTATGCGCCGCCTGGTTCAAGTCTTCACGCGCACCCAGCGAGGTGATCAGCATCGGCACCTGCCACTTGGCGCAGACCTCCATGTCTTCCTCAAGCCGGTTGTTCGATTTGTGGACGATCTGATTGACTGCATAGGGCGCGGCGGGCCGGTCTGGATTATCGCGGTTATGCGCCGCCAGTTCCTCGGTGATCCGGTGGAGCCATTCGTCGAGCACGCCCGAAGGCCGCGCGTTCAGCGCCGGGAAACTGCCGATGATCCCGGCCTTGCACTGGGCGATCACCAGATCCGGGGTGGAAATGATGAACAGCGGCGAACCGATGATCGGCAGGCGCAATTTGTCGAACGGAGCGGGCAGCGACATATGGATGGAATTCCCTGTTGAGATGACAGGTTTTCTTATGGGACCGATCTCCCGCTGTCGAGGGGCTTGCAGCTGCGCTATGGTGGGCTTAGCCTACCTCTATGGCTCCCACGATCATCGGCCTTGCGAGTGATGGCGCACATCGCTTCTCAAAAGCGCCGCGCACCGCGCTGACCTTGCTCGCCGGGCTGGGGGTGCAGGGCGATGCTCACGCCGGGCGGTTGGTCCAGCACCTCTCCCGCATGGCCAAGGAGCCGAACACGCCCAACTTGCGCCAGGTCCACCTGATCCATGTCGAATTATTTGGCGAGCTCGCGGCCAAGGGCTTTGCGGTAAAGCCCGGGCAAATGGGCGAAAACGTGACCACCCGCGGCTTGGACCTGCTCGGCCTGTCACGCGGCACCAGGCTGCGGCTAGGCGCGGAGGCGGTAATCGAGATCACCGGCCTGCGCAATCCGTGCCACCAGATCAATGGGCTGGGCGCTGGGCTGATGGCTGCGACTTTGGACAAAGCGGCGGATGGCAGTCTGATCCGCAAAGCCGGCGTAATGGCGGTAGTGGTGACCGGCGGCGAGGTGCGGGTGGGTGACGAAATCTTGCTCGAATCCGTGCCCCTGGGGCACGAGGCGCTCGAGCCGGTTTAACTCCAGGCCTGCCGGTAAAGAACTTCGATTTCGGCCGCATCGGGCACCCTCGGATTGTTCCCCGGGCTCCCGCTTGCCAGCGCTTGCTGCGCCATCAGCGGAAGCAGTTCGTCCCAGCGGGCTTGGTCGATGCCGTGGGCGCGCGGGCTGGGGACTTTCAGGTCGGCGTTGATATGGTGCAGGGCTTCGACGAGGCGGCCCACTGAGCTCTGATCGCTTTCGGCATCGTCGGCCACGCCTATGGCGCGGGCGCATTGGGCGTAGCGGGGCAACGCGGCCGGGGCGCTCCAGGCGGTGACTACCGGCATCAGCATCGCGTTGGACAGACCGTGGCTGACGTGGAAATGGGCGCCGATGGGCCGGCTCATCCCGTGGACCAGCGCGACCGAGCTGTTGGAGAAGGCGATCCCGGCTTGCAGCGCGCCCAGCATCAGCGCCTCGCGCGCGGGGCGGTCTTGCGGGTCGGCGCAGGCGCGCGGCAGGTTGGGCCAGATCAGCCGCATCGCGGACAGCGCCATCGCATCGGCGAACGGGTTGGCGCGCTTTGACACGTAAGCTTCGACCGCGTGGACCAGACTGTCGATCCCGGTGTCGGCGGTCAGCCGAGCGGGTTTGCTGAGGGTCAGTTCGTAATCGACAATCGCGATCAGCGGCAGGTAGGCGAGGCCCGCGCAGAGCATCTTTTCGTCGGTCTCCGCGTCTGTAATCACGGTGAAGCGGGTGGCTTCCGAGCCCGTCCCGGCGGTGGTGGGGATGGCGATGACCGGCAGGCCCGGCGCGTCTTCCTGATGCGGTGATTTCAGCTGGGGGATCGTGCGGTTCCGCTTGACTGCGATCATCTTGGCGCTGTCAATCGGGCTGCCGCCGCCCAGGCCAATCACGCAGTCGTGGTCGCCCTCGTTCAGAAACGCGCAGCCTGCTTCGATTGAAGTGACGGTCGGATCGGGAACCACGCCGGTGAAGGCGCGGGCGGCGATCCCGGCCAGCGCCAGCAATTCCTCGACCCGCGCCAGCAGGCCCGAGCTGACCATCCAGGCGTCGGTCACGATCAGCGGGCGTGAAAGGCCTGCCGCTGCCAGCACCTCGGGCAGCTCATTGATGACGCCCCCGCCAATGCGGATCGTGCGCGGTAAGTGGATCGCGGCCATCAGCTGAGCAAGTGCTCGATCCCGTAGAACCGTGCGGCGTTGCCGGCATAAAGCGCGGCTTTGTCTGTCGCCGAGGCGCAGCGGGTCAGGTGTTTGAAAGCGTTCCACAGCACGGCGTAGCTCGCGCCCCATTTGTCGACCGGGTAGTTGCTTTCGAACATCCCGCGCTGCGACCCGAATGCTTCGATGCAGGTTTCGATGTAGGGCCGCCACATCGCTGCCAGTACTTCGGATGAGAGCCCGGCAGCCGGGCCGTGATCGGGCATCCCGGCGAATGACATGGCGAGGCCGCCCAGCTTGACCGAGACGTTGGGGCACTGCGCGATCTGACGGATCATGGCGCGCCAGGTGTCAAACCGTTCGGGCAATTTTCCGTGATAGCTGCCCATCCCCAGCGGGGTGCCGCAGTGATCGAGCACGATCGGTTGATCGGGGAAGGCGCGGGCGAGCGACAGCACATCGCCCAATTGCGGCTCCAGCAGCCAGGCGTCAAAGGTCAGCCCGAGCTGGCCCAAATGCGCAAAGCCCTCACGGAACTTGGCATCGAGATACAGCCCTTGCGGAGCATGGAACGGCGGGCCCAGCACCTCGGGGTCAGCATCCCAAGCAACGGCGTGGCGGATCCCCTTGAAGCGCGGGCTGGCGGCCATCAAGGCTTCGAGCACCGGGCGTGCGGCGTCGCCGCGGCTGAGGTCCGCATGGCCGATGATCGCTTCGCACAGCCGGGCGGGGCCATAGAGCCCGCTGGCGCTTTGCGCGGCAACGCCGTTAACGAATTGAACTTCACCGACTGGCTTCAGCTCGTCAGACACGCTCGAATTGTAGAACGCACCGCATTCCATGAACACCGTGCCAATCACGTTGTGGCCGCTGCTGATTTCGGCCTGGATCGCATCGAAGGTGTAGTAAGGTGACAAGGCGATTGCAGCGATGAAGGGATGGTGCGGCTGCGGCATCGCGCCCATCAGCGGGCGCAGATCCCACAAATGGTGGTGCGGATCGATGATTGGCAATTCGGGTTCAAGGATCGCTTCGGGCTCCATGGTCGCTTCGCTCATTTCCAGATCACTCCTCTGCCGCGCAGCTTATGGCCGCCTTGGCATTTGACAAGGGCCGATCGCCCCCGCATTAACCGATCGATTAAAAAAGGAGCGGACAATGCACAGCGACACCGATTTTTCGGGCAAGAATGTGCTGGTGGTCGGCGGATCGAGCGGGATCGGCAACGGGATTGCCCACGCTTTCCGTTTGCGCGGCGCCGCGGTTCACGTTTGGGGCACGCGTGCTGCCGCATCGGAATATAGCGCCGAAGACGGTTCTGACCTGACCGGGCTTGGCTACAGCTGCGTCGATGTCGGCGATCCCGATGCGATTGCCGCCGCCGCGCTGCCGTTTGCCGCGCTCGACGTGCTGGTGCTGTGCCAGGGCATCGTCGTCTATGGTCGCGGCGAATTTGAGCGTCCGGGCTGGGACCGCGTGATGAGCGTCAACCTTGACAGTTTGATGCACTGTGCGAGCAAATTCCGCCCGCTGTTGGCCGAAAACCGAGGCAGCCTGATCATCGTCAGCTCAATCGCCGGGTTCAAGGCCAATATCGGCAACCCGGCCTATGCTGCATCGAAGGCAGGGGCGGTCAGCTTGGTCAAATCGCTCGGGCAGGCATGGGCGGGCGATGGGATCCGCGTCAACGGCCTCGCGCCCGGACTGGTCGCCACCAAACTGACCAAGGTAACAACTGACCGGCCTGACCGGCTTGCGGGTGCCCTGGCTCGCATTCCCGAAGGCCGCATGGGCACACCCGCCGATATGGCCGGTACCGCGCTGTTCCTTGCCTCACCGCTCGCATCTTACGTCACCGGCCATACTGTCGTGGTCGATGGCGGGCTCTCCCTTTAAAGGACTAAACCGCATGAATTTTGAACATAGTGACAAGGTAAAGGCGCTGCTGGCGCAGGTCAGCGGGTTTATGGACGAGCACATCTATCCAGCCGAGCAAGCTTACTACGACTGGGTCAATGATCCGACCAGGATCTGGCAGGAATGGCCGGGGATGGAGCCGCTGAAGGACAAGGCGCGCGCGCTCGGCCTGTGGAACCTGTTCCTGCCGCATGAATACGGCGAACTTTCGCCGGGGCTGAGCAACCTTGAATATGCTTCGGTGGCCGAGTTGCTTGGGCGGGTGCCGTGGTCGAGCCAGGTGCTCAATTGCTCGGCGCCCGATACCGGCAATATGGAAGTGCTCGCCAAGTTCGGATCACCTGAACAACAGGAAAAGTGGCTGGGGCCGCTGCTCGCTGGCAAGATCCGCTCAGCCTATGTGATGACCGAACCGCAGGTCGCGTCATCGGATGCGACCAATCTTGAAATGTCGATCGTTGCTGATGGTGATGACTACGTGATCAATGGCCGCAAGTGGTGGGTTTCAAACGCGATGCACCCGCGCTGCGATATCTGGATCGTGATGGGCAAAAGCCGCTTTGACGGACCGCGCCACAGCCAGCATTCGCAAATCCTGGTCGAGCCTAACACGCCCGGCATCACCGTGGTGCGCCACCTGACTGTGTTCGGATCGCACAATTCACCCGGCGGCGAGGTCGAACTGCGGTTTGACAATGTCCGCGTGCCCAAGGGCAACCTGATCCTGGGCGAAGGGCGCGGGTTCGAGATTGCGCAGGGCCGCCTCGGGCCGGGCCGGATCCACCACTGCATGCGTTCGATCGGGCAGGCCCAGCGCGCGCTTGAACTGATGGCGCGGCGGGCCGACAGCCGGACCGCGTTTGGCAAGAAGCTGGCCGATCAATCGAGCATTCGGCAAGATATCGCGCGCTCTTATTGCGAGATTGAAATGTCGCGCCTGCTGACCTTGAAGGCGGCCGATGCGATGGACCGGTTCGGCAACAAGGTCGCCAAGGACTTGATCGCCGCGATCAAGGTGGTCGCGCCGCAAATGGCGCAGACAGTGTGTGACCGCGCCATTCAGGTTCACGGCGGGATGGGGGTCAGCGATGATACACCGATCGCCCGGTTCTTCACGCTCAACCGGTTTGTGCGGATCGCCGATGGCCCGGACGAGGTGCATATGAGCCAGCTCGGCAAATCCAAGATCGCCGAATACGTCGCGATGAACGAGCGCTAGGAGGCCGCCCGCATGAAGGCCCTGACTTACCACGCCGCCCGCGATATCCGCCACGAAGCG
>JANNYT010000009.1:0-28997 GCA_031410255.1 Novosphingobium sp. | reverse complement strand
CACTTGCCCGCAGCCTCTCGCACGATCGGGCCGTGGTGCGTGGAGTAGGTGGTGAAGGTGCGCTGGCCCGTGCTGCCATCGGCCTTGCGGAACGCCAGCGTGATCGGCTGCTGCTTCACCGCGCGGGCGAGCTTGCCATAGTGATAGGTGTAACCGCCGCCCGGTCGCTGCTTTATCTCTTCGGCAAATTCATCGACGTTATCGACCCCGCTTGAGGTGTGCATCCACCCGGCTGCTTCGTTGAAGCCCTGATTGATGAAGAATTGTCCCCAGGTTGCCGCGCCGTAAGCGTTGAGGCCCGCATCGCTTTGCACCTGCATTTCAGAGCGGAAGAAAAAGCTCGTGTGCGGGTTGATCAGCAGCAGCGGATGGCCGCTGGCGCTGTGGCTGGGCCCGATGGCAAAGCCGTTCGAACCCAAAGGCTCCTTGAATTCGAGCCCGCGTTCGTTCGCAGTCAGGGCATTCTGGTGGCCGGTGTAGAACGCTTCCAGCTGGCTCAGCGGAACCGATTCGATATCGCCGCCGATGCTGCCTTCGGAAAAGCTCAGCGCCATCCACGGTTCGAAATGCGTGATGACCCTGGGATGCACCTCGGGATGATCGGCGAGGTACTGGTTGAGCCCGGCCGCCCAGCCATCCATCAGGCTGCGCAGCCACAGCGGGCTTTGCGCATATTGCACTTTGAGCGTGGCGGGATTAACCCACAGCCGTTGGCGCAAATCCGCCCAGATCGCGCCCTCACCCAGCACTTCGGCGCTGCGGCCCAGGTTGGTCAGGTAGTTCATTTCGATCCGGTTGAAGTCATCCTCGGCTTGGGCATAGATCATCCCGTAGACCGCATCGGCGTCAGTGTGGCCTTTGATGTGGGCGATCCCCCAGTCGTCGCGCTTGATCTCGGCCTGATAGGCCAGTGCCGGGCTGGCGAGGCCAAAGGCGAGCGCGAACAGTGCGGCGGTGCGGTACATGCTGGGTCCCCTCATTTGTGAGGCGATCTTGCCAGCTTGGCGCGGAAGGGCAAGCGTGCTGTGGGGTCAGTCCTTGCGCCAGCGCGCGATGAAGAACCCGTCGAGCCCGCCTGCTTGCGCCAGCATCCCCGGATCGGTCCGCAGCGTGCCATCAGCGCTGGGCTCCAGTCCGGCGGGCAATTCATCGGCGCGGATCGGATCGCGGGTCAGCTCAACGCGCGCCGCCTGATCCTCACCCTCTTCGTGCTCGAGCGAGCAGACCGCATAGATCAGCGTGCCGCCCGGTTTGACCATGTCTACCGCGCGGGCCAGCAGCTTTGCTTGCAGCGCGGCCTGTTCGGCAATCTGGCGCAGGCCGATCCGGTGGATCACATCGGGGTTACGGCGGCAGGTACCGGTGGCGCTGCACGGCGCATCGAGCAGCACCGCGTCAAACAGCGCGGGCGGGTCCCAGCTCAGCGCATCGGCCTCAACCACTTCCGCGCTCAGGCCAGTGCGCGCGAGGTTCTGCTCGACCCGTCCAAGCCGCTTGGCGTTGTTATCCAGCGCGGTGACCTGCCAACCCGCTGCGGCCAGCTGCAGCGTTTTTCCGCCCGGCGCCGCGCACAGATCGAGCACCGCGCGGCCAGCTCCACTGCCCAGCAACCGCGCCGGCAAGCTCGCGGCGAGGTCTTGCACCCACCACGCACCCGCATCGTAGCCCTCAAGATTTTCCACCGCCGTGCCGCGCCCCAGCCGCAGATGGCCGGGCAGTAATGACACCCCGCCCAGTCGCTGCGCCCAATCGGCCGTCTCAGCCGGATCGCGCAGGACCAGATCGAGCGCGGGCAAGTGCCCCAACCCGGTGGCAATCGCCCCGGCCCGCTCGCCCCAACGCGCAGCCACTTCGGCGGGCAAAGTCGGCGTAGCGGGCAAAGTCACCGCGCGCTTGACCAGTGTGGAGAACACCCCGTGCGCCAGACGGCGCGGGCCGCCCACCAGCAGCGGCAGCGCGGTGGCGATCACCGCATGCGGCGGGGTTTCCAGCCGCAGCCAGCCCGCCAGCATCAGCCGCAGCACCGAACGGACCTTGGCGTCGTGCGCCAAGACCAGCCGGGTCGCGCTGTCGATCAGGCCGTCAATATCGGTCAACCAGCGCAGCACTTCGCCCGCCAGCGCCTTGGCCAAAGCGCGATCGGCATTGCCTTTGACCCCCAGCAATGCAGCATTGGCAGCCTGATCGAGCGTCTCGCCCCGGTTCAGCACGGCATCGATCAATTTGAGCGCGCCCTTGCGCGCCGGAAGCCCGGGGATGTCCATCGGCGTGCCCTTAGGGGAGATTGCATTGCAGGGCCAGCGGGAGCATGAAATGCCGATGACCAAGCGCGCCACCACTCGTCCCACGACGTTCGAAAAGCCCGCAAACTGGACCGACGATCCCGCGCCTCAGCCCGCCAAGGTGCCGCCCCCCGCCGACCCGCTCGATCCCACCCGCTACGGCGACTGGGAGAAAAACGGCATCGCGGTGGATTTCTAGCTAAGCTGGCTGGTCGGCACCAATCCGCGTGAACTTCATGGTCCAGTTGGTTTCCCAAGTCAGGCCGTCGTCAGCCGAAAAGGCCTGTTCCCACCGTGGGTTGGCGGCCGCGGTATCAAGCCAGAGAAACCTCACTTTGATCGGCTTGCCGCGAAAATTGTCGTCGGCAAGGAAGCTTCCGATACCTCCGGAAAAGGCACCTTTAACCGGGATGTCCAACTGGTGCGGAAAGCGCGCATCGAGCCACCAGATCGCCCAAGTGCCTGACTTCACGTCGAACGAACGTAAAGCAACCGCACGATAGGTTCCTTCCGGAAAGTGCAGGACATTGTCCTCAACATTGCCGGCGCCGCCCAGAATTGGCTGAGTTGTCGCCGTTCCAGTGAAAGCTTCCCAATCTGTGCAGCCCGACAAGCGATCCTTGAGCCGCCGGTGGTTGACGGTCCAACTGCCAAACTCGAAATCAAAATCGTGCTCGCCGGCATTTTGCATTCTAACCTCCGCAAACTCGCTAGCTGTTCATTATTTGTTCTATTGAACCGCAAGGCGCAGTCAACCAGTTAGCGGCAAGGCAGCGACTTTAGAGCGGCCGGAAAGTCACCTTCAGCCCGTCCTTGGGCTTGGGGATCGGCCAGGGTTGCCATTCGGGCTCGTAGCCCGCCTCAAGCTCGATCTGGTAGCGGGTCAGCAGGTGCGCCATCAGCAGCTTGATCTGCATATAGGCAAAGTGCAGCCCCAGGCACATGTGCGCGCCGCCGCCGAATGGGACCCAGGCGTATTTGTGCCGCCCGGCGGAGGCCTCTGGGGTGAAGCGCAGCGGATCGAACTTCTTGGGCTCTGGCCAGTATTCTTCCATCATGTGCACAAAAGTGGTGCTGATCCCGACGCCCGATCCAGCCGGGATATGCCAGCCCTGAAAGGTGAAATCGCGCATGGCCCGGCGCGGCAACGAGGGTACCGGCGGGATCAGCCGCAGCGCTTCCTTGAATGCCATCTCGGTCAGTTCCAGCTTGCCGAGGTCTTCGTAAGCCACCGGGCGGCCTGGACCGCCGGTCACCGCCAGAATTTCGGCGCGCAGCTTGTCTTGCCATTCGGGGTGCTTAGCCAGCAGCCAGACCAGCGAGCTGGCTGACGAGGTGATCGTATCATGCGCGGCCATCATCAGGAAGATCATGTGATCGACGACCTGATCGACTGGCATCAGCGCGCCGTCTTCATGCGTGGCGGTGGCGAACTGGCTGAACATGTCCTGCCCGCCCCCTTCGCTGCGGCGGCGCAAAGTCTCGACGGTGAACCATTCGACCAGAAACTTGCGCCCGGCCACCCCGCGCCCCATCGCGGTGAACGGCAAGGGTTTGCGGATCACCCCGATCGAGGCGGCGACCATATCGACGAACGCCTTGTTGATCTGGTCCGCCTCTGGCCCCAGCGGTAGGCCCATGAAGCTGTCCGCCGCCAGATCGAGCGTCAGCTGCTTGATCGCCGGGTAGAACAACATTTCCTGGCCGCGCCACTCTTCGACCCGCGCCGAAATTCCACGGTTCAGTGCATCGGCATAGTGCCGCATCGGGCCGGGTTTGAAGGCAATCGACAAGGCGCGGCGGTCCATCCGGTGATGATCGAAATCGATCAGCATCAACCCGCGCGGGAACAGCAGGTGCAGCACCGGGCCCCAGCCCTGTTCGGATGAAAACAGCTTGTCGCGGTCAAACAGGATCAGCTCATTGGCTTCGGCCCCCAGCAGCGTCACGCCGCGCCGACCAAAGCCTTTGTTGCGGTGGACATTGCCGTATTTGGCCCGCATTTTCGCGCCGTAGCCGATCGGATCAGCCAGCAGTTCCAGCGTGGTGCCGATGATCGGCCAGCCGTCTTCACCCGGGATATGATCGAGCGCGTGCTTGGGCTGCAGCTGGGACCAGTGCGAATATGTCGGGGCGGCGGTGGCCATGCGTGGTTCTCCGTTACTGACACCCGTGTAAACTAATCGCGCGGTTAAATCCAGCCCCCCAGTTCGCGCCGGATCAAGCCCTCGAGCATCGCCATGCCCGGCTCGCCAATGTTGAGGCAATCGAGCGCAGCAAACTCCTGCCCGCCCGCCTCGACAAACTGTTCCTTGCCCCGGATCGCCAGTTCTTCGCGGGTTTCAAGGCAATCGGCCGAGAAGCCCGGCGCGGCGATGGCGAGCCGCTTGGTCCCGCGTGCACCCTCGGCAGCAAGCACAATGTCGGTCGCAGGCTCAAGCCACTTGGCCCGGCCAAAGCGTGACTGGAAAGTCAGCTCGATCCGCAGTTCGGGAAAGTCCTTGGCTAACGCCTCGCGCAGCAGCCGCGCGGTCTTCTGGCAGTGGCAGTGATATGGGTCGCCCAGCTCGAGCGTGCGCTGCGGCATTCCGTGGAATGACAGCAGCAGCACCTCGGGCATGAAGGCCAGCGCGGCCAATTGCCGGACAATGTCAGCGTGCAGCGCCGCGATGTGCAGTGGATCGTCATAGTACGGCGGCACGTTGCGCAGCGTCGGTTGCCAGCGCAGCTTGGCCATCGCCGCGCCCACTGCATCGGTGACCGTGGCGGTCGTCGCACCCGAATATTGCGGATAGAGCGGCGCGACCAGAATGCGCTCGCAGCCCGCGTCCTTCATCCGCCGCAGTTCGGCACCCAGCGCCGGGTTACCATAACGCATTGCCCAACTGACCATCACTGCGCCGCCCAGCCGGGTCTGCAAAGCCTCAGCCTGCGCGCGCGTGATCGCGGCCAGCGGCGAGCCATGCTCGCTCCACACCTGGCTGTATGCGTGCGCGCTTTTCTTGGGGCGGGTGTTTAGGATGATCAGGTTGAGGATCGGCCACCACACCAGCCGGGGGATCTCCACCACCCGGCGGTCGGACAGAAACTCCTTGAGATAGCGCCGCACTGCGCCGGTGGTCGGCGCGTCGGGGGTACCCAGATTGACCAGCAGCACGCCAATGCGCGGCGCGGCAATCGCGGGATGAGTGGCGGGCAGCATCAACCTTGCTCCAAAGTCAGCGGCAAATTGTGAAGCCGCACCGATCCGGCCGAATAGAGCGCATTGGCAATCGCTGGCGGGGCGATCACCGCGCCCAGTTCGCCGGGATCGAACGGATCGGCTTCGCTGTCGATAAATTCAACCAGCACTTCAGGGCAGTCCGCCAGCAAGGGCAGGCCCAGCATCCCCAGCCGCCCGGTCAAGGGCAAGCCCTTGGCATAAGTCGTGCTTGATCCGGTCGCCAGCCCCAAGCCGAACAGCAGCCCGCCTTCGATCTGCTGGCGGGCAATGTCGACGTTCACGATCCGGCCGATGTCGGCCACGGCGGTCAGCTTGTCGACCCGGATCCCGCGATCATCGTGGCGCGCGCTGGCGATCAGCGCGATCCGGCCCTCGCGCGAACCCAAACTCATTTTCCAGCAGGCCAGCCCCTGCCCGGTCCCGGCCGCGCCGCCGCCCCACTGCGCCAGACTAGCGGCTTGCTGCAGGCAGGCGGCCAGCTTGGGATCACCGCCGAGCAGGAACATCCGGTAGGACAATGGCTCGCGCCCGGCGCGGTGCGCCAGCTCATCGATGAAGGTCTCGACCGCGAATGCACCGATTCCGTGCGTGTTGCCGCGCAGCCGCCCGGTCGGCAGGCCGATCGGGGTGGGCACGTGCTCGACCTGCATATGTTCAATTGCGTAAGGCGGCACCAGTCCCTCGCAGGCCACGCTGTCGGCGCTGTCCTGCAGCTCCAGCGCCTCTTGCGGGGTCTTGCCATCGAACAGCCGCGCGCCAAATTCGCGCGCGGTAGCGGGCATCGAGATGCGGAGCTTGAGCGCGGTCAGCGAGCCATCTTGGGTGGTCCGCGCGGCCAGCACCAGCTTGGCCGGAGTGCGGGGGCGGCCCGCCACGTGCTCTTGCCAGCGCGACCAGGTCAGTTGCACCGGCTTGCCCAGCTCCTTGGCGATCAGCGCGACTTGCGCGGCGTGATCGCTTTCCAGCCGCCGGTCAAAGCTGCCCCCGGCGGGCATTGGCACCAGCGTCACATCCTCGGGCGAGAGGTCGATGGCGCGCGCGGCGGCGAGCCGAGCGGCTTGCGGGGCTTGGCAGGCCAGCCACAGCTCCAGCTTGCCATCGGCGAAGCGCGCAGTCGCGCTGGTTGTCTCCAGCGTGCCGTGCAGCGCGGGAGCAACAGTGTAGATTTTCGCCAGATCAAACTTGTCACGCAGCCAAGTGTCGGGATCGCCCACAGTGGTTACCGTATTAGCCGAACCGCGGCGCAGTCCTTTCAGCAGCGCTGCATCGATCGCGGCGCTATCGGCTTTGTTGCTTGCCGCAAAGTTTGGCGCGATCAAGCTGAGCGCGCGCTCGGCTGACCACCAATCGCTCGCCACCGCCGCCAGCCAGTCAGGCCCGGTGACCACCCGCTGAAATCCCGCTACCCCGGCGGCACGTTTGGGATCGAAGTGCCCCAGCTTGGTCTGACCAATCGGCCCGTGCCGGATTGCGGCAAAGACCATGTCTGGCAGCCGCAGATCGCCTGCAAAGGTAAAGCTGCCATCGACCTTGCTGGGCAAGTCGAGCCGGGGGAAATGCAGCGGCGCGCCGGGTGGAAACTCGGCGGCGCGCTCCAGCGGGGGCTGGGCGCGCAACACCGGCGGGTTGGGCGGGGTAAAGCTGCTCGCCGCTTCGACCAGTTCAGCGAATGAGGCGCGCTGCTTGTCGTGCAAGATAAACCCGGCTTGCGCGTCGCATTCCTCCCAGTTGACCCCCCAGCGCGCGGCGGCGGCCTGGGCCAGCAGCGCCTTGGCGCTGGCGGCAGCGCTGCGCGCGGCCAATTCGTGCGCGGCCATGGTGGTGCCATCGGCGCTGGCCATGAAGGCATCGTGTTCGGCAAAGCGGCGGGCGAGCAAGCTATCGGGCGCGTCGGCAAGTCCAGATGCCAACGGCAGCCACAGCGGAGCCCAGCGCGCGGCCAGCACCGGGTTGCCGTAGGCCCCGCTGATCGGGGCTGGCTCAACCGCGATCTGGCGCCAGTCTGCGCCCAGTTCCATCGCCACCACTTGCGGGATCAGGGTGGTGATGCCCTGCCCCATCTCGAGCTCGGGCACGGCCACGCTGACCACCCCGTCGGTGCCGATCTTGAGCCAGGCATCGAAGGCATATTCGCCCTCGCCCGCCACCAAGGGCGGCGCAAAGCGGCGCGGCACCAGTGTCCATGCGGCGATCAGTCCGCCGGTCGCCCCCATCCCCAGCAGGATCCCGCGCCGTGTGAAATGCATGAAGGTGCCCTAGCCGATCACGCTTGATTGTCGAGCCAGGCCACCACGCGGCGGGCGATCGCAGCAAAGGCTTCCGCGCTCGGACCATCCCCGGCCGCCGGCGGCGTACCCGCGTCGCTGGCCTCGCGGATTGCCAGTTCGAGCGGGATCCGCCCGAGGAACGCCATGCCCAGCTCACTGGCGGCCGCCTCGGCCCCGCCCTGTCCGAACGGATCGGACAGCTCGCCGCAATGCGGACATTGGTATCCGGCCATATTTTCGACCATGCCAATCACCGGCACTTCGCCCACTTCGAACAGCTGGATTGCGCGGCGCGCGTCGATCAGCGCCAGGTCCTGCGGAGTTGAGACGATCACCGCGCCCGCTGGCTTATAGCGTTGCAGCATGGTCAGCTGGACATCGCCAGTGCCTGGCGGCAGATCGACGATCAACACTTCGACATCGCCCCAGTCAGCGTCGATCAGCTGGCCCAGCGCATTGCCCGCCATCGGCCCGCGCCAGGCAATCGCCTTGTCCGGCGCGATCAACTGGCCCATCGACAGCAGCGGCACGCCCCACGCGGTCGGCACCGGGATCAGCTTGTTATCCTTGGCTTGCGGCTTGATCCCCTCACCGCCCATCAAGCGAGGCTGCGACGGTCCATAGATGTCTGCGTCGACGAGCCCGACTTTACGGCCCAGCCGCGCCAGCGCGACCGCCAGGTTGGCCGAGACGGTGCTTTTGCCGACCCCGCCCTTGCCCGATCCGACCGCGATGATCCGGCGGCGCGGCTTGTCAGCGGTAAGGGCAACGCGGACTTCACCGACTTCGGGCTGCCCGGTCAAGGCAGCGCTGACCGCGCTTTCGAGCTGTTCGCGCTCCGCCGCATCGAGCCCACCGGCATCGAGCACCACCACCGCACGCGTGCCGTTGAGGCTCAGCGATTGCAGGCGCGCGCGGGCAAGGTCGGGCAGCGCAGCGCGCAGCGGGTCGGTTGGGTCACTCATCGCGTCCCCCTAGCAAGGAATTTCTGCGGCGAGACACTGTTTTTGTGCGCGGCCTGCACCTATAAGCCTCTCCATGACGAGATTTGGTAATTCCGGGCCGGGCGCAAAGCAGGCGACAAGCAAGAGCGATGGCCCCTGGGGTTCAGGTGAGCGCGGCAGCGAGCCGGCCGGTAACGGTGGCAGCGATACTCCCCCAACCGAAGTGCCCGCTGACGATGTCGGCGCGCGCAACCCGTGGCTCAGCCCGGATGAGGTCAGCACCCCGGCCCCGCGCCGCTCGGCCAATATCGAACAGATCTTCCGCAATCTGGGCAGCGGCGGCAGTCCGCAGCACCGCGGTGCAGCGCTGCGCTGGTTGCCATGGGCGGGGTTGGCGCTGCTGGCTGCGTGGCTGGCCTCAACCTCGGTCCATGTCATCAAGCAAGACGAGCGCGCACTGGTCATCACCATGGGGCGCTATACGCAAACGCTGGATCCAGGCCTGCATTTAACGCTGCCGTGGCCGGCCCAGACTGTGCTGCGCCGTGAAGTGGGTAAAGAGGTGACCACCAGCCTGCCCGACAAGGACGGCGAAACGCTGATGCTGACCCGCGACGGCGGCTTGATTGATCTGACCTTTCAGCTACGCTGGCAAGTCACCGATTTGCGCCAATTCAGCTTTGCCTTGGCCGATCCCGAAGCTGCGATCCGCCGCTTGGCCGATGCCGAAATGCGCGCCGCCGTGGCCGAACTGCCGCTCGATGACATCCTGAGCGGTAAACGTCAGGCCGAACTGCAGCAGCGCGTGATGGGCCGGGTCCAAGCCGTCCTCAACGCTTGGCATGCCGGGGTCAGCGTTACCGGGGTCGAGGTCCTGCGGCACGGACCCCCGGCGCAACTGGCCGCGACCTTCCAGAAGATCGCCGCAGCGCGCGCCGATGCCGACAAGCTGCGCGAGCAGACGCTGTCATGGCGCGGGCAGCAACTGGCCAATGCCAATGTCGAAGCGCGCGATTTTGGCGATATCTATGCCAAGTACCAGCTGGCCCCGGCGATCACCCGGACCAGGATGTATTTTGAGATGATGGACCGGGTGCAGCGCAACAATACAGTTGTGCTGGGCGGCACTGAAGTTCCCGGATCAGCTCCGGCGCAGGCCCCCGCGCCAGCTCCGCCGCCGCCTGAACCCGAAGCCAAGCAGGAAGGGCGCTGAGCATGACTCACTTGTCGCAAAGCGCCCGTTACATCCTGTTCGCACTGGCGCTGCTGGTGCTGACCACCGCGTCGAGTGTTGTCGTGGTGACCGAAGACCAGCAAGCCGTGATCCAACGGTTGGGTGAGCCGATCAGCGTGGTCAACCGGTTCCGCACCGACGGCAAATCGGGCGCCGGGGCCGTGCTCAAGCTGCCGTTTATCGATTCTGTGCTGTGGTTCGACCGCGCGCTGGCCGGCTATTCGCTGGCCGATCAAGCGGTGCGCAGCGTCGATGATGCCGCGCTGCATGTCGATATCGACCTGACCTATCGGATCATCGATCCGGTCCGGCTGGCGGGGTCGCTGGGTGAAAGCGCGAAGATCGGCCCGCAAGTGGGTGCGATCCTGCCGGCTTTGCTCAGCGAAAAGCTGGGCCAGCGCAGCGCTGCTGCGATTGCGATGCCGGGCGCCGGCGGGGCCAGCAGCGAAGTGCTCGGCGCACTCGACGCCAAGATGCGCGGTTACGGCGTGCAAGTGGTCGATCTGCGGATCGGGCGCGTCGCGCTGACCGACAGCGGGGTGCAGGTGGCTTATCAGCGGATGCAGGACCGGTATGAGGATCAGGCGAGCCAGATCGCCAGCGCCAGCGCGGCGGAGAGCAACCGCACGGTGGCCGACACCAACGCCGAGACGACCGGAATTCTGCAGGCCAGCGCGGGCAAAGATCCCGAGTTCTACCAATACTTCCGGTCGCTGCGCAGCTACGATCAGCTGTACGGCGATCCCAAGCGCAAAAACGCGGCGACTATCGTAATCCCGCCGGGCAGTGCCTATCTCAAAGCCTTCAACGGCGAGTAACCGTTCAAATCCCGTTCAGCCGCGTCAGCCGCATGCTGCGCAGCGGTGGGGCGTGATTGAGCAGAAACAAGGAATCCGAACTGGTGCGATACGCTTATGGTGTAACTTCGGCGCTGCTGCTGAGCGGCGCGGCACTCTCACTGGTGACCGGCCTGCCGGCCGGCGCGCAGGTGGCTCAAAACGAGCAGCCATGGGGCGATGGTACGGCGCCGCGGCCCGGTGCGCCTTCCAGCTTTGCCGATCTGACCGCGCAGCTGCAACCTGCCGTGGTCAACGTCGTGGTCCGCCAGAAAGTTCAGACCCCGGCCGGACAAGGCAATCCGCTTGAAGCAATCATGGGCGGCGCCGCTGGCGGCGCGCGGCTGGCTGAAGGCCAGGGCTCGGGCTTCATCATCTCGGCCGATGGCTTCATCGTGACCAACAACCATGTGATCAGCCTCGATCAGCAAGCCGCCGCCGATGCGGTAACTGTGCGGCTGGCGGACGGCAGCGAATACAATGCGCGGATCGTCGGGCGTGATCCGGATTCGGATATTGCGGTGCTCAAGATCGACGCCAAGGCGCCGCTGCCGTTCGTCAAATTCGGCGAATCGGGCAAGGCCCGCGCGGGCGACTGGGTGATTGCAATCGGCAACCCGTTCGGGCTCGGCGGAACGGTCACCTCGGGCATCGTCAGCTCGGTCAACCGCTCAACCGGAACCGGAGCTTACGATCACTACATCCAGACCGACGCCTCGATCAATTCGGGCAATTCGGGCGGCCCGATGTTCGACATGCGCGGCAACGTCATCGGCATCAACAACTGGATCGTCGCCCCGGCGGGCGGCAACATCGGGATCGGCTTTGCGATCCCGGCCGATACGGCCAAGCCGATCGTGACCAAGCTGATGGCCGGACAAGCGATCGAGCGCGGCTTCCTGGGCGTGCAGATCCAGCCGGTGAGCGACGAAATCGCAGATTCGCTGGGGCTGCAGCATGATCGCGGCGAACTGGTACGCGGCGTTCCGCCGGGCATGCCCGGCGCGCAAGCCGGGATCAAGCCGGGCGACATCGTGCTCAAGGTCAACGGCGTTGAGATCACGCCCGACCGGACCCTTTCGGCGATTGTCGCGGATCTTGCACCAGGCACCCGTATCCCGATCGAACTATTGCGGCAGGGCCAGCGGCAGACTGTCAACGCGGTCGTCGCCAAACGGCCGACCCCGGCCGAGATGGCCAAGGCATTTGGCACCCCGGCAGTGACGGGTAACCCGCTCGACGACCCGGCGGCTGGCGGCGAAGGACTGACAACGAGTTCGCTGGGCCTCAAAGTGCTGGGGTTGAACGCTGATCTGGCCGCGCAACTGCGCGTACCGAGCAGCACCCGCGGCGTGGTCGTGGCGGCAGTCGACAGCGCGTCGGACGCGGCCAATCGCGGGCTTCAGCGCGGCGATATCGTGATCTCGGCCAACTTCAAGCCGGTTGCTTCGGTGGCTGACCTCGATGGCGCGATCAAGGCCGCCAAGGCCAGCGGGCGGCCATCGCTGACACTGGAAGTGCTGCGCCCAAGCCAGCAGGGCACCGTCTTCATCGCGCTGCGGCTGCAATAGCCGCAGCAGCCCCGGTTAGTTAGGGCGCGGCTGCGGGTCTTTGCTCGTTGCCGCGCCCTTGCCTTGCCCGGTCGCCTCGTTGAGGAAATCCTCATTGGCAGCCGGCTGCGGTGGGACTGCGACCAGCCCGCCGTTGTTATCACCTTCGCCCGGACGCGGGCTTGGCCCAGCTGGCGCAGCCGGAGCTGGCCCTTCGGCTGCAGCGCCCGGCTGGACCAGGTTGCCGTTTTCATCGACCATGTAATAGTCTTCGGGCTTGCCGCTGAAATTGGCCTGATCGTCAGGCTCGAGCGCCCAGGCCGGGGCAACCATCGCGGTGTCGAATTTCTCAACCGGGCGGCCTGCAACGGCGATCCGCATAAACGCTGAGAACGCGCGCGCCGGCGCATGGCCACCTTGCAATCCGGCAACCGGCCGGTCATCATCACGGCCCATCCACACCCCGGTGGTGACCCCGCTGGAAAAGCCCAGGAACCAGCCATCCTTGTTCGAAGTGGTGGTGCCGGTTTTGCCCGCGACCGGGCGTCCGATCTGCGCGGCCTGTCCGGTACCGATACTGACCGCGCTTTGCAGCAGGTCGGTAATCCCGCCGACCACATTGGGCGAGATCAGCGCGGTGACGCCCTTGGCCTGATGCTGATACAGCACCTGCCCGTCGGTCGAAGTGATCTTGGAAATCCCGTAAGGATCAACCGACATGCCCTTGGCCGACAGCGAGGCGAAGGCGCGGGTCATGTCGATCAGGCGCACTTCGTTGGAACCCAGCACCATCGACGGCACGGTAGAGATCGGGGTGGTGATCCCGAACCGCCGCGCCATCGACGCCACCGACGAGAAGCCGACCTCGTTGCCCAGCTGCGCCGCGACGGTGTTCTTGGAATAGGCAAAGGCGGTCCGCACGTCGATCTTGCCAGCATAAGTGCCGCCCGAATTGCGCGGGCTCCAGCCCTGGATCGTAACCGGTTCATCAATCACTTCGCTGGTCGGGGTATAGCCCGCCTCAAGCGCGGCGAGGTAGACGAACACCTTCCAGGCCGAGCCCGGCTGGCGCACCGATTTGGTCGCGCGGTTATAGTTCGAGGTGACGTAGTCGGTCCCGCCGACCATCGCCAATACCGCGCCATCGCGGTCCATGCTGACCAGCGCGCCCTGCGTTCCGGCGGGCACATTGCGCTGGATCGAGTCCGCCGCCGCATTCTGCAATTTGACGTCAAGCGTGGTCTGCACCTCGATCGGGCCGTCATATTCGTTCATCAGCAGGTCGAGCTGCGCCAATGTCCAGTCGGTGAAATAGCGCACCGAGTTCTGGCCGCTTTCCTGCGCGAACTTGATCGCCTTGAAATCGACCGCAGCGGCCTGCTGCGGGGTGACCTTGGCGTTTTCCTGCATCAGGCCGAGCACGACCTGGCCGCGCCCGACCGCCGCCACTTCGTCGGCAGTCGGCGAATAATGCGACGGGGCCTTGACCAGCCCGGCAATGATCGCCGCCTCGGGCAGGCTGAGCTGGGTGCCGGGGTGGCCGAAGAACTTGCGGGACGCTGAATCCACCCCGTAAGCGCCGCCGCCGAAGTAGACCTTGTTGAGGTACAGTTCGAGGATCTGGGACTTGGAGAATTTCCATTCGAGCGCGAGGGCCAGCACCGCTTCACGCAACTTGCGACCAAAAGTCTTCGAATTATTGAGGAAGATCGCGCGGCTTAGCTGCTGGGTGATGGTCGAGCCGCCTTGCCGCCAGTGGCCCAGCTGCACGCGAACATAAATCGAGCGCAAGACGCCGATGGGATCGACCCCGATGTGGCTGTAATAACGCTTGTCTTCAGTTGAAAGGATCGCGTCCTTCATCACTTGCGGGATTTCGCCGGCGGGCAGCCACCGGCCATAGCTGGGCCCAATCGTGACGAGCTGGGTGCCATCGCGCGCGCGCACGACGATCATCTGTTCGTTCTGACTGGCTTTGAGCGCATTGTAGTCCGGCAATTGCTGGTATTCGCGCGCCACCGCGATGGTCAGTGATAGCAGGCAGAACAACCCCAGCGCGCCGCCCCAGACGACCAGCCGCCGGATGAACAAGCGTAACCCGCGCGGGGCTGGTTTACCGCCACCGCCGCGCGCCGCGCGCTTGCTGTCATTCCTTGCCATGTGGCTCCACCATCCCTTGTGCCGGGTGATAGGCCCCCGTTACGCCATGTCCATAGGCCAATCGCCGCGCAGCCGTAATGCGCGAGATGTGGAGACTTTGTGCAGGCGCGCGCTGCGCAGGCGCCCTAATGCAGGTGTTCGACCACCAGCACCGCCCCATCATGCGCGGCGACCCGCATCCGCACGCCCGGTTCAGCATCGGGGCCGCGCGCGATCCATTCACTGTCGCCCAATTTGACCCTGCCCTGCCCGCCTTCGATCACTTGCGTGACCAGGACGGTTTCGCCAATCGCGCGGCCGCCGCGATCATTCATCATCGGATCGGCCGGTTCGATCGGATGGCGGTTCAGATAGTTGCGCCCGACAAACACCGAGACCAGCGACAGCACTGCGAACAGCACCACTTGCAGCGGAAAGCCGATGGGCAGGAACCAGGCCACCAGCCCGGTGATCAGCGCCGCCCCGGCCATCCAGATCAGGAACACGCCGGGGATAGTCATTTCGCCGACTGCCAGCACCAGGCCTAAGGTGAGCCAAAGCCAGTGCGGTTCGAGTGCTTCAAGCCAGGTCATCACTTCGATCCGCCGGCATCGCCCAGCGCGTCCTTGACCAAGGCGCCGATCCCGCCGATCGAGCCGATCAGTTGGGTCGCCTCAACCGGGAACAGGATGGTCTTGGCATTGGGCGAGGTGGCGAAACCGGCCACCGCCTCGGTATATTTCTGCGCGATGAAGTAATTGAGTGCCTGCGTGCCCGAGGTCGCAATGGCTTCTGACACCACTTTGGTCGCCTGCGCTTCGGCCTGCGCCGAACGCTCGCGCGCTTCAGCATCGCGGAAGGCGGCTTCCTTGCGCCCTTCGGCGGACAGGATCTGGGCTTGCTTCTCACCCTCGGCGCGAAGGATTTCGGCGGCGCGCAGCCCTTCGGCATCGAGGATGTTGGCGCGCTTTTCACGCTCGGCCTTCATCTGGCGGCCCATCGCGTTGACGATATCGGCGGGCGGGCGAATGTCCTTGAGCTCGACCCTGGTAATCTTGACCCCCCACGGCTCGGTCGCATGATCGACCACAGTCAGCAGCCGGGCATTGATCTCGTCACGCTTGGACAGTGTTTCATCCAGGTCCATCGAACCCATCACCGTACGCAGGTTGGTGGTCGTCAGTTGCATGATCGCAAGGTAGAGGTTGGAAACCTCATATGCCGCTTTGCCCGCATCGAGCACTTGAAAGAACACCACCGCATCGACCCCGACCATGGCGTTGTCTTTGGTGATGATTTCCTGCCCCGGAATGTCGAGCACTTGCTCCATCATGTTGATCTTGTTGCCGACCCGGTCGATGAACGGTATGATCAGGTGCAGCCCGGGATTGGCCGGCAGCGAATATTTGCCCAGCCGCTCGATCGTGTAGACATAGCCTTGGCGCACCACCCGCACCCCCATCAGCAGGAATACTGCGGCCACTACCAGAATCATGATCAATAACGGGCCCATCGCCGCAACTCCCCTTTGTACTCAGCAGTATCGTAGCGCCGCAGAATTTGCCGACAAGCAAAACCGGACGGTTGCCACCTGCGGTTAACGCGATCGAAACCACAGATGTCTAATCCGCCTGTATGATCCAGCAAAACCCGAAAGATTGGCAGCAAGGCTTCTGGGGCTCGGAACACCCCGAGACCGCAGCGCTGCGTGTCCAGAAAGACTACGTTGACACCATGATCGCGCTAAAGCGTGAGAATATGGACCGGGTATACCTGTACCTGACCAGCCTGCTCGACAAGGCCAAGGAAGAGCTGAGCCTGGCCCGTAGCGGCGGCGGTAGCGGCGATTCACGCCGGATGGCGCTGCGCCAGCACGTCGACGAAATCGCCTCGTACCTCAAAGGCCAGGCGCTCGATATCGACCGCCCGCCGACCTATCCCGAAGCGGCCGGAGCGTCCTACAAGGGGCACTATATCCTTGAGGAAGTTCCGGTGTTCTTCGGCCAGGTCAAATGCGTGCTCGACCAGTGGTACGACAACCACCTGCTGTCGGTTTATGACGAGGTGGTGATCCTGGTGAACCCCAAGACTTCGAGCCGCGACAAAGAGGGCTAGCGCAGCTTCCTCTACAGCGCCTTGAACAACACCAGCATCCGCGCCCCGGCCCGGTCAGCTTCGGCCTTGTCGTAAGTCGGCGCGTCGAGCGTGCACCAGCCGTGGTCGGCGGCGTAGACCTCAACCTCTGCCTCACGCCCAGCCGCCTTCGCGGCCACCCGCAGCGCGTCCTTGTCGCCCGGTGCGCGCGCATCATCGTTGCGGGCGATCGCAAATAGATAGGCGGCCGAAGTGCTGCCGAGCAGCCGGTGCGGGCTATCGGGCGCGGCAGTCACCAGTCCGCCGCCATGCAGCGAAGCCGCCGCCTTGATCCGGCGCGGTACCGCAGCTGCGGCGCGCACGGTGAACGGCCCGGTCATGCAATAGCCGCAAGTACCGATCCCGCGGCCGCGATCGACCGCGCCTTGCCGGTCAAGCCAAGCCACCAGCGCCATCGTATCAGTCGTCACCCCTTGCGGGGTGATTGCCGCGATCATCGGCTTTAGCTTGGCCTGCCCTTCGGGCGTGCGCCATTCGGCCATCGAGTTGAGGATCGGGGCTTTGGCCGACCGGTAATAGTGATTGACCACCAGCACCGCGAAGCCCGAGCTCGCCAGTCGCCGCGCCATTTCCTTGTAGGCATCGCGCAGGCCCGCGATATCGGGCCACATGATCACCGCCGGATGCTTGCCCTTGCCGGGATGGACAAAGAACCCATCGGCGCTGCCATCGGGCGTCGCTATCGTTACCGTGCTTTCGCGCAAGGCGGCGCGCGCCTTGGCCTCGCTCTCCCCGCTGGTGCAAGCCGCCAGCACCCCCGCCGCGCCGATCGCCGCAAATTGCCGGCGGTTAAGCCCCTGCGCCGCCAGCGCGGCTGCTTCTTCGTGGAGGGTCAGGTCGTCGCACATGGGGGAGCTCCTTTGATCGCTGCGGGGGCAACTTCCAGTCCAGACTAGCCCGCCACAAGCGGCCTGATCAAGCTTTCAGGTAAAGCCCAGCAGCGTAATCTTAACCGCCCAATTAAAGACTCGATTCCTGATGCAGGTGCAGGCTAAGGTGCTGCGCGAGAGCCGCCTCGAGGCGGTCCACCACGAAGAGGGATTGCGATGCGCTTGAAAGTTCTGTCGCTGGCTGCGCTGGCCATGCTTGCAGCTTGCGGGAAACACCCATCGGCTCCGGCCACCACCGGCGTTACTGACGCCATGATCGCGGCGCCACCAGCGGGCGAATGGCTGACCGTGGCGGGCGATCATAACGAGACGCGGTTCTCCGCGCTCGATAGCATTTCAGACCAGAACGTTGGCACGCTGGGCCTCGCCTGGTCGGCCGATCTCGATACCGCGCGCGGGCAGGAAGCGACCCCGCTGATGCACGACGGGGTGCTGTATGTTTCCACCGCCTGGTCGATGGTCAAGGCTTATGACGCCAAGACCGGCGCGCTCAAACGGTCGTATGATCCCAAGGTACCGCGGGCCAAGCTGGTCGATGTCTGCTGCGATGCAGTCAACCGCGGCGTCGCGCTTTATGGTGACAAAGTCTATGTCGGCACGCTCGACGGGCGGCTGGTCGCGCTTGACCAGAAGACCGGCAAGGAAGTCTGGTCAAAATCGACGATCCCCGAAGGATCGCATCAGGCGATCACCGGCGCGCCGCGGATTGCCAAGGGCATGATTCTGCTCGGCTCGGCCGGATCGGAATACTTCTCGCGCGGGTTCCTCGCGGCTTATGACGCGCAGAACGGTGACGAGCTGTGGAAGTTCTACACCGTCCCCGGCGATCCCGCCAAGCCGGTCGAAGGCAAGCACCTGGAAGCTGCGGCCAAGACCTGGAGCGGCGATTTCTGGAAGACCGGCGGCGGCGGTAACGTGTGGGATGGGATCACGTATGATCCGGTCACCAACCTCGTCTATTTCGGTACTGCCAATGCCGAGCCATGGAACCCCGCGCATCGCGGCACCCCGGTGGCCGGAGCTCCTGCTGGTGACAGCCTCTACACCGCCTCGATCGTTGCGGTGAATGCCGATACCGGGACCTATGCCTGGCACTTTCAGGAAACCCCCGAAGACCGCTGGGATTTCGATTCGACCCAGCAGATCGTGGTCGCTGACATCGCGGTTGAAGGTAAGCCGCAGCACGTGATCATGCACGCGCCCAAGAACGGGTTCTTCTACACGCTCGATGCCAAGACCGGGAAATTCATCTCGGGCAAGCCGTTCGTGCCGGGGATCAACTGGGCCAGCGGGCTCGATCCCGTCACCGGCGCGCCCAAGATTAATCCAGAGGCGCGTTATGAGGTGACTGGCAAGCCGTTCCTCGGCTTCCCCGGCGCGGTTGGCGCGCACAGCTGGACCCCAATGAGCTTCAGCCCGAAGACCGGGCTCGTCTACATCCCGGTCAACAACACGCCGCAGGCCTATGCGCCCGATCCAGACTGGAAACCGGGCACCACCGGATTCCAGCTGGGGATCGATGCCAGCCCGGGCAACATCCCGGCCGACAAGGCCGTGCGCGCGGGCACCATGGCGGCGCTGACCGGCGCGCTGGTCGCTTTCGATCCAGTGACCGGAACCGAACGCTGGAAGGTCCCTTATCCCAGCCCGACCAATGGCGGCATCCTGACCACCGCTGGCAACCTGCTGTTCCAGGGCACCGCTGCGGGCGAATTCCGGGCCTATGCTGCCGATACCGGCAAGCAATTGTGGAGCTTCCCGGCGCAAAGCGGGATCCTGGCCGCGCCGATGACCTATACAATCGACGGCGAGCAATACGTCGCGGTGCTGGTCGGCTGGGGCGGGGTGTGGGACGTTTCAGGCGGCAAGCTCACTTCCAAGATGACCCCCAACATCAGCCGCCTGCTGGTGTTCAAGCTGGGCGCCAATGGCACGCTCGCCGCCATTCCAGCCAGCGCTGACCGGGTGCTCGATCCCCCGCCGCTCAGCGGAACGCCCGCGCAACTGGCGATGGGCGAAAAGCTCTACACCAACAGCTGCAGCGTGTGCCACGGCAACACCGCAGTTGCTGGCTCGCTCAACCCGGATCTGCGTCACTCGGGCGCGCTGGGTAATCCCAAGGTCTGGCAGAGCATCGTTCACGATGGCGCGCTCAGCGAAAACGGCATGGTCGCCTGGGGCTCGCAGTTCAGCGCTGATCAGATCGAGACGATCCGGCTCTACGTGATCAAGCGCGCCAACGAAGACAAGGCGCTGGGCGACAAGTAGCCGCGCGATTTACGCAGCGCCCGCTGACAGTTGGCAGGGATCGCCCGGCGCGCTAAGCACCGCGCCGGGCCGATAACGGGGCCGCTGGGGAGCAACAATGGTTGACACGGCTGACGGCGCGGGACCGCGCAAGCTCGATTGGGACAGCCTGCCCTATGGCGGTGATCTGTTCGGCGAGCTGCAACTGGCCGCGAGCGCGCCCGCCACAGCCCAGCCCGGCAGCCGGGCCTTGTTGTTTCCCGGGCTGGCGCTGGTCGGCGTGGCGGCGGCGGCGGCGGCGTGGCTGTCGGAGCATTACGGCTTCCCGCTAATCCTGCTCGGCCTGCTGGTCGGGCTGGCGCTCAATTTCCTGTCGCACGATCTCAAGAACCACCCGGGGCTCGACTTCGCCTCGCGCACTTGCCTGCGCTGGGGGATCGTGGTGCTGGGGCTGCAAGTCACCTGGGCGCAGATCAGTGCGCTGGGAGCCGCGCCATTCGCAGCGCTGGGCGTGGTGATGGGGGTGACTTTTGCCGCCGGACTGCTTGGCGCAAAGCTTAGCGGACAATCGCGCTTTGCCGGAATTCTGGCGGGCGGAGCCACGGCGATCTGCGGCGCCAGCGCGGCGCTCGCGCTGTACGGGGTGATCGGCAAGGACCGGCTGAGCCAGGCACAGTTTGCGCTCACTTTGGTGGGCGTTTCGCTCGCCAGCGCCTTTGCCATGTCGGTCTATCCGGCCTTGGCGGGCGAACTGGGGCTTAGCGACGGGCAGGCCGGGTTCTTGATCGGCGCCTCGATCCACGATGTCGCGCAAGCGATCGGCGGAGGTTATGCCTTTTCCGATCCAGCCGGCAATTATGCCACGATCGTCAAACTGGCGCGGGTCGCCAGTCTCGCGCCATTGGTGGCGCTGACCAGTCTGGCGATCGGCCCGGCCGGGGACGCCGCCGGT
Source organism: Novosphingobium sp. (assembly GCA_031410255.1). Lineage (GTDB taxonomy): Bacteria > Pseudomonadota > Alphaproteobacteria > Sphingomonadales > Sphingomonadaceae > Novosphingobium. Next base: position 8,279 of record JANNYT010000009.1, on the reverse strand, counting down.
CAGCCATTGTGGCGGCGGCTCGCGCTGCCGTGGTTCATCGTCGCATTTTTGGGGGTGGTGGTGATCAACAGCCTGATCAGCCTGCCGCAGCCGGTGGTTGCGGGCGGGCTGATTGCGTCGAAATCGTTGCTGCTGCTGGCGGTGACCGCCACCGCGATGCGCAGCCGGATGGACCTGCTGCTCGAAATGGGCTGGCGCGCGGCGGTGCCGGTGGTCACCGCCAGCGTGGCCAGCTTCGCCTGCGCGCTGGGGTTTGCGTACCTGCTGCTTTAGATCACGAAATCGAGGCACCCCGTCACCGGATTGCGGCGGCGGTTGGTGACCATCCGGTCATGCAGTGTGGTGATCTGGACCGAGCCGGTTTTGACAAACAGGAACGGCAGCAGCGCATGGACCATGCAGGCGCACCCGGTCAGGATCATCCGCGCCCCGAACCCCGATGCGGTGACCAGATGCTCACTATAGCTTTCGCCGACGCTGGCGGGGTGATCGGTAAAGAGGCGCGCGGGTTGCATAGTGGCTCCTGTTTGGCGTGACGCAAGACTAACTCGGCAGCTCTGCAAAATCATCACCTGAATTTAGACATTCTACGAGAATGGTGATAAATCATCCCATGTATGACCGATATCGTGCAACTTGATACCATAGACTGGGCGATCCTTGGCGTGCTGCAAGCCGATGCCTCGCTGCCGGTGCACGAAGTGGGCGAGCGGGTTGGCTTGTCGAGCAACGCCTGCTGGCGGCGGATCCGGCGGCTGGAAGACAGCGGCGTGATCGCGCGGCGGGTGGCCTTGCTCGATGCCGAAAAGCTGGGCCTGGCGACCACGGTGTTCGTCGCGGTGCGGACCCAGCGCCATGATCCGGCCTGGCTCGAAGCATTCTCACGCGGGGTCGCCGAAATCGACGAGATCAGCGAATGCCACCGCATGGCGGGCGAGGTAGATTACCTGCTCAAGATCGTGGTGCGCGATATTGCCCACTATGACCGGATCTACCGCAAGCTGATCGCGCGGGTGCCCGATCTGGCCGATGTCAGTTCCAGCTTCTCGATGGAAAAGCTGAAAGCCACCACCGCGCTGCCGCGCCCGGTCTGATCAGCTTTCCGCCACGCACCCCACCCGTTCGTATCGAGCGAAGTCGAGATGCCGCGCACGGTGTCTAGACTTCGCTCGACACGAACGGATCTTGGGTTTTACCGGATCGGCACCAACCGCATCGCCGCGCCGCCGCCTGGCGCCATCCGCAGGGTCATGCGGTCTTTGCTGGTCACCACTTTGCGCTCAATCACGATCGAGTGCCGCTTGTCGGTGCGGAAATCAGCATCGTCACCATCGCGGTAAATCTCGGCCTGATAGCGCTTGCCGGGGGTGAGAAATCCGAACCCGATCTCCACGCTGCGCGCCTGCTCATCGCCAATCGCGCCCAGATACCAGTCGGCACTGCCGCGCTGCTGACGCGCGATGGTGACATAGTCCCCGACCTCGCCATTGAGCACCAGCGTCTGCTGCCAATCGGTCGGCACGTCGCGGATGAATTTGAACGACTTGGGGAACAGCGCATAGTTCTCCGGCGTATCCGCCGCCATCACCACCGGCGAATAGATCACCACATAGAGCGCGAGCTGCTTGGCCTCGGTTGAAAGGATCGCGCTGCCGTGCTCACCTTGCAGGCTGAGCACGCCGGGAGTGAAGTCCATCGGCCCTTCGAGCATCCGGGTGAACACCAGATTAGCCTCATGCTCGGGCGGGTTCTTGCCCGACCATGAATTGTATTCCATCCCGCGCGAACCTTCGCGCGCGACCCAGTTGGGCCAGGTCCGCTGCAGTCCGGTGCCCTTGATCGGCTCATGACTGTCAATCGCGACGTGATATTTGGCGGCAGTCTCGGCCACCCGGATCAGGTGGTTCGACATCCACTGCCCCTCATGCCACTCGCGCAAGCGCGTGCCATCGGCGTCGACCCGCTCGATCTGCCCGGCATCGGTGACATAGCCGGTCTTGACCACCATCTCGCCGTGATCGGCGGCGAATTTGAACGCGGCATCAAGCTGGCTGTCATAGTGGCTGGCCGAACCGCCGGTTTCGTGGTGCCCGATCAGCCGAACGCCCTTCTTCTTAGCGTAAGCGGCGAGCATGTCGGCGTCGAAGTCTTCGGTCGGCTGAGCGAAATTCATCGCATTGCCATCGCCGAACCAGTCGCCGTCCCAGCCGACGTTCCAGCCTTCAACCAAGACGTTTGGAATGCCATTTGCGGCGGCAAAATCGATGTACTGTTTGACGTGGGCATTGGTCGCGCCGTGCTTGGGCCCGCGCGCCCACGACCATTCGCCTTTGATCATGTTCCACCACACGCCGACGAATTTGCCCGGCTTGAACCAGCTCATATCGCCCAGCTTGTTGGGCTCGTTGAGGTTGAGCATCAGGTGGCTCATATACAGCCCCGCCGCATCGTCGGCGATGATCAGCGTGCGCCACGGGGTGTTCCACGCGCCGCGCTTGGTCACCTTGGGGGCTCCGGCGCCCGGGGTCAGCTGCGCACGCAAGGTGTTCCCTTCGGTCCGCGCTACCGCCATGCCCGAATAGTCGACCAGCGCCGCTTCGTGCAGCGCCACGTGAGTGCCATCGGCCAGCTTGATCGTAACGGGAGTGTCGGCGGTGCCCACTGCCGACAGCGCGGTCTTGTTGTAAAGATACTCCTCACGGTTCCACAGGAACGCAGGCTTCCACCAGGCGGTGCCATCGGTGGCGAAGGCGAATTCGGTCAGCTCCTCGGCGATCCGGGTCTGGTGCAGCCCGGCCTGATCGGGAAATTCATAGCGGAACCCGACCCCGTCATCGTAAATCCGGAAAGTCACCGTGAACACGCGGGCCAGCGCGGTGGTCTCTTTCAGTTGCACTCGCAGCTCACGGTAATGGTTGCGGATCGTCGCCCATTCGCCCCACGGCTGATTCCAGGTCTGGTCAAAGTCGCTGACTGCTTGCCCGGTGACTGTCAGATGCCGGTCGAGCTTGGGCACGTCGGTGAACAGGAATCCCAGCTTCGAAGGATTGAGGATCGGCTTGCCGTTGCGGGTGACACTGTACGCCGCGCGGCCATCGCCATCGATCATCAGCGCGACGGTGATCGAACCATCGGGCGAGCTGGCAGTCACCGGCGCGCTTTCTGCGGCGAGCGCCGGGGCGGCGAGCAACAGGGCCAGTGCAGCGGTGAGCAGGCGGAACAGTCTCATTGGCCGGTTTCCTCAATCATCAACGCGCCATACGGCGGCAACGCTTCACCCATTGCCGCGCCATTGAGCGCAGCCAGAACTGTGCCGCTACGAGCGGCCGCAGCGGGCCACGCGGCAACGTCATCCGCCAGGTTGAACAGGCATTGCACCGCCTGATCGCCATAGCTGCGGCGCAGCACCAGCACGCTGTCATCGGCCTGCAGCACCGCGCTGCAACCCAACCGCAACGCGGGGTGAGCATTGCGCAGCGCGATCAGCCTGCGGGTCAGGTGCAGCAGCGACTGTGGGTCTGCTTCTTGCCGGTCCGCCGCGCGGGCGAGGTTGCCTTCGCCCAGTGGTAACCACGGTGCGCCTTGGCTGAACCCGCCCTGCTCGTCCTGCGCCTGCCACGGCATCGGGGTCCGCGCGCCGTCGCGGGACAAGGTCAGCGGCCAGTTGGTAATCGCCTCAGGGTCGCGCAGTTGGTCGAACGGAATTTCAACCTGATCGAGCCCCAGCTCCTCGCCTTGGTAGAACACGATATTGCCGCGCAGCGCGGTGAACAGCAGCAGCTTGATCCGCGCGAACGCCTCGCGCCGATCGGGCTTGGCCCAGCGCGAGATCGCGCGCGGGGCATCGTGGTTTTCAAAGGCCCAGCTGGGCCAACCCATCTCGGGCGCATCGGGCCACAGTTCTAGCGCGTGCGCGACCAGCTTGGGGGTCAACGCTTCGGCATAGAGGAAATCGAAGCCGTAAGCGCTGTTAAGCCGCGCTTCGCCAGCGGTGAACAGCTTCATCTCACGCTCGGCTTCTTTGCCGCCCACTTCGGCCATGGTGAATACCGCGCCGTGCCGATCGGTCAGCGCGCGGATCCGCTCGACAAACTGGGTGATGTCCGGATGCGACTGGTTATAGCGCTGCTGCTGGAAATCGAACGGGCGGGTGCGGGCCCGGCCATCGTCTCCGGCTGGCGGATTATCGCGTAGCTGCGGATCGTGCATCGCAAAGTTGAGCGCGTCGATCCGGAACCCATCGGCGCCGCGTTCCAGCCAGAACTGCGCCACCCCGAGCAAGGCATCCTGCACCGCCGGGTTATGAACGTTGAGCTGCGGCTGGCTGGCGAGGAAATTGTGCAGATAATACTGCCGCCGCCGCGCGTCCCAGGTCCAGGCCGGGCCGCCGAATACCGACTGCCAGTTATTGGGCGGCGAGCCATCCGCCTTGGGATCAGCCCAGACGAACCAATCGGCCTTGGCATTGGTGCGGTCAGCCCGGCTCTCGCTGAACCAGCCGTGCTGGATCGAAGTGTGCGAATAGACCTGATCGACCAGCAGCTTGAGGCCCAGATCATGCGCCCGCGCCACCAGCGCATCGAAATCTGCGAGCGTGCCGAAAATCGGATCGACATCGCAGTAATCCGCCACGTCATAGCCAAAATCAGCCATCGGCGAGGTGAAGAACGGCGAAATCCAGATCGCATCGACCCCCAGCGCGGCGACATAATCCAGCCGCGCGGTGATCCCGGGCAGATCGCCGATCCCGTCCCCATTGGAATCGAGGAAGCTGCGCGGGTAGATCTGATAGATGGCAGCGCCGCGCCACCACGGGGTGGTGGCGTCAGGCTGTGGCGCAGCGATAATCGGGGCAAGACGGTTCATGGGGAGGTGAGACCTGTTCAGTCCTTGGCCGCGCAGATGGCATAGCCCAGCGGCGGCAGTGTGACACGAAAGCTGCCCGGCGCAGCGGCGCTGGGCGAACATTGCCCGGCGAGCGGGGCAAAGGCGAGCGAGCGAGCGGCGACCGGCACCAGCGCGCTCCGCGGGGTATTAGACGTATTGTAGGCGATCACCACCTCGCGCCCGGTAGCAGGATCGAACCGCGACAAGACGAACAGGCCCGGCTTATCCGAAAACAATCGCACCATACTGCGCCCCGAGGTCAACGCCGGGGTCGCCCGGCGCACTGCGGAAAGCTCGGCTATCAAAATGTAGAGCGGATGCCGCGCATTGAAATTGGCCTGCGCGGTGGTGGCAGTGGTGCCCAGCAGCGCCTGATCGTTGTATTGCGGCACCTTGCTGGCGAACATATCCTGCCGCGCCAGTTGATCGCCGCCGTGGCCGACAAAGCCCTGCTCGTCGCCCGAATAGATCACCGGCACCCCGCGCATGGTCAGCATAATCGCGTGGGCCAGCATGTCGCGCGCCAGCAGCTCGTCGCGGTCCGCCTTTGGCGCCATTTGCGTCATGAACAGGCCGACGCGCCCGGCATCGTGATTACCCAGGAATGTCGGCTGGATCAGCGCGGTGCCCGCACCGCCTTCATACAAGACATCGTCGTCGATCAGCCGCGCCAGTTCCTGCGTGCCGGTGCTGCCGCTGGCCGCACTGACCGCAGCGTGAGCGAAGGCAAAGTCGAGCGTGGCAGGGAGCCCGGCGTTGCGGGTCCAGCTGGCCAGCAAGGCCGGATCGTAGTCTCCCGTGGCGACCTCACCGAAGATGTGGAAGTTGGGGATGCCGCGCGCCTTGGCCCGCGCCAGCATCGCCGGCACGAAACCGCGCCAGAATTCGGGGTTGACGTGCTTGGCGGTGTCGATCCGGAAGCCATCGACCCCGAACCGGTCGATCCAGCCGCCGTAGATTTCGATGAACCCGGCCAGCACGCGCGGGTTCTCGGTCGCCACGTCATCGAGCCCGACGAAATCGCCGTATTGCGCGCTTTCGCCCTGCCAATTGGTGTTGCCGCGGTTGTGATACCACTGCGGATCGTTGAGCCAATCGGGCACCTTGGCGTGTTCTTCGCCTGCCGGAACGTAAGGTGTGTAGGCAAAAGCCGGGTCAGTCAGATGCGACCAATTGGCCGGGCTGGGATCGCTGTCATCGCCGAACCCCGCGTTGATCGCGGGCCCATCCATGCCACCGCGCCGGCTGAACGGATAGTCACCCTTGCTGCGGTAGGGAAAGCTCTGCGTCGCGCCTTCGCGGTACTGGATCACGTCGGCGGTGTGGTTGACCACGATGTCCATATAGACCTTCATGCCACGGGCATGCGCGGCATCGACGAACAGCTTGAACTCGGCATTGGTCCCGAAATGCGGATCGACCGCGGTAAAATCAGTGATCCAATAGCCGTGATAGCCCGCGCTTTCGTCGCCCTTGGGCCCTTGCACAGCCTTGTTCTTGAACACCGGAGCGAACCATACGGCGGTCGCGCCCAAGCCCTGGATGTAATCGAGGTGCTGGGTCAGCCCTTTGAGGTCGCCACCGTGGTAAAAGCCCTTGGCCGCCGGGTCGAACCCCGTTTTCAGCCGGTCTCCTTTGAGGCCGCCGCGATCATTCTTGGGATCGCCATTGGCAAACCGGTCGGGCAGCACGAAGTAGACCACCTCGTCTTGCGGCGCGCGTAGCCGGTAATCGGCGGGGCTGGCGGCGGGAGCCGCAACGCCTTGCAGTGACAAGGCCGCCGCGACCAGAATAGCGATCCGCTTCATGCTGCATGCTCCGCTTGGCTCTCGTCGCACAGCGCGGCGAGAAAATCGATGTGGCGCGGCATTGGCCGGACGGTTTCAATCGCAGCGCGTTCGGCTGATCCGAGGAACTGCGCCAACTCTTGCTCGGAATAGCGATCGGCGATCGGGTTCCAGCTGCGCGGGGTCAGCCCTTGCCCGGCCAGCACTTGTAGCCAGGCCACCTCGGTGAACAGATCGTCGAGCCGCGGCTGGATCTGGCAGACCGCTTCAAATTCGGCGATCCGCTGGCGCAGGCTGGCGGGCAGTTCGAGCCCGCGCATCCGGTCCCAGAATGGCTCGCCGCTGCGCTGGTTGGCCCAGTAGTGCAACACCAGAAAATCGCGGACCCCCTCCAGCTCTTCGGCGGCGCGGCGGTTAAAGCCCTCGACCACTGCCGGCTCGATCCGCTGCCCCGGCAGCACCGCCAGCAGCCGGGTGACGGCTGACTGGATCAGGTGGATCGAGGTCGATTCAAGCGGTTCGAGGAACCCGCTGGCCAGCCCGACCGCCAGCACATTGCGGTTCCACACCTGCTTGCGCCGCCCGGTCACGAACCGCAGCACCTTGGGATCGGCCAGCGGCGCGCCGTCCAGATTGGCCAGCAGCGTCGCGGCCGCTTCATCGTCAGAGATGAACGCGCTGCAGAACACGTGGCCATTGCCGATCCGGTGCTGCAGCGGGATCCGCCATTGCCACCCGGCCCGGCGCGCGGTGGCGCGGGTGTAGGGGGTGAAATCGCCGGTCGGTGCGCACGGCACCGCAACCGCGCGGTCGCACGGCAGCCAGTGGCTCCAATCCTCATAACCGGTGTGCAATTCCTGCTCGATCAGCAGCCCGCGAAAGCCCGAGCAATCGACAAAGAAGTCGCCATCAATGGCCCGGCCATCGTCAGTGACAACCGCCGCGATATCGCCCTCAGCAGTGCGGGTCGCGCCCTGCAGCAGGCCCTCAATGCGCACCACGCCGCGCGCCTCAGCGTATTTACGCAGTAACTGGGCGTAGAGCCCGGCGTCAAAATGATAGGCGTAAGGAACCTCTTGAATGCCCGGCCCGCTGGCCCCGGTGGCCATCCGCCCGGTCCGCGCGGCCAGTTCGTTGGCCGAATAGTGCGCCAGCGGCTTGGCCAACCCCTGCGCGCGTCCGCGCGCCCAGAAATGGCGGAACGGCAACACGCCCAGCTGCCGCCCGATGGTGCCGAAGGCGTGCATGTAGCTGTGCCCGTCCGCCACCCAGCCAGCGAACTCAATGCCCAGCTTGAACGAAGCTTTGGTGGCCCGCAGAAACGCGGCCTCGTCGATATCGAGCGCGTCGTTGAACGCCTTGATCGCGGGGATCGTCGCCTCGCCCACCCCGACCGTGCCGATCGCTTCGCTTTCGATCAGCGTAATCGTGTAGCCGGGCGGGGCGAAGCGCGCGAGCGCGGCCGCGGTCATCCACCCGGCGGTGCCGCCGCCGACGATCACGATGCGCATTGCGGGCTCAGTCATGGCCTTCCCTTTGCAGCAAGCTGCGCCAGAGACAGCGAATGGTGCGGCAAATCAAGGGCGGGGAGCGGCTGCGGCGCGA
>JANNYT010000008.1:0-17229 GCA_031410255.1 Novosphingobium sp. | reverse complement strand
GGTGCTGCCGTTCGAGACTACTGACTTTGCGGCAATTGCCCCGGCTGTCGCGCAGGCATGGGCGTGGTCGGGCGGCATTGACCTGCTGGTCAACAACGCTGGCATCTCGCAGCGCAGTCTGGCGGCGGAGACCGATTTTGCGGTGTACCAGCAGATCATCGCGGTCGATCTGCTCGCGCCGATAGGGCTGACGCAGGCGCTGTTGCCGCAGATGGTCGCGCGCGGCTCGGGCCGGATCGCGATGATTTCCAGCATTGCCGGCAAGGTCGGCGTGCCAATGCGCACCGCCTATTGCGCGGCCAAATTTGGCCTCGCCGGTTACGGCGACGCCTTGCGCGCCGAGGTGGGGCACCAAGGCCTGCAGGTGCATAACATCTACCCCGGATCGATCCGCACCGATGTCTCGCGCAATGCGCTAACCTCGGATGGCAACAAGCGCGGGGTTAGCGACAAGGTGATCGACAACGGGATCGAACCGGCCGTGGCCGCCGCGCAGATGCTGGAGGCAATGCTCGCCGGCCAGCGCGAGATCATCGTGGCTGAGGGCGCCGAACTGGCGATGGGCGAAGCGCGCCGCACCCCTGATGCGTTGCTCGACCAGATCGGCGCATTCATGGCCGCCGGCTACGTCCAGCGCATGAATGACGGGGCGCAGTGATGGAGCAGCAGCAGGTCACGTTGGCCAACGGGATCGAGCTTGATGTCGTCGATCTGGGCCCGCGCGATGAGCCGGTGCTGATCTTCCTGCACGGCTTCCCTGACAGTCATCGCACCTGGCGGCACCAGATCGCGCACTTGTCGGCCCGCTATCGCTGCATCGCCCCCGATCAGCGCGGCTATCGCGGTTCATCTAAGCCGCTGGGGGTGGAGAATTACACGCCGGACAAGCTGATCGGCGACGTGTTCCTGCTGGCCGATGCCTTGGGCGTTGAGCACTTCACGGTAATCGGCCACGATTGGGGCGGCGCGATTGCCTGGGGGGTGGCGATCATGGGGCAGCTTAATGGGCGGGTGACCCGCGCGGTGATTGCCAATGCGCCGCATCCGGTGCTGTTTCCCAAATTGCTTTACACCAACCCGCAACAGCGCGCGGCGAGCCAGTACTTCCGCGATTTCCGCGATCCGGCCAATGACCCGCTGGTCAAGCAGTTCGGGCTGGGCGCGCTGCTGCTCAAAGCGATGGGCGAGCGCGAGCAATCGCCGATGCTGGAAGACAGCGAACGCGAAGCGATGTTGGCCGATTGGGCCGATCCCGAAGCCGCGATTGCGATGCTCAACTGGTACCGCGCCAGCCCGATGGAAGTCCTGCCGATAGACGCGCCATTTGCTTTGCCCGATGGCTGGAAGCCCTTCCCGCTGCCCCGCCAGATGATCCCGACCTTGGTGATCTGGGCGATGGACGATTTCGCCCTGCCAGCAGTCAATCTCGACGGGTTGGATGACCTGATCGACGATCTGACCATCGTGCAAGTTCCCGGATCAGGCCACTTCGTGCAGTGGGAAGCCCCCGCAGCCGTCAACGCCGCGCTCGATGCCTTTTTGACGCGCGCCGATGGCGACTGAACCCATCACCTTGAAACCCAATCCTCGTCATTGCGAGCGCAGCGAAGTAATCCAGAGCGGTTTGTGCGGCTCTGGATTGCTTCGCTGCGCTCGCAATGACGAAAGGGGGGGCAATGCCTGAAGCACCGCGCCGACCGTCAGGCGGGATCGGCGGCGCGATTGCGGCGGCTGAGGCCAAGGCGCGCCGTTCGATGCTGCGCAATCACAACGGCGGCTATGCGGCGGTCAGCAATCTGGAACTGTTCTTCGATCTGATCTTCGTGTTCGCGGTAACCCAGCTGTCGCACTTCCTGCTTGCTGACCTGACTTTGCTGGGCGCGTTCAAGACTGCCTTGCTGTTCAGCGCAGTCTGGTGGGCGTGGATGTTCACCACCTGGGTAACCAACTGGATCGATCCGGACCGCGCCGCCAACCGGATGATGCTGGGCTGCGTGATGCTGGGCAGCCTGATCATGTCGGCCTCGGTGCCAGCCGCATTCGGCGGCGGCGGGCTGGCCTTTGCGCTCAGCTATGTGGCGATCCAGATCGGCCGCAGTATCTATGTCAGCCGGTTGATGGAGCGCGAGGAGCGGGGCAGCGGCAACAACCTGCTGCGGATCACGATCTGGTTTACCGCCACCGCTCCGCTGTGGATCGGTGGCGCGTTGCAGGCCGATCCGGCAATCCGCATCGGTCTGTGGCTGCTGGCGCTGGGCATCGAGTACAGCGGGCCGTTCGCATCCTATCCGGTGCCCCGGCTGGGCCGATCACTGCCGTCTGACTGGATCATCTCGGGCGGGCACATGGCGGAGCGCTGCGGGCTGTTCATCATCATCGCGCTGGGCGAAGGACTGGTCATCACCGGCGCGTCCTATGCCGTGGCGGCCAGCCAGCCGGGGCTGGACTTTGCCTTGCTCAACGCCTTCCTCGGCTCGTTCGCGATGTGGTGGCTCTATTTCGATATCGGCGCGCGGCGCGGTGCCCGGCACATTGAGCAGCATGCCGTGCCCGGCCTGATCGCGCGGCAGGCCTTTACTTATTGGCACATCCCGATTGTCGCCGGGATCATCGTGCTGGCAGTGGCTGACGAGATGGTCATGGTCCACCCGTTCGAGCCGGCGCACCTGCAATTCGTGATGGTCGTATTTTTCGGGACCGTGCTGTTCGTGGCTGGTCTGGCCGGGTTCAAGCGGATTTCCAGCGGCAAGCCGTGGTATCCCGCCAGCCACGTTTACGGCCTGGGGATCGCCATCGCGATTGCACTGGTCGGACTGCTGTTTCACCCACCGACGCTGATCCTGTTCACCGCAACGACCGCCCTGTTCGCTCTGGTTGCGGTGTGGGAATGGGGCAGCTTCCACGGCGGCTGGCTCGAACCGATGGAACAGCGCGGCTGGTGGCTGGGAAAAATGCTCCGCGCCCGCGTAGAAAAGCGCCGCGCGGAACGGCTAGCGAAGGAAGCGGCCGCCAACGAGCCAGCCAGCAGCTAAACCAGCCAGTCGATCGTCGCCCCATGCGGATGCGCGCGGGCGAGCAATGCCGGTTCGGCAGACCCGGGCCAATGCCGGACCATCAGCTCGTGCAAGTGCAGCACACGGTTGGCCTCCAGCGAAATCCACGCGAGCGGACGTTCGGCGGTGGCCTTCGCTCCCGCCGCCTCCATCGCTGAAGTGACCCGGCGTTGCTGGTCCTCGGGTACATATTGCCACACGATCGAGTGCATGAGTACCCGGGTGGTGCCAGCGCTTTGCGGCTTGGCCAGTTCGGTTTCGACAAATTCCGCGGCATTCATCTGGACCAGGTCGGGCGGCGACTTGCTGGCCTCCTCGACCGCCGCCGCCATCCGTTCGAACCGCACCGTATGCTCGGGCCAGATGTAAGCTTTGAGCCGCAGCGCTTGATCGGGATCGGCCAAGTCAACCGGAGCCACATCGCAGCCTTTGGTCGCGGCGATCTCGATCTGCCGGTCTGGCGGCGGATTGCCAGTCCAGTCCGGCTTGAACAAAATCGCGCCAGGCTCCGGCCCGACCTGCACTCCGGCCAGATCATAGTGGTAACGACCCAACATCAGGTTGATCCCGGCGCTCGATCCGATCTCGAGGCACTGGAAGCGCGGCGGCAAACCTTGCTCGGCCAGCCACAGCATCGCCGCGATGAAATTGGCCGAGCGCCCGGCCTCATTGGTCTGCGGCGGACCATCGAGCCACGGCAGCAGTTCGGCCTCATGCTGGCGAATTGCGGCTGCGACGATCGAAGCGTCGTCGATCCCTTGTTGATCGGTGTAGATCGATTCTAGCTGTGGTTGTGCACCTTTGAGCGCAAGTGCGTGAATCCCGCCCGCAATCCGCAGCGGCAGCGCATCGGCGAGCGGCGCGCCGGGCCAGTCGCGGATCCGGTCTAGCAGCGCGCCGGGCTCGTCGCGCTCCAGCAAATCACGCAAAGCCGCCACAATCCGGGCGGTCACCGTCGCACCGGATGCAGTGCAATATGCCACCTGGTTGTCAAACGCCGCGGTCACGATCCCCGGTCCGCGCGCCGCAATGTCGATGAATTGATAGTCTTGAGCCATCTCACTGATCCTCTGCGATCTGTTGTGCAGTTGCGCTCTGGCTGCGCCTTTTTGCTGCACTGCACAAGGAATATTCGGGCGCGAAGCCCGCGCTTCTTGCCCTTTGCGGCGCTGCGCCGTAAGGGCCGGGGCGATGGCCAGACCGCTCACTTTCGCCGTGCCCAAGGGCCGCATTCTCGAAGAGGCGCTGCCGCTGATGGCGCGCGCTGGCGTCGTGCCCGAAGCCGGCTTCCACGACAAAGCCAACCGCGCGCTGTCTTTCGTCTGCGCAGACTCGGACATGCGCGTGATCCGCGTCCGTGCCTTTGATGTGGCGACTTTCGTGGCCCACGGCGCCGCGCAAGTGGGAATTGTCGGGTCTGACGTGGTGGAGGAATTTGCCTACGCCGATCTCTACGCCCCGGTTGATCTGAATATCGGCCACTGCCGGTTGTCGGTGGCGCAGCCCGCCGGGCATCAGGACGGCGCCGCACATGTCAGCCACTTGCGGGTCGCCAGCAAGTATCCCAACCTCACCCGCCGCCATTTTGAGCAGCAAGGTGTGCAAGCCGAAGTGGTCAAACTCAACGGCGCGATGGAGCTGGCCCCCGGACTTGGCCTCGCGAGCCGGATCGTCGATCTGGTCTCGTCCGGGCAGACGCTCAAGGACAATGGGCTGGTCGAAAGCGCCACGATCCTGCAGATTTCGGCGCGGCTGATCGTCAACCGCGCCGCGCTCAAGACTGACGAGCGGGTCGCTGCACTGGTTGAGCGGTTCCGCGCTTTGGCCGCGCAGGCGAAAGCTGCCTGATGTTGCGGCTCAACACCCGCGACCCCGGCTTCACCCAAGCCTTTCAGCGGCTGGTCGCAGATCGGCGCGAAAGCGATGCCGGCGTCTCCCGCGATGTCACGATCATCATCGACGATGTGCGGCGGCGCGGCGATGCGGCGCTGGTCGAACTGACTGCGCGCTATGACAATTACAATTTGGCCGATGACAGTGCCTGGCAAGTCAGCCTGGATGATTGCCGTGAGGCGTTTGACAGCCTCAAGCCAGACCTGCGCGCCGCGCTGGAACTGGCCGCACAGCGCATTCGTGCGGTCCACGAACTGCAACTGCCCAAAAACCGCGACCAGACTGACGAGCAAGGTGTGCGGATCGGTGCGCGCTGGCGGCCGGTCGATGCCGCGGGGCTCTATGTTCCGGGCGGACGCGCGTCCTATCCCTCATCCCTGCTGATGAACGCGATCCCGGCCAAAGTCGCCGGGGTTGAGCGGCTGGTGGTCGTCACCCCCAGCCCCAAAGGCGTGATTAACCCGCTGGTGCTCGCCGCCGCGCATTTGGCCGGGGTCGACGAATTGTGGCGGATCGGCGGCGCGCAGGCCGTCGCCGCGCTGGCTTACGGCACCGACAAGATTGCCGCAGTCGATGTGATCACCGGCCCCGGCAATGCCTGGGTGGCCGAGGCCAAGCGCCAGCTTTACGGTGTGGTCGGGATCGATATGGTCGCCGGGCCCAGTGAAATCCTGATCATCGCCGATGGCCAGAACGACCCCGAATGGACCGCCGCCGATCTGCTCAGCCAAGCCGAGCACGATCCGTCGGCGCAATCAATCTTGATTACCGACGATCCGCTATTCGCCGATACTGTGGCCGACCGGATCGGGGTCGAGCTGGCGATGCTGCCCAGCGCGCGGGTCGCGGCGGAAAGCTGGAACACCCATGGGGTGATTATCGAAGTTGCCAGCATGGACGAAGCTCCGGCGCTGGCCAACGCACTGGCCGCCGAGCACGTCCAGCTGGCAGTCGAGCATCCCGACAAGCTGTTCAAGGCGATCCGCCACGCTGGCTCGGTGTTCCTCGGCCGGATGACGCCCGAGGCGGTCGGGGACTATGTCGCCGGACCTAATCACGTGCTGCCAACCGGGCGCCGCGCGCGGTTTTCATCGGGGCTGTCAGTGCTCGATTTCATGAAGCGCACCAGCTTTATCGAGCTCGATGAAGCGGCGTTGCGGGCCATCGGCCCCGCTGCGATCGAGCTCGCTGAAGCCGAAGGATTACAGGCGCATGCGCGCTCGATCGAAGTGAGACTGGGAATATGAAAGCCGGTGCCAAAGCCCGCTCCGCCGCGCGGCTTGCCGCCGTGCAGGCACTTTATCAGCGCGATATGGAGGGCACTGCCATGGCGCAGCTGCTCGACGAATTTCACCGCCACCGGCTGGGCGCGGAGATTGAAGGCGATCAGTACGTGCAGGCCGAAGTCGCGTTCTTTGATGACCTCGTCCAAGGTGTCGCCGCACGCCGCGACGAGATTGACGCGCTGTTGTCGAGCAAACTGGCCGAGGGCTGGAAGCTCGAACGGCTCGACAAGACGATGCTGCAAGTGCTGCGCGCCGGCACCTTCGAACTGCTCGCCCGTGCCGACGTGCCCACCGGGTCGGCGATCAACGAATACGTCGATGTCGCTCACGCCTTTTTTGCAGCGCGCGATGCGAAATTCGTCAACGGCGTGCTTGATGCCGTGGCCAAAGTGGTGCGCAGCTGACCAGCGAAAGCGCCTTCATCGAAGCCTTGCGCGGCCTCGCCAGTCATCCGGCGGCGCGCGGACTGAACGATGATTGTGCGGTGCTGGAGCTGGGCGCAGAGACGCTGATACTGACACATGACGCGATGGCCGAGGGTGTTCATTTCCTCCCCGGTCAGGATCCGGCCGACGTTGCATGGAAGCTGGTTGCAACCAACCTGTCTGACCTTGCCGCCAAAGGGGCCGAGCCGCTGGGCGTACTCCTCGGCTACCAGTTCGGAGCGGACGACGCGCGGTTTGTCGCGGGTCTGCGCGAAGTGCTGGAGCACTATGCAGTGCCGCTGCTGGGCGGCGACACCATTTCGGCCACCGGCGCGCAAGTGCTCGGGCTGACCGCGCTAGGCCGCGCCACCCACCGTCCGGTGCCTTCTCGCAGCGGCGCGCAAGCTGGCGATGCGGTGTGGATCACCGGCCCGGTCGGCGCGGCGCTGCTGGGGTTCGAGGCGCTCAAGGCCGACAGCGGCGACAGCAGCGCCTATCGCCGCCCGGCTGCGTTGCTGGCGGAGGGCCGCGCCCTGGCCCCGCAAGTCAGTGCGATGATGGACGTTTCAGACGGACTGCTGCTCGATGCACAGCGGCTGGCGCTGGCTTCGAAAGTCACGATCGATCTCGAGCGCGCTGCTATACCGATCGCCACGGATGAGGCGCGGCGTGATGATGCGCTGCGCTGGGGCGACGACTATCAGTTGCTGTTTACCCTGCCCGCAGCAACGGTTCCGGCAGTGGCTGCGCACCGGATCGGCGCCGTCCATCTCGCGGGCCCAAGCCCGCTGCTGCTGGACGGCACCCCGCCCGCCGGACCGCTCGGCTACGAGCACCACTGAAAGGTCGGCACAACCGGGCGCAGAGGCGTTGCAATGCTGCCAAACCGCCTTATAGCTTGCGCGCCGCCCCGCTTAGCCGCGGGGTTTTCGTTATTACCAACAACAACCAGGGGGAGCGTCCCGTGAACCTCGTCACGATCGCAATTATTCTAGGCTTGGCGGCCATCGTTTATGGCTTCGTCACCAGCCGCCAAGTGCTCAGCGCTTCGGCCGGCAATGAAAAGATGCAGGAAATCGCCGCAGCCATTCAGGAAGGCGCACAAGCCTATCTGGGACGGCAGTATCGCACAATCGCCATGGTTGGCGCCGTAGTGGCACTGCTCGTGTGGTATTTCCTCGATCATCTCGGCACGCCGATTTCGGCTGGCGGGTTCCTGCTCGGCGCTGTGCTGTCGGGCGCGACCGGGTTCATCGGCATGAATATTTCGGTGCGCGCCAACGTGCGCACCGCAGCAGCGGCGCAAGTCGGTCTGCAGCAAGGGCTGACCTTGGCGTTCCGCGCCGGGGCAATCACCGGCATGCTGGTGGCAGGCCTCGCGCTGCTCGCGATTTCGGGCTATTTCTGGTATCTGACCGGACCCGCCGGACACGGCGTTGGCGGCACTGACCGGACAGTGGTCAACGGCCTGGTCGCGCTGGCTTTTGGTGCCTCGTTGATCTCGATCTTCGCGCGGCTCGGCGGCGGTATCTTTACCAAGGCTGCAGACGTCGGCGCCGATCTGGTCGGCAAGGTCGAAGCCGGGATCCCCGAAGACGATCCTCGCAACCCGGCGGTTATCGCCGATAACGTTGGTGACAATGTCGGCGATTGCGCCGGGATGGCCGCCGATCTGTTTGAGACTTACGTGGTCACCATCGGTGCGACCATGGTGCTGACCGCGCTGCTGCTAAAGGATGCGACCAACCTGATGCAGCTGATGAGCTTGCCGCTGCTGATTGGCGGCGTCTGCATCATCACTTCGATCATCGGCACTTATTTTGTCAAACTGGGCAAGTCGAACAACATCATGGGCGCCATGTACCGGGGCTTCCTGCTGACCGCAGCGCTCTCGGTTCCCGCCATCTGGTGGGCAATCAGCTATGCGCTGGGCGGCGACATGAAGGCCCCCATCGGTACGCAGAGCTATTCCGGACAGACGCTGTTTTACTGCGGCGTTGTCGGCCTGGTCATCACCGGGCTGATCATCTGGATCACTGAATACTATACCGGCACCAACTATCGCCCGGTCCGCTCGATCGCCAAGGCTTCGGAAACCGGCCACGGCACCAACGTGATCCAGGGTCTGGCGATTTCGATGGAATCGACCGCCTTGCCCACGCTGGTGATCTGCGCTGGGATCATCATCGCATACCAGCTCGCCGGGCTCATGGGCATTGCCTATGCCGCCACTGCGATGCTGGCGCTGGCCGGGATGGTCGTGGCGCTCGATGCTTACGGCCCGGTTACGGACAACGCCGGGGGCATCGCCGAAATGGCGGGGCTCGATGACGATGTGCGCAAGAAGACCGACGCGCTCGACGCCGTGGGCAACACCACCAAGGCGGTGACCAAGGGCTATGCAATCGGATCGGCCGGCCTTGCCGCGCTGGTGCTGTTTGCCGCCTATACCACCGACCTCAAGGAGTTCTTCCCGCAGCTGACGGTCAACTTCAGCCTTGAGAACCCCTACGTCATCGTCGGGCTGCTGCTCGGCGCGCTCCTGCCGTACCTGTTTGGTTCGATGGGCATGACCGCGGTAGGCCGCGCGGCGGGCGAAGTGGTGAAGGACGTGCGCGACCAGTTCGCCAATGATCCGGGCATCATGACTTACGCCAGCAAGCCCAACTATGCCCGCACGGTCGATCTGGTGACTAAGGCGGCGATCAAGGAAATGATCGTACCGTCGCTGCTGCCAGTCGCGGCACCGATCGTGGTCTACTTCGTGATCACGGCGATTGCCGGGCAGGCACAGGGCTTTGCGGCACTGGGCGCACTGCTGCTGGGCGTGATCGTCGGCGGGCTGTTCGTCGCGATCTCGATGACTTCGGGCGGCGGCGCATGGGACAATGCCAAGAAGTACATCGAAGACGGCAACCACGGCGGCAAGGGTTCCGAAGCTCACAAGGCTGCGGTCACCGGCGATACCGTGGGCGATCCGTACAAAGATACGGCGGGTCCGGCGGTCAATCCGATGATCAAGATCACCAACATCGTGGCACTGCTGCTGCTGGCGGCACTCGCCGCACACTGAGCAACCTGATCTGGTTAAATCGAAGCCCCGCCTGGAGCAATCCGGGCGGGGTTTTCGTTGACGGCACCGGCATTTGTTCTATTTTCAGCGGCAGTTACGCAGTCCGCGCCGACGCGCAGGGGCTGCGCTGTTCAAAACAATGGGGTCCTTGATGAAACTGCAGAATTTCTCAGCGAAACGATTGACCGCGCTCGCCGTGGGGATGTCAGCCCTGACTTGGCTGGCGCTGCCCGGGGCCACCGTGGCAGCAGCCGACACGGCCACCAGTCAGGCAATTTCAGGCCAGATCCCGGTCGGTGATTTCGTCAAGAAGCCCAATATGCGCGGTCCGCGGATTTCGCCCGATGGCACCAAGCTCGCTTATCTGGCCGGCAGCAACGGCAAAGAGCTGCTGGTGGTCAAGGATCTTACCGATCCTTCCAAACCCGCCAAGCCGATCCTGCAGGCGGACGAGGCGCGCGAATCGGGTGATCGCACCATGGCGACCTTCCGCTGGGTCGGCAGCGACAACATCGTGATGACCATCCTCAGCCGCGAGGATCTGGGCAGCGGAATCGGCGATTTCGGGCGGCTGGTGTCGTACAATGTCTCCACTGGGAAGCTGGTCCAACAGGCCTGGCGCGGAGCGGGCGGCAATGCCACACGAATCCTCTATATCGATCACACCAAGGGCGAATACCTGCTCGAACGCACCGCCGTGACCGGCTCGACCGAGCGCTGGGGCCTGCCCGAAGTGGTCAAGGTTTCGGCGACTACCGGCGAGTTCTCGATCGTTCAGCGCACCAATCCGATCGTTCAAGGCTGGTTCGCCGATTCCGACGGGGTTGTGCGCGGAGGATTCAACAGCAACCGCGATAACGGCAAGTTCCAGATGCTCTATCGCTCGAATGCCAAGGAATCGTTCCGCACGGTCTTCAAGGAAGCCGACAAGACGTTTACCGGCGGCCCGCCTGTGCCTGAGATCCTCATTCCCGGCACCGACACGGCTTATGCAATCTCTCGCAATGACGGGTTCTCGAAGGTCTACAAGATCGACATGAACACGCTCAAGATGTCCGAACCGGTCTATGCGACCCCGGGGTTCGATGTCCAAGGCGTGATCACTGACTACGACGACCGCGAAGTGCTCGGTTATCAGACCTTCGATGGTGAGATGCGCAACTTCTACACCAACGGCAAAATGAACGAAATCCAAGGCTACATGGACGAAATCTTCGGCGCTGGCGAAGCCCGGGTGGTTGATTCGGATCGTTCGCGCAACCGCTTCATCATCTACGCCGGCGGCAAGTCAAAAGCCGGTGCGTTTTACCTTTACGACGCCAAAGCCGCCTCGATCCAGCTGCTCAACTGGGCGCGGACCGCACTCAAGGATTCGCAGCTCAATACCGTGAAGGCCGAATGGGTCACCGCCAGCGATGGGGTGAAACTGCAAGTTATCGTCACTTATCCGCGCCACCGCAGCGGCAAGGCGCTGCCGGTGATCATCATGCCGCACGGCGGACCGTTCGGGGTGGAAAGCGCCACCAATGCAGCTGAACCGTGGAACCAGCCCATGGCCGAGGCTGGCTATGTGGTGATCCAGCCCAATTATCGCGGCTCGGGTGGTTACGGCAAGGCCTTCGAACAGATGGGCCGCGCGCCCGGCGGCTATGGCAAGCGGATGCAGGACGATCTGACCGACGTGCTCAACTCCTATGCCGCCCAGGGAATCATCGATCCCAAGCGCGCCTGCATAATGGGCTGGTCTTACGGCGGCTATGCCTCGGCGCGCGGGGCGCAGCGCGATCCGGCGCTGTGGAAATGCGCCATTTCGGGCGCCGGGGTCTATGACATGCCGCTGATGAACAAGTGGGATGCTACGCACCTGGGCAAGTTCAACAGCGGTTTTCAGGCGACGTCAGACGATCCGGAGGGCATCAGCCCGGCGCGCAACACCGATGGCAAGTGGGCGCCGATCCTGATCGTGGCGGGGGAGCGCGACGCGCGCATTCCGATGGAGCAATCGCGCACGCTGGTGGCCGGGCTCAAGCGTTCGGGCAAGGTCGAGGGCACCGATTACCGCTATATCGTCCAGCCCAAGGGCACGCATAACCTGCCTTATGATGACGTCCACATCCAGTGGATCGAAGAGGCGCTGGCCTGGTTGACCCGGTTCAACCCGGCGTACCTGGCCAGCGACAGCGACAAGGCCCCGCCGCCCCGCAGCTGATTGCGCGCGGTTAGCGCCGCGTTAGCCATTCCTTGGCTTTTCAGCGCTAACCCCAACCCCGCGCGGCGCATGGTGCGCTGCGCGGAGGGGCCCGGCTGCTTGGCGAGCACAGCGCAATCATCGACTGCTTCGGAGCAGCTTGCCGCTGATGCTCTGACTGTGCCTGCAATTGTTGTCCGTCCGGTCAGCTGGCAGGCGATGGACGCGCCCGAAGCACGGCTGGCGTGGGACGCACTGGCGCAATTCGCGAGCGAGCCCAATCCGTTCCACGAAAGCTGGTACATGCTGGCGGCGCTGCGGGCGCACGATCCGGCCGGCAAGGTCAAGCTGCTGCGGGTCGAAGTCGGCGGCGATCTGGCCGGAATCATGCCGCTGGAATCGCTGAGCCGGTACTATCGCTGGCCAATCCCGCACTTGGCCGGCTGGTCGCACCCCAATTGCTTTCTGGGCCAGCCGCTGGTGGCGCGCGGGCTGGAAAAGCCGTTCTGGCGCGCGGTGCTGGACTGGGCCGACAAAAACGCCGGGCGGGCGCTGTTCCTGCACTTGCTGCACATGCCGCTGGACGGCCCGCTGCACCGCGCGCTGCAAACCGTGTTGACCGAGCAAGGCCGCGGCGCCGCGCTGGTCCACCGCGAGGAGCGTGCAATGCTCGCCTCTGACCTATCACCGCAGGACTATTTCGAAACCAGCATGTCGGGCAAGAAGCGTAAGGAATTGCGCCGCCAATACACCCGGCTGTCCGAACTGGGTGCGCTGAAGTTTGAGCGCCGCAGCGACGATGCGCAGTTGGCGCGCTGGGTGGAAGACTTCATGGCGCTCGAACATTCGGGCTGGAAAGGCGCGCAAGGATCGGCGCTGTCCTCGCACCAGACCACCAGCCGGATGTTCAAGGAAGCATTGTTTGGCGCGGCGGCGCGCGGGCGGCTGGAACGGCTGACGCTGTCGCTGGATGACGAGCCAATCGCCATGCTGGCCAACTTTATCACGCCCCCAGGGGCCTATTCGTACAAGACCGCGTTCGACGAGCGCTATGCGCGGTTTTCGCCCGGCGTGCTGATCCAGCGTGAAAATCTGGCTCTGCTGGACCGCGACGATATTGCCTGGTGCGATAGCTGCGCCGCAGCAGATCATCCGATGATTGACCATATCTGGCGCGAACGGCGGCCGCTGGGGCGGCTCTCGATCGCCATCGGCGGCAAGCTGCGCCGCGCGTTGTTCGCCCACCTGCTCCGCGCCGAGCTGGGGCGCAATCCAGCAAGGATTGTCGATCCGGTTTAACCGATCACCTAAATCGCCGTTGACGCCCTGCCGTGTGCACAGCAAAGGCACACGATGGACAGTGAACGAACTCCCGAACAGCTCGTAGCAGGCTTGGTCAAACTGCTTGAGGTCAAGCCGCAGGGCGACGACCATTTCGTCGGCCGCAAAAAGCGCGGCGGGGTGGGCCGGGTGTTCGGCGGGCAAGTCATCGCGCAGGCGCTGTGCGCGGCCGAACTGACAGTTGATCCACTGCGCCCCGCGCATTCGCTTCATGCCTATTTCCTGCGAGGGGGCAGCGAGGAGCACGAGACCGACTACAAAGTTGAGCGCGATTTCGACGGTGGCAGTTTCTCTAACCGCCGGGTCGTGGCGAGCCAGCAAGGTCGCCCGATTTTCAGCCTGACAGCCAGTTTTCAGAAGCATGAAGAAGGCCTGCATCACGTTGACGCTGAAATGCCCATCGTGCCACCACCTGAGGAGTTGGAGCCTGAAACGGAGGTAAGGCGCCGGTTTGCGGCAAAAGCCCGCCCCGAGGCGCAGCGCCACTTCCTCGATCCCCGTCCGATCGAAATGCGTGCGGTCGAAGGGCGGCATTGGATGAATCCGGTTGCTGCCCCGCCCCGCTCACATTCGTGGTTCAAAGCAGTCGATACCTTGCCCGACGACCCGCGCGTCCACCGCGCAATTCTTGCCTTTGCGAGCGACATGACGCTGCTTGGCACTTGCGCGCTGCCGCACGGCCTCAGCTGGGCCCGCGGCGAAGTGGTAAGCGCGAGCCTCGATCATGCAATCTGGTTCCACGAGCCGTTCCGCGCTGACGAATGGCTGCTTTATGCCACCGACAGCCCATGGAGCGGCGGCGGACGCGGGTTTAACCGCGGGCGGGTGTTCACCCGCGACGGGCGCCTGGTGGCCAGTGTGGCGCAAGAAGGGATGATCCGGAAGGTGATACCCAAGATCTGATAAACCGGGGCAACCGCACTGCTGGCCGCAAAGCAAAGCCCGCCTTCAAATTGCTTCGCTCGCAGTCTTTGTCGCGCTGGCCGCCAAACATGAAACGGTCACCGTGGTTCCAGGGATGTTATCGGTAACCACAACGGTTGCGCCGAGCTGCCCGGCGAGAGCGTTAACGATCCCGGTGCCGAGGCCCGGCTTTGATGCTGTACGATCCGCCGGCAAACCAAGTCCATCGTCAGCCACGGTCAACACCCAGCCCGCAGCGCTGCCAGCGAACGTCACGTCAATCCGGCCGGACTGTGCAACATCCGGAAATGCGTGCTTGAGCGAGTTGATCGTCAGTTCGGTCACAATCAGCCCCAGGCTCACCGAACTGTCAGGGGTCATCGCGCTATCGTCGGCGGTAACGTTCAACGACAGCTTGGTCGGATCGGAAATCATCGACGCCCCGATGCTCGCGCACAAATCGGTCAGATAAGGGCGCAACGCCACCTGATTGGTCGCGGTTGAGGCCAGCAGGCGTTGCAGTGTCGCAATCGACATGACCCGGTGATGCGCATCGCGCAAATGCCCGCGGGTTTCTTCCGACTGGGCTTTGTTCACGCGCTGCATCAGGATGCTGGCAATGATCTGCAGGCTGTTCGCCACGCGGTGGTTCAGTTCCTGTAGCAGCACCCGCTTGTCACGGATCAGCGCGTCGTTCTTATCGGCTTCCACGCGCACTTCGTGCTGTGAATCGCGCATCGCGGTGATGTCTGCAACGGCCAGCACGAGCCGCAGCTCTTCGGTATCGTCGTGGTCGAGCACGTGCGCGTGCAGGACCAGGATCCGATCCGGTTTACCCGCGCGCTTCAGCTCAAACTCATAGGCGTCAATCGCGGCCCGCCCGCTGGCCGTTGCCTCAAGCAGCGATCGCAGCTGCGGCTTGTTCCATTCGCCCTCGCCCAGCTCAAAAATCTGCGTGCCGACGACGGCTTCAATGCGCAAATCGAAGGCGCGGCAAAACGTCTCGCTTGCAGCTTTTATGACAAGTTGTTCACTCAGCAGCAGTAGGGGAGTAGCAGAAGACATGACCAGAGCCATGCCAATGCTGGGCGAGCGTTCGGGTTTTAACGGCGTAAAAAATTCCATGGCCGGAGCCTTCGGAGACCGGAGACTCGCGAAGCGAAAGCCATACCCGGTTGCCAGTTGCGCCGTCTAGGACGCTCAAGCCTTTCCAAAGATACCACCGATAGTTCAGGCCCCGTCATCTAATCGACCAGTGGATCTTCGCGGACGATCTGCGGAACTGCAACGATCAACAGACTGGAAATCGCAGTCATCAATTGCGCATCGGCATAAGGTTTCTGCAAAATCAAACTGTTGGGGACGCCTTCTGAAGTCCAGTCAGCCAAACTGTCGCCAGTGACGTAAACCACGGCCAGATTGGGAAACTTGCGGCGCGCATGGTGGGCGACTTCCCAGCCATTGGGGCCGCTGCCCAGCCGGATATCGGTGATCAATCCCTGAAGGTCAGCTGTGTCATCGATTTGGGCAATTGCCGCCGCGCCATCGCCGCTCTCTTCGATCGTGAACCCGCCCGCCTGCAAGGCTTCAACCAAGCTCATGCGGATCAATACGTCATCTTCGACGACAAGGATCGGCGGCACCGTTGACATAAGTTATGAATTCCTCCCGTAGCTTCCAAACGAACGCCACGCGATATGGTTTCAAAGCTCGATAATAAAACGATAGAGCCTGCCCGCTGCTCAAGCCAAGCGCCTGGCTGGTTTGGTCACCCGTTTTCTGTACTGGCGGGGACGGTATAGCAGGCGAGCTGGTTTCCCGGGGGCTACCCGCCCGGATGATAGAAATCGTAAACCGCCTGCGCCACTGCTGCGCTCACTCCGGGCGCGCGCTGCAGGTCTTCCAGCCCCGCCGCGCGGACCCCGCTGGCGGTGCCGAAATGCAGCAGCAGCGCCCGTTTACGGGCCGGGCCGATGCCGGGCACTTCATCGAGCGGCGAGGCGGTGATCGCCCGGCTGCGCTTGTCACGGTGCGCGCCGATGGCGAAGCGGTGGACCTCATCGCGCAGCCGCTGGAGGTGGAACAGCAGCGGCGAATTGACCGGTAGCTGCTTCTCGCGTCCATCGGGAAAGTGGAACACCTCGCGCCCGTCGCGCCCGTGGTGCGGACCCTTGGCAATCGCTATCAAGGGCACATCCTCGATCCCCAGTTCCTCCAGCGCATCCTTGACTGCGCTCATCTGGCCCTTGCCGCCGTCGATCAGCACCAGATCGGGCCAGGTGCCGCTGTCACGATCAGGGTCCTCGTCTTGAACACGCGCGAACCTGCGCCCGAACACTTCGCGCATCATCCCGAAGTCATCATTGGTCTGCGCCGTCTTAATGTTCCATTTGCGGTACTGGCCCTTGATGAAGCCCTCAGGCCCCGCCACCACCATCGCGCCCAGCGCATTGCTGCCCTGGATATGGCTGTTGTCGTATACCTCGATCCGCTGCGGCACCTCGGGCAGTTCGAGGAATTCGGCGAGTTCGCGGCCCAGCCGGGCCTTGGTTCCGCTTTCGGCCTGGCGCCGCTCCAGCGCTTCAACGGCATTGCGCCGCGCCTGCTCGATCAAGCGCCGCCGGTCGCCGCGCTGGGGCACCGAAATCTCGATCTTGCCGCCCGCCGCACCAGCCAAGGCTTCGGCCAGCAAATCCGCTTCGGGCAGCGCGCGATCGACCAGAATGGTGCGCGGCGGCGGCACATCTTCATAAAACTGGGCGAGAAAACTGGTCAGCACCTCGGCCTCGTCCAGCCCCTCGGTATGCGCCGGGAAGAACGCCCGGTGCCCCCAATTCTGGCCGCCACGAATGAAAAACGCCTGCACCCCGCAGTGCCCGCCCTGCGCTGCAATCGCGAACACGTCGGCATCCCCCAGCCCGCTGGCGTTGATCGCCTGGCTGCCTTGAATGAAGGTCGCAGCGCGCAGCCGGTCGCGCAGCATCGCCGCGCTTTCAAAATCGAGCGCGGTCGCAGCCGCCTCCATCTGCTCGGCGATCTTGGCCTGCACCGCGCCGCTTTTGCCGCC
>JANNYT010000007.1:0-19187 GCA_031410255.1 Novosphingobium sp. | reverse complement strand
CGGTGTTGCAAAGCTATTTGCGGATG
This sequence comes from Novosphingobium sp., assembly GCA_031410255.1. GTDB lineage: Bacteria > Pseudomonadota > Alphaproteobacteria > Sphingomonadales > Sphingomonadaceae > Novosphingobium. The sequence continues at coordinate 19,161 of JANNYT010000007.1, read as the reverse complement.
CAAATAGCGCACCTAACAAACTAAAAACTCTTGCTCCAGCTAGCCGCCACGCCCTTGTCATCGGGCAAGCTGACGTAATGTCCGGGGTCGGTACGGTAGAACAGGCTGAGCATCGCCGCGCCGGTCCACAGCGAGCCGCGCCAGACCAGTTCGCCGTCCATTTCGTGTCCTTGCGGGGTGAGTGACAGCAGCGAGGTTTCGAAAGTGGGCTGCAGCGTCGCATAGCTGTAATCGACCGGCAGATTGAACGCGATTCCGCCGCGATCGACCCGCAGCGGCTGGGATACGCGCAGCGCCAGCAGGTCGCCGCGTTTGAACAGGTCCGCCTTCCCGGCATCGAGCGACCAAGCCGAGGTCACCAGCCGCCCGCCCGCCGCGATCGAGCCGCCCGCGCGAGGCGTGGTAAAGCCGCTGCGCCAGGCCGCGCCCAGCCGCCAGCCGGGCACCGGTTGCCATTCGCCGCTGGCATCGAGAAACAGGGTATCCGCGCCGCCGCCGCCAAACCCTTCATTGACGCGCGCGCCGAGGATTGCCTTGCGTTCGGTCAGCCAGCTTGCCCCTAGGCCCAGCTTCAGATTGCCGAGGCGGCGATCAAGGCTGAGGCCATAGCGATCCGCCGCATCATACCTGCGCCGCGCGAGCCCGCTCGCACTGCTCCACACCGGCGCGGCGGACATCGCATTGCCATGCTCGGCATTGACGCCGATTCCCCACGCGCCGCTTTGCTGGCGCCAGGCAAAACTCAGCTGGTCTTCTTGCATAAAGCCCTGATCGTCGCCCGGCGAGCGGGCGATCAGGAACGCGGGCTGGCCGCGCCCGGCCAATTGCGCCACCAAGGAGTCGGACCCTTGCGAGAAAGCGAAAGCGAGCTGCGAGCCTGGCGCGACTCGCGCCACCACGCGCCCGGCCAGCACCCGGGCCTGATCGGCATCCTGCGCTGTCAGATGCAGCGGGCCCTGCCACGGCAGCCGCGCGATCCGGCCTTTGGCATCGACTGAGAATGACAGCGACAGCCGGTCATTGCCCAGATTGACCCGGCGTACCTCGCCTTCCAGCGCCGGCGCCAATCGCGGCGGCACTTGCGCGCTGCGCAGGCCAGAGCTGAGGTCATAGTGATAGGCGCGCTGATAGCCATCGAGGATGATTGTGCCGAAGGCTTTGGTCTTGGACCCGGCATCGCCCATCGGCGCGGAGGTGACCACGGTGGAATCGCCCAACGGGATCGCGACGGTTGACCCCGCAATGGCGGTGGTGCCTTGCGGCGCGAAGGCTTTGGTAATGCTCAGGATCCCGCGGCCATAGATCGGATCGGTGCCCGCTGCGCCGCCATCGGTGGCGGTGCGCAGCAGCAGATCGACCACTTGCGGCGCGGTCAGGTTGGGGAAGGCCTGCAGCAGCAGCGCGACCGCGCCTGAAATCTGCGGGGCGGCAAAGCTGGTGCCCGAAAAGACATAGACCGACTGCGAGCCATCGGGATTGGTCACGACCTTGAGCACGCCGTTTTCGTATACGCAGCAGACCCGCTCACCGCGCGCGGCCAGGTACCACACCGCTTCGCTGCCGGCCTTGTTGCTGAATGCAGAGATGACGTTGTTCTTGTCGACCGAGCCCGCGATGATGACATTGCCGTTGCCCGCTGCGCGCAGCCCGGCGGCGAGCGGATCGGGGTTGTTGGGATCGACCGCCGGATCGGTCGAATCGCCATCATTGCCAGCCGCAACCACCACCACCACGCCATTGGCCGCCGCATTGGCAATCGCCGCGCGCAAGGTGGAATTGGGCGGCGATCCGCCCAGCGAAAGGTTGATGACCTTGGCCCCCGCAGCGACTGCGGCGTTGACCCCGGCGGCGATATTGTTGTCGGAAAAAGTGCAGCCGCTGTCGGGCTTGGCCGGATCGGCGGTGGCGCAAGTGCCGATGCTGTCGCCGCGGAACATCGCGATATTGGCGGTGAAGGCGATCCCGACCACGCCGACATTGTCGCGCGCGCCGGCCGCGACCAATGCCACGCTGGTGCCGTGATCACTGTCGGCGTTGGTCAAGCCCCGGCTGCCCGCGACATCGCGCGAACTGGCGGTAATGCGGCCCAAAAACTCAGGATTGCTGGTGTCGATCCCGGTGTCAACGATGCCGATGGTCACCCCGGTGCCGGTGATCCCGGCGGTCCAGGCGGTGATCGCGCCGTGCTGCGCCGGACCGGTCGAGCGGTTGTATTCGCTGGTGATGAACACCGAAGTGGGGGTTGGCGTCGGGGTCGGGGTTGGCGTGGGCGTAGGCGTTGGGACCGGCGTCGGGGTCGGGCTCGGAGTTGGGGTCGGCACTGGGGTTGGCGCTGGAGTCGAACCGACCCCGCCGCCGCCGCAACCGGCAATCAGCGCGAATGACGCAATTGCAAGGCCCATGTGCACGCGGGCCTGCCCGAACAGCGAAGTGGTCATGAAGCGATCCCTGAACCTTGGCAAATTGCAGCCGTTGCAGCTTACCACAGTCTGCATCATGCCACGCCTATGCTTAACGGCAACTTTCTAAGTCATTGCGCAATGGCCGCGCTTGCCCGATGCAAAATGGGGCGATAGTCCGCCCCTGCGGAAGAGATTTGGCCGCGAAGGAGATTTCTGGATGTCTGCCGAACTGTCTGGCGCGATCGAAGCGGCCTGGGATCAGCGCGAAACGCTCACCGCGGATAATCGCGCGGTCGGCGATGCGGTCAATGCCGCGCTGGCGCTGCTCGATGCGGGCACCGCGCGGGTGGCCGAGCCCGATGGAAAAGGCGGCTGGCAGGTCAACCAGTGGCTGAAAAAGGCAGTGCTGCTGTCATTCCGGCTCAATGACAATGCGGTGATGATTTATGGCTCGGCCGGCGCGCCGTCGTTCGACAAGGTCCCGCTCAAATTCACCGGCTGGGATGCGGCGCGGTTCCGCGCGGCAGGGATTCGCGCAGTGCCCGGCGCGATCGTGCGGCGCGGCGCTCATATCGGCCAGAATGTGGTGCTGATGCCCAGCTTCGTGAACATCGGCGCGCACATCGGCGATGGGACGATGATCGATACCTGGGGCTCGGTCGGTTCGTGCGCGCAAGTCGGCAAGAATTGCCACATCTCCGCCGGAACCGGGATCGGCGGAGTGCTCGAACCGATGCAGGCCAATCCGACGATCATCGGTGACAATTGCTTCATCGGCGCGCGCTCAGAGATCGTCGAAGGCGTGGTCGTGGGCGAAGGCTGCGTCGTGGCGATGGGGGTGTTCATCACCGCCACCAGCAAGATCGTCTATCGCGAAACGGGCGAAGTCATCACCGGCCACATCCCCCCGTTCAGCGTGGTGGTACCCGGCGCCATGCCCGGCAAACCGCTGGCCGATGGCTCGCCCGGCCCGTCGCTGGCCTGCGCGGTGATCATCAAGCAGGTCGATGCGCAAACCCGCGCCAAGACCGGCATCAACGAGCTGCTGCGCGACTGATGCTGCGGCTTGGTCCCGTGCTGCGCTTGGTTGCAGTGCTGCTGGCGGTGACCCCGCTGGCCGCGCAGCAGGGCCCTGCGCCTGAAGCTATTGCCGTCGAAGTTGCCGTCGCCACCGCGCGCTTCCCGCACGATCCGCAGGCCTATACCGAGGGGCTGTTCATTGATGCCGGGCAAATGTTCGAAAGCACCGGCGAAGTCGGCCGCTCTTCGGTGCGGCAAGTCGATCTCAAGACCGGCAAGGTGCTCCGCTCGGTCACGATCCCACCGCCGCTATTTGGCGAGGGAATTGCGCCGTGGAACGGCCAGATCCTCAGCCTGACCTGGCAGGACGGGGTGGGTTACCGCTGGAGCCGCAAGGGCTTCAAGCGGCTCGGCAGTTTCAAATATGACGGCGAAGGCTGGTCGCTGACCAGCACCGGGACCGAGCTGGTGATGTCGGACGGCACCGACACGTTGCGCTTTGTCGATCCGCGCACTTTCTCGGTCAAACGCACGCTCAAGGTGACGGTGCAGGGCCGCGCGCTCAGCATGCTCAACGAGCTCGAATGGGTAAACGGCCAGATCCTCGCCAATGTGTGGCAGACCGATTATGTGGTGAAAATCGACCCGCGCAGCGGCAAGGTGGTCGGGCTGATCGACCTGACCCAATTGCACCGCGAAGCCGGCAAGTTCGGGCAGAACCAGGTGGCTAACGGCATCGCCTGGGATAGCCGCGCTCGTAAACTGTACTTCACCGGCAAGGAATGGCCCGTGCTGTTCGAGGTCAAGCTGGTCCCGAAAAGCTAGAAAAACGTTGCGTTCTCAAACGGTGCATCGCCCCGGTGCGCATAAGCATAGGTTTCGGCGGTCTTGAGCACGCGCAGCAGGTTGCGGCTGGCGAGCTCTTCGAGGTTGGCCTGGCTCCAGCCGCGTGATGCCAGTTCGGTGAACAAGGCGGGGTATTTCGAAACGTCTTCCAGACCCGCGATCGTCACCTCGATCCCGTCCATATCGCCGCCCAGTCCGACATGATCTGCCCCGATCCGTTTGGCGATATAGTCGATATGATCGGCGACATCCTTGATCGATCCGCGCGGCATCGGGTGATCCGCATCCCATTGCGTCAGCGCCGCCTTGGCCCCGGCCGGACTGCCGCGGTTGAGCGCCTTGAAACGGGCCTCGGCAGCGTCACGCTCGGCGCTCCACAGCCGGCCAGCCTCGAGCACATACGGCGGGTAGAAGTTGACCATCACGATCCCGCCATTGGCCTTGATCGCATCAAGCGCCGCATCGGTAACATTGCGTGGGTGCGGGTTGAGCGCATAGGCGTTGGAATGGCTGACGATCACCGGCGCGCCTGCGATGGCCAAGGTATCGAGCATGGTTTTTTCCGAGACATGCGCCAGATCGACCAGCATCCCCAGCCGCTGCATTTCGCGGACCACATCCTTGCCCAGCGGGGTCAGGCCATTGTGGACTGGCGCATCGGTGGCGCTATCGGCCCAGGCGGTGTTCTTGAAATGGGTAAGCGTCATATAGCGCGCGCCCAGCACATACATCTGGCGCAGCACCGCCAGACTGCCGCCGATCGAGTGCCCGCCTTCCATGCCGAGCAGCGAGGCGATCTTGTGCTGTTTCCACGCGCCTTGGACGCAGGCACTGTCGATGCAGAACTGCAGATCGCCCGGATAGCGCGCGATCACCCGCTTCATTACGTCGATCTGCTCGAGCGTGGCTTGCACCGCTTGCTGATCGGTCAGATTGGCCGAGACATAGACCGACCAGAACTGCCCGCCCATGTGGCCCGCGCGCATCCGGGTCAGGTCGGTCTGCATCGCGCCCATGCCCTTGGCCGGATCGGCGGTGCCGGTGGTGTCGCGGAAATCGAAATCACCCAGCACATTGCCGCGCCGGTCCCGCAGCTGTTCGGGCACATCATTGTGGCCATCCCAGACCGGCGATGCAGCGAGCGCCGCTTCGGCCACTTGCGCCGGGGTCTGCGGGGGCTTCGCCGGCAGCGAGGCAGAGACGCTCAGCAGTGCGCCGAGCGCGCTGGCGAGCAGCAAAGGATGGCGCATTGGTCTGGCTCCTGTTCGGCAATTTGCAGCAGCCTAGCGCTGCGCGGCGGGCAGGTCGAGTGGAACCAAGCTTGGCGCGGCGGGTTACAGTGCTGAGCGATCAAGCGGAGACTGGTGCCATGGTTCAAGAGAACGAAGAAGTCCACGTGACTACTGAGCAAGCTCGCGCCGGCGAAACCGGACAAGGGGTACGCTACGTTCTGGTGATCAGTCTGGTGCTGGCGCTGGCTGCGCTCGGAGCGTTGTTTTTCAACGGCACGCGTGGCCCGGCCCGCGAAGGTACCGCACCCATTGCAACCGAAGCGCCGATGCCCGCCGCGACCTGATTGGTCATACGAAGAACTCCCTGCCACTGAAAACCGGGCCTATTTTGCCGCGCGCAAACGGTGGGGACAAGCCGCCGCGCAGGCTTTGCGCCCAGCTGCAAATCGGGCAGCAGGGCGGCCATGCATTTGCTCGCCGATCCGCTCACGCTGGGGCTGACTTTGCTGGCCGTGGTGATCCTCGGGCTGGCCAAAGGCGGGTTTTCCGGGCTGGGCGCGCTGGCCACGCCGTTGGTCGCGCTGGCGATGCCGCCGGTGACCGCGGCGGCGCTGCTGTTGCCGGTGCTGATCGTGCAGGACGTGGTCAGCGTCTGGTCATTCCGGCGCAGCTGGGATGGCTGGATCATCGCCTGGATGCTGCCCGGCGCACTCGCCGGGATCGTGCTGGCGGCGCTGCTGGCGGCGAGTGTGCCCGAGGCCAAGCTGCTGCTGGTGCTGGGGCTGATTACTGCCGCATTCGGGCTGTACCGCTTGTGGCTGGAACTCGGTGGGCGGGTGGTTGCGCCGTCGAACTCGCCCGGCTGGGTCGGCACGCTGTTTGGCGTCGCCTGCGGCTTCACCAGCCAGATCGCCCATGCCGGGGGGCCGCCGTTCCAGATGTGGGTCACCCCGCGCCGTTTGCCGCACCAGACCTTCGTTGGCACCAGTTCGATCACTTTTGCGGCGATGAACTGGATGAAGGTGCCCAGCTACATCCTGCTCGGATCGTTCACCCGCGAGATCCTGATCGCCGCCGCCTTGCTGGTGCCCCTGGCAATTGCCTCAACCTGGGCCGGGGTCTGGCTGATTCGCCGGATCGACGCGGCGCGATTCTATACGATCATCTATTGTTTGATGGTGGCGCTGGGATTGCGGCTGGTTTGGCAGGCGCTGGTCTAGCTCGCCGCTTCAGCTTGCTGGGCGTTGCGGCGTGGTGCGCAGTACTGTCCAGGCCGCCGCAGCGAACAGCGCGGCGATCAGGAACGGCGCGCCGGGGAAATGGACCGGCGCGGCGGGGGAAGTGAACCACGCCATCGGCGCGACCAGCACCAGCGGGCCGAGCACCGAACCCAGCCCCATCACCATCGCCGCGAGGCCCTGCGTCTCGCCCTGCGCTTCGGCGCTGGCGCGGCGCGACAGCATGGCCATCAGGCTGGGCTGGACCAGCGATTGCAGCGCCACCGCTGCCATCAGGACAAAAGCCAGCACGGTGCTGGAGCAAAAGGCATAGCCGATGAACCCGGCCCCCGCGCCCAGCAATCCGAGCTGCGCCGCGCCGCGCTCGCCCAGGCGGCGCACCAGCGGCCCGGTCAGCAAGGTCTGGCTGAGCGCGATGACCACGCCGACTGCCGCGAGGCTGACCCCGATCATCTTGTCCGACCACCCCAGCTGCGCGATTCCCCAAAAGCTCCAGGTCAAGGGATAGACCAGACTGGCGAGCTGCCACAGCAGCAACACCACAGCAAGCCGCCGCATCCCCGGTGCCGCGGCAGCTACGCGCCACGCCCCGAACGGATTGGCGCGGGACAGGTTGAACGGGCGGCGCAACTCAGGCTTCAGCGTTTCGGGAAACAGCAGCAGTCCATACAGGCAATTGGCCGCCGACAGCGCAACCGCAACGTAGAACGGCGTGCGCTCGCCCCACTGGCTCAGCAGCCCGCCCAGCGCCGGCCCCGCCACGAACCCGACCCCGAACGCTGCCGAGACCAGACCGAAGCTCTTGGCGCGGGTTTCCGGCGCGGTGATATCGGCGACGGCGGCTTGCGCCGGGGCAAAGGAACCGCCGAACAACCCGGTCAGCACCCGCGCAAACACGATCAGCGCCAGACTTTGTGCCAGCGCCAGCACCAGATAGTTGGCGGCCATCCCGGCCAGCGCAATCAGCAGCACCTTGCGGCGACCATAGGCGTCCGACAAGTTGCCCAGCACCGGCGCGGCGAAGAAACTGGCCAGCGCCATGGCCAGGCTCATCCAAGCGCCGACCCCGATTGCCTGATCGAGACTGAGCGAGCCGACCCGCATCAGCAACCGTGGCAGCACCGGCATGATCAGCCCGAAACCCATCGCATCGAGCAGGATCGTGATCATCACGAAGGCCTGCGTATGGCGCGCCGGGCCGCTCATCCTACGGTTTCGAGGTTGTGCATGGTCCAGAATTGCGGGCCATCGTGCGGTACTTGCCATTGGCTGCGCAGCGCAAAACCAAGGTTTTTGTATAAACTGACATTGGACGGCGTGGCAGTCTCCAGAATGGTCGGCACGCCCAGCGCAGCGGCCTCGGCGAGCCCAGCCCGGATCGCGCGGCCACCCAGTCCCTTGCCCTGCGCGCTTGGCCGCACTGCCGCATACTTGAGGTAGAACCAGCCCGGCTCACTGGGCAAGTGCGCGCGGATTGCCTCGTCGGTGCGGATCGCGTGCGGCAACCGGCTGCGGAAAATCGGCACATAGCGCAGCGCGCCGGGATGCCACACCGCCTGATGCCGGTGCATCGCGCCGGGCGCGCGCCACAGCGTCACCGCCGCCAGATCCGGCGTGCCGAGCATCACCCCGAACTGCACATGTTCATCGAACACCAGCCCCATGAACGCCGGCAGCCGCGCCTGGCGCGCAGCAGGATCGGGGATCAACCAGCTCAGCGAGGGATCGTCCTGAAAGGCCTGCGCCAGGGTTGTCACGGCGCCAGCGCGGTGCTGCGGGCCAAGGCGGATGATCTCGGTGTTCATGGCACTCCCTATCCGGTCAGAGTCCGCAGGAGCAAGAACGGTGGCCAATTTTGTCCGCGCCTGTCATGGTTTGGCCAGTACAGGAGTGCACGATGCCCAGCGAAGATGAAGACGAAGACTATGTCTATGACGATGAAAGCGGCGAATGGCTGGCAGCATCAGCGCTGGCGGCCAGACATGCGGCGGCGGACCAGCCCGAAGTGCGCGACGCGGTTGGCAACCTGCTGGCCAATGGTGACCAGGTGACCTTGATCAAGGACCTTGAGGTCAAAGGCGCCGGGCAGACGCTCAAACAAGGAACCGTGATCAGATCGATCCGGCTAACTGGCGACGCGCAGGAAATCGACTGCAAGTTTCCTGGCATCAAGGGCCTGGTGCTACGCGCCGAATTCGTCCGCAAACGCTGACGGAGCGCTTCAACCGGGGTCATCGGCCCAAGCCTTGGCGGCGTTAACCGCGCGCTGCCAGCCGCGCGTAAGGCTGGCGCGGGTGGCGGCATCGATGGCGGGCTCGAACGCCTGGTCGATCTGCCACTGCGCTGAAATGTCTGCGATCCCGGACCAGTAACCGGTGGCGAGGCCAGCCAAATAGGCCGCCCCCAGCGCGGTGGTTTCGGTGATCACCGGGCGGACCACGCGGGCATCGACCAGATCGGCCTGAAATTGCATCAGCGTGTTGTTGACGCTGGCCCCGCCATCAACCCGCAGCTCGGCAATCGGGCGTCCGGCATCAGCCTCCATCGCTTTGAGCACATCGCGGACTTGATAGGCGATCGCCTCCACCGCCGCGCGGGCAATATGCGCGGCGGACGATCCGCGGGTCAGCCCGGCGATCATGCCGCGCGCATGCTGGTTCCAGTGCGGCGCGCCCAGTCCGGCAAAGGCCGGGACCATATAGACCCCGTCGCTGTCGGGCACCGAGGCGGCCAGCGCTTCGACCTCGCCCGAACTGGCAATGATCCCCAGCTCGTCACGCAGCCACTGCACTACTGCCCCGGCGATGAACACGCTGCCTTCCAGCGCATAATGCGTCTCCCCGCCGACTTGCCAGGCGACCGTGGTGAGCAAGTTGTTAGCCGAGGCCACCGCGCTGGTCCCGGTGTTCATCAGCATGAAGCAGCCGGTGCCAAAAGTGTTCTTGACCATGCCGGGCGCGGTGCACATCTGCCCGAACAACGCCGCCTGCTGATCCCCGGCGATGCCCGCCACCGGGATTGCCGCGCCGCCGGCGATCAGGCTGGTGTGACCATAGACCTCGCTGCTCGAGCGGATTTGCGGCAAGACCGCCGCCGGAATATCGAGCAACGCCAGCAGCTCATCATCCCAGCTGAGGTCGTGGATATTGCAGAGCATCGTGCGCGAGGCATTGGAGACGTCGGTCGCGTGCACCGCGCCGCCGGTCAGCTGCCACAGCAGCCAGGTGTCGATGGTCCCGAAGCACAGCTCACCGCGCGTCGCCCGCTGGCGTGCGCCGGGCGCATTGTCGAGAATCCACTTGAGCTTGGTCCCCGAAAAATAGGCATCGATCACCAAGCCCGTCTTGGCCTGGATCAGGTCGGCGTGGCCCGCAGTCTTCAGCTGATCACAGTAGGCGGCAGTGCGCCGGTCTTGCCAGACGATCGCGTTGTAGACCGGAGCGCCGCTGGCGCGGTCCCACACCACCGTGGTTTCACGCTGGTTGGTGATCCCGATCCCGGCAATCGCGCCGCCGTCCAGCCCTGCTGTAGCCACCACTTCGCGGGCCACCGCTAGCTGACTGGTCCAGATTGCGCTGGCGTCATGCTCGACCCAGCCGGGTTGCGGATAGATCTGCGCAAATTCCTGCTGCGCCGATCCCGCAATCGCACCGCGGTGATCGAACAGGATCGCCCGCGAACTGGTGGTGCCCTGGTCGAGCGCGAGAATGTAGCGATCAGCCATGTGCCAAAAATTCCTCTTTCCCGTGCCGGTGCAGCAGCAGGAAGGCGATGAAGCCGACCGTGAACAAGCCGTCACCCAGCAGCACCAGCCCGGTGCCCAGCGCGGCGGCGCCCGCGCGCACCAGTGGCAACATCAGCGCGATTACGCCCAGCTTGCCGATCACGCCCACCCACAACATCGGCGCGAACCGCACGGGCTCGCGGGCCGCCAGCGCGTAGACCAGCCCGAAACAGCCGACCAGCAGTCCGGTGATACGGCTGTCAACCCCGGCACCGAGCGCGAGCGCGACGCCGCCAATCAGCAGATTGTACAGCGCCGCCGCCGCCAGCATCACGTGCCAACCCGCGGCTACGCGGCCTGCTGACTGGTCATTTACACTCTTTGCCATGCCCGTGATCCTCCCCCGCTGCACCATGCCCAGCCGCGCCGCAAGGTCAAGCTACGCCGCAAAAACGGTCGACAAGGCGCGGTCGCGGGGCCACACCGCGTGCGGGCATCCTGCCCGGATGGAGCGCTGTTATGGCCAAGGGTCAGATGAAATCGAGCAAGGAAACGCGTAAACCCAAGGCTGAAAAGCCCAAGAAAAACAACGCCTCGCAGCCGACTCAAAAAGGCGGCGTGGTCAGCGGGCTCGACAATATGAAGCGGGGCTGATCGCCCCGCTGGCCGCCTCTGCTGTGTTCGCCTCGCCGCCGCAGCAAAGCCTTGCGCGCGCGGTTCTGCGCTGGCTGCTGGCGCTGGGCTACCTGATCGCCGGAATCGCGCACTTGCGCTCCCCTGGCGGGTTTCTGCAGATCACCCCCGGCTGGGTCCCGCACCCAGCACTGGTGATCGCGCTGACCGGGCTGGCCGAAATTGCCGGCGCCGCCGCCCTCGCACTGATTCCGCGCCTGCGCCGTGCCGCCGGGATCGGGCTCGCGCTCTATGCCGTCTGCGTGTTCCCGGCCAATATCAACCACGCGCTGAACCACGTGGCGCTGGGCGGGCGCGCGCTGGGCTGGTGGTATCACGGCCCGCGCTTTGCCTTGCAGCCAGTGCTGGTGTGGCTGGCTTTGTGGGCCGGCAGCGTGACCGACTGGCCTTTTGCAAAGCACCGCCAGCCGGTCTGAGCACCTCGGAACCAATCCGCGCGTCCGGCGTTTTCGGGGCAAGGACCCGGATGGAGCAGGACCATGCAGCAACATGCCGCCAAGATCGCCGCCTTGTGCGTCGCCAGCCTGATCGTTGGGCTGGTTTTGGCCGAAACCACTCCGAACGAACTGCGCCCGGCCCGCAGTTCTGCGCTGGCGGCGCTCGGCCAGCCGCAGATCGCCCACTATCCGGGCGAGGGCCGCGTGATCACCGGCCCCGACAGCTTCCCGGTCGAATACTCACCACAGTACCGCGCGGTGCTGGAAGCCCAAGACCGTGAACGCGCCGCGCACTTGGCGCTGCCACCGATGCCCGGCGCGGCTTACGATTATGCCGCAGCCTATGCGCAGCCCGCACCCGCCGAACAGCTCAGTTTTGAGCCAGCTGGCAGCGCAGCGGCAGTGACCGTCCACCGCGCCGCCACCTCGCAAGAACCGCCTGCAACTGAACAACCTGCCCCGGCCGATCAGACCGAAGGCTGAGAGTCAGTCGGTCTTCCCGCCGATGTTCTGCAGCGATTCTTCAGGTGCCAGCAGATAGCGCCACAGCAACGCACCCAGTGCCGCGCCGACCAGCGGTGCAATCCAGAACAGCCACAGCTGCCCCATCGCACCAGTCTGCGCGAACAAGGCCACGCCGGTCGAGCGCGCCGGGTTGACCGAGGTGTTGGTCACCGGGATCGAAATCAGGTGGATCAGTGTCAGGCACAGCCCGATCGCAATCGGGGCAAAGCCGCCCGGTACCGCTATGGAGGTCGAGCCGAGGATCACCACCAAGAACCCGGCGGTCAAGATCACCTCAATCAGCAGCGCGGCCTGCAGCGAATAGCCGCCGGGCGAAAGATCACCAAAGCCGTTGCTGGCGAACCCGCCCGGGGTCCAGTCGGCCTTGCCCGATGCCACGCAATAGAGCGCCGCCCCGGCCGCCACTGCGCCAAACACCTGCGCCGCCCAATACGGCAGCAAGTCCTTCCATCCGAACCGTCCGGCAACGGCCAGTCCCAGCGAAACCGCCGGGTTGAAATGCCCGCCCGAAATTCCGCCCACGGCATAGGCCATGGTCAAAACCGTGAGGCCAAAGGCCAACGAGACCCCGGCGAACCCGATCCCCAGCTCAGGAAAAGCCGCCGCCAGCACGGCTGACCCGCAGCCCCCGAACACCAGCCAGAACGTGCCGAAAAACTCGGCCGATAAATTGCGCAACATCTCCCACTCCCCTCCTCGTGTGACTCGGCCAGCAAGCTAACGCATTGAAGACAGGTTGGAAAGTGTGGTGCAATCGGCGCGAACAGTCCTTCATTTCAATCGCTCCGTTCGGTCAGCGGTAAATTGGTGTAGGGACGGGCCAACTGTCCCACGATTGTCAGGAATTCGCCGCGCAGCCTGCTTCCCAACTCCGCATTCTGGTCGATGCCGATGCCTGCCCAGTCAAGGAGGAGATCTACAAGGTCGCCTTCCGCCATCAGGTCCGCGTCGCCGTGGTCAGCAACATGCGGCTGCGAGTTCCGGCCCATCCGCTGATCGAACAGGTCACCGTTTCAGACGCATTCGACGCCGCCGATGACTGGATTGCCGAGCAGGCGGGGCCGCGCAGCGTGGTGATCACCGGAGACATCCTGCTAGCCGACCGCTGCCTCAAAGCTGGGGCCACCGTGCTCTCGGGCACCGGCAAGCCTTTCACCACGGCCTCGATCGGCAGCGCGGTGGCCACCCGCGCAATCATGGCCGATCTGCGCGCCGGGGTTCCGGGCGGAGCCGCGATTGGCGGCCCCGCGCCGTTCAGCAAAGCCGATCGCTCACGGTTCCTGCAAGCGCTGGATGAGGCGCTGGTGCGGCTGGCCAAGCTGCCGCCAAGTTGAGCCGTCCCAATCAGCAGGTCGGCACGCCGCCGCTGGGCGGGCTGCACATGCCAAAACGCGAAACGCCATTGGGCGAGCCGCGTCCGGTCGGGCCGTCATAGCCCGGTCCGGCGTTGCACATCCCGCTGACAGAGCACGACCCGTTGCTACCCGAAACGATATCGAACAGTCCGCTGCCGTTGCCTTGGTAGATGCTGGCGGCATCGTAGATCATGTCGCCATAGGCGGCCTTGTGTAGCGCAAACATCGCCGCGATCATCGGCGCGCTGGCGCTGGTTCCACCTGCCACTGCCCACCCGGCGCTCGAACTCGAGAACGGCAGGTAGACCGCCACCCCGGTCGCCGGATCGGCGACTGTCGCAATATCGGCTTCGGCGCGCTTGGGGCAGAGCGCGCTCGGCACCATCGCCGGGGTCTGGAAAGCGGGGCGCGCAAACACCGCGCTGCAACCACTGCCGCCAAGCGACCACGCAGTTTCGGCCCAGCCGCGGGCGTTGCCGGCGGGGGTCAGGTGCGTCCCGCCAACTGCCGTGACATTAGGCGAAGTGGCCGGGAATTGCGGGCCATAGCCCGAATCGCCGGTGCTGGCGGTGATTGCGATGCCGGGATGGTTGTAGTGCGAATTCCAGCTAAGTGCCCAGCTGCCCTCGGTTGCGCCATAGGAATTGCTGATCGCCATCGCGCCGCGCGCCGCCGCCTTGTCGACCGCAGCGGCCAGATTGTTGCTGAACGCATCGTTGGCCTCGACCAGGATGATCTTGCACCCGGGGCAGATCGCGCTGGCCATCTGCAGATCGAGCGCGGTTTCCTGCGCCCACCCCGGATTGAACGCCGGGTAGACCTGCGATCCGGGAGTCACATGCGCGGCAACCTGATCGTATTTGGTGAAGCAGCCGTTGGCGGTGGTGCAGGCGGGCAAGCCAAACTGCGCACGGTACACGCCCAGATCGGCTTCGGCATTGGGATAGCCATAGGCATCGACAATCGCGATGGTTTGGTTCGCGGTGCCCTGGCCGGTGATCTTGTAGGCCGAACGAAGATCGGTGGGGGTCAGCCCGCTGACCATGGCGCTGGCGCTGCGCGCGCCGGGCGATGCTGTGCCCTGGTTCACCAGCGGCCGCCCATCGCGGTCGGTCACGATCCAGCCAAAGCAGCGCGCCACGCCTTCGCGGCGTTCCGAACCGCAGATCGGCGCGCTGAACACGCCGCCTGATTCGACCACCCCGGCCAGCGCGGCGGGTGCCGCTTCCCCGGCCGCCGGGTCAATCCGACGCTGCGCCATGGCGTTGCCACCTAGCAATGTCAGACTGCCGGCCAGAGCGCCCCAGCCGATGCCGCGAATTGTTACCTTCATGCCTGCTTCCCCTGATTGGAACTGCCCGGCCCCTGCGGCACGGTTCAGCTTGGTCGGTTCCGGCAGCGATCCGGTTCAATTCGGGCAGAAGGTTTTCAGCCCGCCAGCCGCCGCCGGTTGGCGCGGACTTTGCCGCTGTAATGGCGCACGATGGTCTGCGCGGCTTGCTCGGGGGTGCGCGGCCCGCCCAGCAGCAGGTCGAGCGTCAGTTCGGCATTGGCGGCGATCTTTTCGCTGACCATCCGCAGGCTCTCGCGCTCGGCCAGCGCGCCGCCGCCCGCCAGCCGCAGCATCCGCAGCCAGATCACCGCGCCCGAATCGGCCCACAAGGACCAGCTTTCAACTGCGAGCGACTGCCAGCGGGCAAAATGGGTGTATGGGTTCATGCCTTGTCCCCTACCGGCTTATGAGCAGCCCGGCCAGCGCGGTGATGTTCGGTCCGCCTCACTGCTTGGAAATCGTCTCGGTCAAGGTGGCGGCGGTCATGCCCCACTTGCTGACGGTCGACAGATTGCGCCCGGTGCGCCCGCCCGGCTCGATGGTCAGCACCGATGTCACCTTGAGGCCGTTCTTCATCGTGTAGCGGATCAACAGCCGGCTCCCGGCGACATCGATGGTCACCGGGCTCTTGGCATCGCTGATCGTGCCGCCATAGTGGCCGGGCGTGATCTGGTGGAGCTGCCACTGGCGGTTGCTGGGCGGCTCCCCGGCGACGGTCATGGTCTGATCGAGCACGAACACCCCGCCGCGCCGCGCGCCAAAGCCGGTCACATGCGTCGCCTTGGCCGAAGAAAACGCCTGCTTGAGCGAGCCGGTGCTGACAGTCGCGCCGGTGAAGAAAGTGATCGGATCGAACGCTTGCGGCTGGGCCGCGACGGCGCTCGCCCCCGCGCTGAGCACCCCGATCAGTCCGGCGGCACCGCGCAGCAGCGCAGCAAGATGGCGCGGCGGCGCGCCAAGGGTGGTTTCAGACATTGTGCGCCCCGCTGTTGTTTTTTGCGCGCCGAGCATAGCAGGACTCCGGCCGGAACGGGCAGAAATTCTCCGGGGCAAGCACGCGGCGGGTTTCAAGGGTGACACAAGTGACACCGTGTCACCTGGCGTCCTCATAACCATCTTCTTGTAAAGCTGCGATTATTTCACGGTCAGACCACTGGGGTGACACCGCACGGCGCATCCTTTCCAGCTCGCTCGGGGTCAGCTCGGCATCATCAGCGCGCACCTCTTCGCCCGCTTCGACTTGCCCGACCAAGGCCTCGAAGCGCCCGGCGTGGCGCTCGGCCTCGGGCCCGCGCCGTCCCAGCACCGGAATCCCGCCTTGGGTCGACCAGTGCAGCAGCGCAACGGTCAACCGCTCGTCGAACCGGCGGTACGATCCGACCTGCTCGCCTTGAAAGAACACCGGCACCTCGGTCCCGTTAAGCGCGCGCTCGAGCGCGGCGTGGGCCAGAACGTCATACGAATGGTGGAACGCCACCTCCCAGGCGAGGTCGAACGCCTGCCCCTTCAGCCGTGAGCGCAGCCGGTACGCCGACTGCCGGCTCATCCCCACCGACCGCGCCGCCTCCTTGATCGAATGGGTCGCCGACAGCGCCCGCAAAAACCCTGCCTGCCGCGCCCGGCTCCACCCGCGCTGATCGTGCGGATCGTCGGGCATGGGGCGGGGCGGAGGGGTACCGGGATCGGCGGGCGGAAGGATTTCGTCGGGCTGGCTCATCGGGAAGGATAAGGCAGATTTTGGCGGTGTAGGAAAGTTTCTTAGCCCCTACCCGGTGGGGAGGGCCATTCTTAGCCACTTGTCTAAGAACGCGGGTGGGGGTTCAACCACCGACCTTCACGACTTGGCGAGTGCGGCCAAAACGTTGCGATCCTTTTCCATCACTTCGCGGGCGATCGCCATTTGCTGTTCGAAATCATCAGGCAGTTCGTCAGAGAGCTTGGCCAATTCAATTCCGCGCGATGTGCGCGTTACCGTAAGCCGATCGCCAACAGCCGCGCCGAGATGGTCGAGGACGTCTTGAGGCAGGACGACCCCGGCGGATTTGCCGATCTTGGTGATTTTCAGTTCAATGCTCATGCGGCCTTTATAGCCAAAGCGCCACGAGCCGGGCAAGGTCAGGAAATCGGCTCGCAAGCGATGCCGTCATTGTCGCCGTCCATCTCGGGGCGAAAGCCTAGCTCGCCGCGATAGATCGGCGCGGTCCCGGCCGCGTGAGCATCATTGCAGCCATGCCAGAAATCGCCACCTACAGGAGCGCGCTCGCGCATCCAGCCCAACTGCACCGCCACCGGCTTGAGCTTGGCCGATAGACCAGCCCGCCCCTCAGGCGTGGCTGCCACGGTGCCGGTGCCGATTACAGTTCCCGCAAGCGCCGCGCCTAGCAGCCATGAGCGGGCCGACTTGGCTCCGCCTTGCCCGGAAGTGCGGCGGTAATGTGGTGCGGGATAGATCGGCACGGCCTTGAAGGGCTTGCGGCAGCTCATAGGGTTGGATGCTAGGGTGGAGTTATGAAGGAATGATTTTCGACCTTTGGCGAGTTGACATCAAATCTACCGCACCATTTTGATGTGACGTAGGATTTGCACTCGTATGCCGTATGGTGTATGCCTCAGCCATGTTGGATGTCATGCAAGCGCTGAAAGATCGACGGCTCAAAGCTGAAGGTAAGGTGACACGAGCTGTTAAAGCACTGGAATCTGCGCGGAATGAGCTTGCAGATGTAATTGCAGCCGAGCGTGTTATGGCCGATATTACGGGCGAATCGGTTGAGCAAAAGCCCGCGGGAGGCGTTCTATCGGATCGTGATATTGATATTGCGAAGTTACTCGGAGTCGGAGAACCCGAAGCCAAAAGCCCGATAGATCTGTACCCGCTGTATACTGAAGCGCACGGGCCCAGTTTGAATCTAGAGGCCTTTCGCACAGCGCTATGGCGACTTCAAAAAAAGGCAATTCCGGGCACGGAGAAGACTTGGGCAGTTCGATCGGAGGGCGGAAAATACTGGCGGGAAGCTGCAGATTCGTGCGCTGATGACATCGACGCACTGTTGGGAGGGGAAACCGACGAACGCTAAAACAAATTAGGGCCGCTGTTTGCAGCAGCGGCCCTAATCGGAGGCAGGCATCCCACCTCATGCTCTGGCGAGCTCAGGAGTTTCTAATGGGCCTTCGAATTTACGTCAACCAAGCGATCCTGCGGTGCCTTAGGATCCGTGATGTGAGTATCGACAATGGGCGCTGGCCACAATTTTCAGAAGTTTACCGCCGCAATTCTGGCGCTGAGTGATTCAAGCGATTGGGATGAAGCAAAGCCTGAGTGGGAACTCCACGCAGTCTATAACGACCCATCGGAACGAGCCTGCGAATGCGGGCATCAACCGATCAACCAAATCTGCGTCATCCGAAACAAGGAAAATCATAACGAAGCGGAGGTCGGGAACGTCTGTGTTCACAACTTCATGAAGCTCGCGTCGCGGCGAATTTTTGCCGTGCTTAGGCGCGTTGAAGCGGAAACCACGAAGTCACTCAACCCGGCAGCTTTGGACCTCTTCACACGTCGTGGTGTGCTGACTGCGGCTGAGCACGATGATTACACCGACTACTGGCGCAAACGCACTAACATGACCAATCATCAACGCGACCAAAAGCTAGACATTAACACCCGCGTGCTCGCTTATGTCACCGCTGAGTCCGCTCGATTGCGAGCAAATTTCGTTCGCAATGGCCTCAAGCCACGTCCTTAGCGCAGAACGGGGAAGCTAACTTCCCTGTTCTCGTCGCCGCAAAGCGGTTCAATCGTGCTCACGCCCGCCCGCGCCGATGTACAACTCGCGCCCGCCTTCGTTGTAGACGCGGCTCATCTCGGCCATGCCTTGCTTGGCCTCGTCCGCGGCGATGAACGCGTCGCTGTCCTGGTTCTGCTTGGCCGCAAATTCCCGCACTTCCTGCGAAATCTGCATCGAGCAGAACTTTGGCCCGCACATGGAGCAGAAGTGCGCGGTCTTTGCGCCTTCGGCTGGGAGGGTCTGGTCGTGGTATTGTTCCGCCGTGTCCGGGTCCAAGGACAAGTTGAACTGGTCGCGCCAGCGGAAGTCGAAGCGGGCGCGGCTTAGCGCGTCGTCGCGCAGTTTGGCCGCCGGGTGGCCTTTGGCGAGGTCGGCGGCGTGGGCGGCCAATTTGTAGGTGACCACGCCGACTTTCACGTCATCCCGGTCGGGCAGGCCGAGGTGTTCCTTGGGGGTGACGTAGCACAGCATCGCGGTGCCGAACCAGCCGATCATCGCCGCGCCGATCCCGCTGGTGATGTGGTCATAGCCCGGCGCGATATCGGTGACGAGCGGCCCGAGCGTGTAGAAC
>JANNYT010000006.1:0-8239 GCA_031410255.1 Novosphingobium sp. | reverse complement strand
AAGGTCGACGCGCAGAATGCGGGCGATTCCAGCTATGAACCGATGGCCGGTAACTGGGACACCAGCCTGGCGTTTCAGGCCGCTTGCGACCTGGTGTTCAAGGGCACCCAGCAACCCAGCGGCTACACCGAACCGCTGCTGCATGCCTGGCGCAGGCGGAAGAAGGCCAGCTGAACTGCGCTACTTTTCCCGCGGCCGCTCCATCAGATCGAGCCGCCGTGCGGTTACCAGCGTTTGCTTGATGAACAGCGCGATCATGATCATCGCGGCGACGCCGACGAAGATATCGAAGCCCGAATAGGGATCGAACCAGCCGGGCTGGGGGCCCAGCAGCATCATCGCGATGGTCAGGCCGATCAGGATGAAGCGCAGCTCGGTTGGGCCACCGAACAGGTAGGACAGCTTGAGCTCGCCCAGCACGCGGGCCGAAAGATACGCGTGGATCGACAGCAGCAGGTACCCGGCCAAGGCCAGCAGCGCGATCCCAAGGCTGACGTAAGGGCTGATCCCCATCCCGCCCAGGATCAGCAGGATCACCAGGCCGTCCATACTGTGATCGATGAAATAGCCGTATTTGGGCCGCTCGATCTTGCGCCAGCGGGCGAGGCTGCCGTCCATCGAATCGCCGAACCATTGGAACACGTAGCCGACGAAGGTGAACCACAGCATGTGCAGCGAATAGTCGCTCAGCGCGTAGCCGAGGAACACAATGAAGGCCCCGAACACGCCGAACCCCGTCAGTTTATCGGGAGTTACCCACAGCGGCATCCGCGCGCACAGCCAGTTGAGCAAACGTCGCTCGCTGGCCGCAAGCATGTTCTGCTGGATCCGGTCGAGCGGCTGGGGGCTGGTGGTTTGGTCGTCAGTCATGGTCAGCCTTCCGGCGCGTAGTGAGACAGGTGCAAGTGCGCCGATGTTGAGGAACGGTCAGGCAGCAACATCGTTCCGCCTTAGGCCGAAGTCAGCACGCGCGCCAGTTCGACGAATTCGGCCACGCTGAGCGTCTCGGCGCGGCGCTGGGAATCGATCTCCAAGGTGTCGAGCGCGGCGAGCGCGCCGGGTAGGCCCTTGAGGCTTTGGCGCAGCATCTTGCGGCGCTGGCCAAAGGCATGTTCGGTGACCCGCTCCAGCATCCGCGCAGAAACCCCGGCGGGCATCGGCTCCGGGGTCAGATGCACCACCGCGCTCATCACCTTGGGCGGCGGGGTGAAGGCGCTGCGGTGGACTTTGAGCGATAGCTTGGCGCTGCTGCGCCACTGGGTCAGCACGGCCAGCCGCCCATAAGCGCTGCTGCCGGGCGCGGCGACGATCCGTTCGGCCACTTCCTGCTGGAACATCAAGGTCAGCGAGGCCCACTGCGGCGGCCAGCTCTCGCCGCTCAGCCAGCCGACCAGCAAGGCGGTGCCGACGTTATAGGGCAAGTTGGCGACCACATGATACGGCCCCTCCAGGCCATGCGGCACTTTCATCGCATCGCCTTCCAGCACGCGCAGCTGGCCGGGGAATGCTTCCTCCAATTCAGCCAATGCGGGCAGGCAGCGGCGATCCATTTCGATCGCGGTGACTTGCGCCCCGGTGCGCAGCAGCGCCCGCGTCAATCCGCCGGGACCGGGCCCGACTTCGAGCACTTGCTGGCCGCTCAGCCCACCTGGAATCGCCGCAATCCGCTTGAGCAGTTGCTCATCGAACAGGAAGTTCTGCCCAAGCGCGCGCGATGCCTGCAAACCGTGCCGCGCGATCACTTCGCGCAAAGGGGGCAGGCTAACCGTCATAGCGCCTAGCGGTCATAGCGCCGCATCGCGCATTCGCCGGCCATCCGCAGCGCCGCGATCATCGCTCCGGGGTGCGCCTGACCGGTTCCGGCAATGCCGAACGCGGTGCCGTGGTCAGGGCTGGTGCGGATGATTGGCAGGCCCAGCGTGACATTGACCCCGTGGTCGAAATCGAGCGTCTTCAATGGGATCAGCGCCTGATCGTGGTACATGCACAGCGCCACGTCATAGCCGCCGCGAGCGTGCGCGGTGAACAGTCCGTCGGCACTGTGCGGGCCGGTAATGGTGATGCCTTCGGCGGCCAGCGCTGCCACCGCTGGCGCGATGATTGCCATGTCTTCGCTGCCCATCCGGCCAGCTTCGCCAGCATGCGGGTTAAGCGCAGCGACTGCGATGCGCGGGTTGGCAATCCCAAAATCGCGGACCAGCGCCATCGCGACGATCCGCGCCTTGCGCTCGATCAAGGCGCTGGTCAGCAGCCCCGGCACGTCCTTAAGCGCCACATGCACGGTCAGCGGCACTGTGCGCAGCTGCGGACTGGCGAGCATCATCACTGCGTCGCCCGGCGCGTAGGAGCAGGCGGCGGCGACAAATTCGGTCTGCCCAGGATAGTCAAAGCCGACCTCGGCCAGCAGGGCTTTGGCGATCGGCGCGGTGACCAGTGCGGCGACCTCACCGCTGCTGGCAAGCTCGGTTGCTTCGGTCAACGAGGCCAATGCCAGTTCAGCCCCGGCCCGGTCCGGCACGCCGGGAGTATAAGCACCATCAGCTCCGGCCAGCACCGGCAAAGCATGGCCGAAATGTTCAAGTGCTTCGGTGGGGTGAAAGATTTCGGTCACTGGCACGTCCAGCCCGCGCCGCTGCGCCGCTGCCCGCAGCACAGCTGCGCCGCCAGCTACAAAAAAAGGAAGTAGTTCTTCCGCCTCGGCCCGCGCCCAGGCTTCAGCCAGCAGTTCGGCCCCGACCCCCGCCGGATCGCCCAGCGACACAGCGAGGGGAGGGAAATCCATGCAGATCAGTTGCCGTAGTCGATAACCGCATCGCGCCGCAGATCGCGCATGTAGGTTTGCGAACGCTTGTTGATCCGTTCATCGAGCAGCTGATTCTCAACCGTTTCAAAAGTCGGCCCGCCAGCGACGGCAGGATCATCGCGGCCGCACAGCATCAGGACGCTGACACCTTCTTGGATCGAACCGAACGGCGGAGTAGCTTCACCGACATTGAGCCCCAGCACCATCGTTTGCAGTGGTCCCGGCAGGTCGCGCGCTTTGACTTGGTCGTTGGATACCAGCTCAGCGCCGGTCTGCTGGGCGATGCCGGGCAGCGTACTGCAGCCTTTGGCACCTTCGAGCGCGGCAGAAAAATTCTTTGCCTTTTCAGTGGCCTGCGCTTCACTGGTGCCTGGCGTGAACTTGATCGACACTTGGGTCAGGCTGAGCACCGCGTCGCGTGGATCGGCGGTCAGCACCTTGCGCTTGTCGATCAACAGCACGATCGAGAAACCGCCGCGCACTTCGATCGGGCCGACCATCTGGCCGGGCGAGAGCGTGGGCAGCGCGGCATCGATTTCCGGCGGCAAAATGCCTAGTTTGATCCAGCCCAGATCACCGCCGACAACCGCGGTCGATGCTTCGGAATATTGGCGGGCATAAGCCACAAAACTGCCGCCGGCCTTGATCTGCTCGACAATCTTCAGCGCGTTCTGCGCGACGACATCGTGATTTTCGCTGGTGGCCGAAAGGAAGATCTCACCGACGCGGTACTCGTCAGTGCCTTTGGCTTCTTCCTGCCGCTTGATCGTTTCGCGCACTTCGTCATCCGACACGTTGATGAACGGCGTGACGTTGCGGCGCAGCAGCCGCTGCCACGAGAGTTCGCCGCGGATCTGGCGCTTGAGCGAGGCTGGTGAGGAGCCGATCTTGGCCAGATAGCCATCGAGCGCCTTGGGATCCTGACCGAAGTTCTGCCGGGCGATCCGCTCATACGAAGCATCCACTTCGTCATCGCCAACGGCCATGTCTTGCGCGCGGGCTTCTTGAATTTGGAGCGTTTCGTCCATCAGGTTGCGCAGCACTTGCAGGCGCAATCGCTGCAGCTCTTCCGGGCTGATCTTGCCGCCGCTGGCCGCGACGACGAGTGCAATCCGCTGGTCGATATCGGTGCCGGTGATGACTTCACCGTTGATGATCACCGTGGCTGTTCGGTGGTTGGGATCCTGCTTACCGAAGATCTGCGGATTTTCGGGCAGCTGCAAATTGCTGGCGGGCGAACCTTCTTGCGCCGGGGCAACCGCCGGTAGCGCGAACGCGAGCGCGGTCAGCGAGAGCAGGGCAAACCGAGCGGAACGACGAATGCGTGAGCTTGAAATCACCGTGGTACAAATCCCAATTACTGCGCGAACAATCGCGCCAAAGTTGCCCGGCCATTGCCGCCGCGCGGCTTAACCTTGCCTGAGCAAAGCGCGGATAGCGCGTTTGCGCCAGACTGCCAATCGCCAAGCGCTGACAATCACCGAAAGCCGAGATTGCGCACCGCAATGTGGATCTGGAAGGTGTTGCCGCGCTGGGCATCGCCGGTGGTCAGATAGTCGCGCCGCCAGGTCAGATCGAATTCCAGGCAATCGTCCTGATAGGCCACGCCCAGCCGGGTGCGGATCGGCTGGAACCCATCGACATTGGTCAGCGCTGGATCGTCGCTGACACCGGTCAGATCGAACACGCCCGATCCGAACACTGACCAGTACCGCGCAAAGCCGATCCGGCCGGCCAGCCGCAGTTCTTCACGGTCCTTCAAATCTTCGGTGCCGCTGCCGCTGATGTCGCGGTTGAGCCGCAGGTAGCCGACCTCAAGGTAAGTCCGCTGGGTCCCGACGGCGGCGTCAAATTCGTTGCGGCGAACCGCGAAGTTATCTTTGTCGAGCCGGAACCGGTGCGTGAATTTGACCAGATCGCGGAACCGCACTTCAGTACGGCCGACAATGTCAGAGGTGCGGGTGGTCAAACCCGTGCCGTCGGGCAGCAAGGTCGGGCGGTTGGTCAGCCGATAGGATTGCCCGATCGTGGTGTTGATCCGCCAGCCGGGCCGCTCAAATTGCCAATCGAACCCCAGCGTAAAGCGCACGCCGTCCTCGATCCGGTCATAACCGGGGAAGCGGTTGAGCGCGAACAGGTTGGAATCTTCAAGGTCAATTGCCCGGGCGTCTTCGTTGGGCACTTCAAGGTTCTTGAGGGTGGGGCTGGCGACGATCTGGAACCGCGGGATGAACACTTGCGTCCCGCCCAGAAAGCTGCCGATCAGCGGCCATTTGACGTCGAAGGCCACGGTTGCGAGGCCGCGGGTCTGCCAGCCCGGATTGCCGCGATAAATCACGGTCGAGGTCAGGCTGTTTTCATCGGAATGATAGATATCGCCGCGGGTCAGCGCGGTCAGTGTCACTTCCTGCCCCCACGGCGTGATCCGCCGCAGGTCCCATTGCGCCGACGCGAAAGCGCGCTGGGTATCCTGCCCACTGGTGCGGGTGATCGCCAAACTGTTGGCCTGCAACTGGATCCGCCCGCCCAACACTGGATCGGTCAGGCGGCGGCGATAGTCGATCACCGGCAGCGCGATCGGGACCTGGCCTTGCGCATCGCCGACCCGCAAGGTCTGCGTCGCCCAGCCAGCCAGCGAGAAGTATGAATTCTGATCGATCCGTTCGAGATCGACGGTCGAGCGCAACCGGTCATCGCGGCTGAGGTCATAGCGCCGCAGGAACGTGCGGTCAGAGGTGATCCGGCCCGAAAAGGTCAGGCTCCAGTTCGGAGAAAACTGAAAGCGGCCATTGGTATAAAGATAGCCGCGAAAGTCCTTCTGGCTGTTGGTGGTGGTGTTGCCGATCGGGATGCGCGAACTGCGGGTGGCATAGCCGGTCACCTGAAACGCGCCGGTGCTGGTCAACTGACGGTACTGCGCCGAAACCATCGGCAGGGCCTTGGTGAATACGTAGCCGGTGACGGTCAGATCAGCATTGTCCGCCAGCCGCTGGTACCAGGTATCGGAAAACTGCACCCCGTTTGAAGCGGACAGTTGCACATCGGGGATCAGCAGGCCCGAGATCGGCCGGCCATTGGTGGCGAGCGTAATGGTTGGCAGCGGGAACAGCGAAACGCCGAACAATTCGACCCGCGAGCCGTAGAATTTGACGGTCTTCTTGTCGGGATCGAACACCACGCGTTTGGCGGTGATCCGCCAGCTAGGCTGATGCGGGCAACCCGCGCTATCTTCCACCGCGCAGGCCGAATAGGCGGCGTAATGCAGGACGACCTGGCCATTCTCACCGCGTTCGCCGCTCTTGGCCGCGAGCCGTCCGCCTTCGCGTATAACATAGAGCATGTTCTGCATCGCCCCGGCCTTGAACTCGTCAGTCAGCTCCAATCGCTCGGTAAACAGCTGGTTACCGTCGGCATCGACGAACCGGATATTGCCCTCGGCCACGATTTCGCCGCTCTTGCGGTCCCAGGTCAGCTTGTCGGCGCGGACCGACTGGCCATCGCGGCGCAGCACAACATTGCCGTAGACCGAGACCTGCTCGGTCTTGTCGTCATAACTGGCACCGTCCGCTTCAAACGAAACCTTGTCGTCAGGGGTGCTGGCGGGAGCCGCCACGACGGGCGGTTGGTCCGCGGGCGGAACCGCAGCAGCGGGATCTTGCTGGTCCTGCGCCAGCGCCGCCACGGGGCAGCCGAGCACAGCCAAAGACAGCGCCGCGACAGTGGCGCGCAAGGGAAAACCAGGCAGCAATTGATGCGGCGCACAGGGCCGCGCAAAACGGAGCATGCCTTGCCTATCGCACCGCCCGCGCCTAACTGCAATCCGCGCCGACATTACGCGGCAACGCTTTGTCGCAGCGGCGCGAAAATCCATTGGGAGTAAGCATGAAAATCGAATTCGTTGCAGCCCCGCTGCCAGCCTCCACCAGCCCGATCGCTGTACTCGTAAATCAGGATTCACTGCCCGCCGGGCTTGACCCAGCACTGGCCGAAGGCGCCAAGGCCGGGCGGTTTACTGGTAAGGCTGCGCAACTGGTCGAAGGCTTTGTCAGCCGCGATGGCGCGGTGGTGCGGATGGCGCTGGCCGGGGCTGGCGAAAGCGGCGCAAAGGACCGCCACAGCGCGCTGGAGCGTGCCGGGGCGGCAATCACTGCCAAATACCTCGCCTCGGGCGAAAGCACGGTAACGATCGATTTGTCCGGGGCCGGGCTGAGCGCGGCAGACGCCAGCGCGGTGCTGCTCGGCGCGCGGCTGCGCGGCTGGCGTTATGATATCTACCGGACCAAGCTGGCCGCGGATAAGAAAGTCTCGCTGACCACGATCCGCATATCCGGCGCGCCCGAAGGCACGCAAGCGGCCTGGCTGGTTGAGGCTGCCGTGGCTGACGGGGTTGAACTGACCCGCGAACTGGTGACCGAGCCCGCCAACATCATTTATCCCGAAAGCTTCGTCGACCGCGTGACCAAGCGGGTCGCCGGCACCGGCCTCAAGGTTCGCGTGCTCGACGATGCCGAGATGGGCAAGCTGGGGATGGGCGCGCTGCTCGGCGTGGCGCAAGGCTCGCGCCGCCCGGCGCGGCTGCTGGTGCTCGAATGGAACGGCGGCGCCGCTGGGGCCAAGCCCACGGCCTTTGTCGGCAAAGGCGTGACCTTCGATACCGGCGGGATCAGCCTCAAGCCGCCAGGCGGCATGGAAGACATGAAGTGGGATATGGGCGGCGCCGGGGCAGTGGCGGGCGCGATGCTCGCGCTGGCCGGGCGCAAGGCCAAGGCCAATGTGGTCGGGGTCTGCGGGCTGGTTGAAAACATGCCCGATGGCAACGCGCAGCGGCCCGGCGATGTCGTTACCTCAATGTCGGGGCAGACCATCGAAGTGATCAACACTGATGCAGAAGGCCGGCTGGTGCTATGCGATTGCGTCACCTGGGTGCAGCAGGAATACAGCCCGGTCGCGATTGTCGATCTGGCGACGCTGACCGGGGCGATTTTGATCTCGCTGGGGCATGAGCAAGCCGGGATCTTCTCGAACGATGATGACTTGGCGGGTCAGCTGATCGCAGCTGGCGACGCCTCGGGCGACAAGCTGTGGCGGATGCCGCTGGGCGCTGCTTATGACAAGCTGATCGACAGCCCGATCGCCGACATGAAAAACGTCGGCCCGCGTGAAGGCGGGTCAATCACTGCGGCGCAGTTCATCCTCCGCTTTGTCGATAAGGGCACCCCGTGGGCGCATCTCGACATTGCCGGGATGGCCTGGTCAAGCAAGCCCGGCGCAACCTGGGACAAGGGCGCTACCGGTTACGGCGTCCGCCTGCTCGATCGCTACGTCCGCGATACGCTGGAAAGCTGAGCGGCAGGCCTGCGGGTGCGCGTCGATTTCTACCAGCTGAGCCAGATGGCGGTCGAACAGGCTTTGCCCGCGCTGGCGGCCAAGGCGGTT
>JANNYT010000005.1:0-8244 GCA_031410255.1 Novosphingobium sp. | reverse complement strand
CGAATGGCTGGAAAACCATCTGAAGGAATATGCCGGCGCGGTGCTGATGATCACTCACGATCGCTATTTCCTCGATAACGTGGTCGGCTGGATCCTCGAACTCGATCGCGGAAAATACTTCCCTTACGAAGGCAACTACTCAACCTACCTTGAGAAGAAGGCCAAGCGCATGGCACAGGAGGACCGCGAGGAAGGCGGGCGCCAGAAGGCCCTGACCCGCGAACTCGAATGGATCCGGCAGACGCCTGCCGCGCGCCAGACCAAGAGCAAGGCGCGCGTCCGCAAATTCGAGGAATTGCAGAACGCGCAGGACGGCCGGATCGCAGGCAAGGCCCAGATCGTCATCCAGGTGCCCGAACGGCTGGGCAGCAAGGTGATCGAGGCGCACGGACTGACCAAGGCTTATGGCGACAAATTGCTGTTCGAGAACCTATCCTTCATGCTCCCGCCGGGCGGGATCGTCGGGATCATCGGCCCCAACGGCGCGGGTAAATCAACGCTGTTCCGGATCATCACCGGGCAGGAAGTGCCTGACGAAGGCTCGATCGAGATCGGCAGCACGGTCCACCTCGGCTTCGTCGATCAAAGCCGCGATGACCTCAACCCTGCCAACAACGTCTGGCAGGAAATCTCTGGCGGGCATGATTACATGACCGTCAACAAGCACGAAACCTCGACCCGCGCCTATGTCGGCGCGTTCAACTTCAAGGGCGCTGACCAGCAGAAGAACGTCGGCAAGCTTTCAGGCGGTGAACGCAATCGCGTCCACATGGCCAAGATGCTCAAGCAAGGCGGCAACGTGCTGCTGCTCGATGAACCGACCAACGATCTCGACGTCGAAACGCTGGGCGCGCTGGAAGACGCAATCGAAAACTTCGCCGGCTGCGCAGTGGTGATCAGCCATGACCGCTTCTTTTTGGACAGGTTGGCAACACACATCCTCGCCTTCGAAGGCAACAGCCACGTCGAATGGTTCGAGGGCAACTTTGCGGCCTATGAGGAAGACAAGCGCAGGCGTCTGGGCGATGCAGCCGACAGGCCGACCAGATTGGCTTACAAGAAGCTGACTCGTTAATCCGGCGGGCTTCCAACATGAACGGCAGGCTTAACAACCCATTCACCGTGCCGACAGCGCGACTCGGGTAGCACTGCATTCATGGTCGCCGGCGATGGTCTGGCGCGTGGAATGGAGTAACGGCAATGGCCGTCGTTTCGAACAGGAAATCACATCGGCTGGCCGGACTGGCGCTCGCCATTTCGGTCTTTGCAATCCCGGGCGTTGCCTTGGCCAATCCTGAAAATGGTGGCCGCGGCAGCAGGGAAGTTCGCAGCGAAGACGACGCGCGCGAACCGCGCAGCGAAGGCGGCGGCGGTCAGGGTCGTCAGGAACAAGCACGGCAGCAGTCGTGGTCGCAGCCTGCACAATCTCAGGCTCCGGCACAGGCTCCGGTCCAGCAAGCTCGCCAGACCGGTTGGTCGGGCGGTAATGGCGGCGGCAACGATAACGGCGGACGCCGCGATCGTGGGAACTGGAACGGCGGAAACGCCGCTCAGCAAGCTGAGCCGGCCCCGGCTCGGCAGGCGCCTGCGCCCACTTGGTCCGACAATCGCGGCCAGCAACAGCAACCCGCTCAGCAGCAGCGCGGCCAGCGCGACCACCGTCAGCAAGGTGACCGGCGTCCGGGCTGGCAGCCGCAGGACACGCAGCAAGGCACCTGGAATGGCGGCACCCGCCAGCCACCGCAGCAGACCGGTCAGGGAAGCTGGGGCGACAATCGCCGCGATGGTGATTGGCAGCGCCGCGATGGAGACCAATACCGCCGCGATGGCGATCGGCAGCACCGCGATGGTGATTGGCAGCACCGCGATGGCAACCATGCGGGCAGCTATGGCTACAACGGTGGCAACCGCGACAACGACCGCGATCACCACCAATGGGACCGCCGCTGGCGCAATAACAACCAGTACAACTGGTCAAGCTATCGGACCAGCCATCCCAACTACTACCGGCTGGACACCTATTATGCGCCTTACCGGAATTACTCCTACCGCCGGCTGACCATCGGGTTTTTCCTTGATCAGCTGTTCTTCGGCCAAGGTTACCAGATCGAAGATCCGCGCTATTACCGCCTGCCCGACATCTACGGCCCATATCGCTGGGTGCGTTATTATGATGACGCCGTGCTGGTGAATATCTACTCGGGCGAAGTGGAGGACGTAATCTACGACTTCTTCTGGTAAGCTTGCCAGACGTCTAAAACGAAGGGCCCCGACACGCGCTGTGCCGGGGCCCTTTCGTTTGTCAGGGTAGCGCGAAATCTTCAGCGCATGCCGGGTATCATCCGCCGCAACGTACCATCATGGTCGATGAAGTGATGCTTGAGCGCACCTGCAACATGGATCGCGGCCAGGCCAACCATCGCGTAGCCGAACAGCGTGTGCAGCCCGGCGTAATTTTCGATCACGGCTTTTTCGACCCCGACCGGCAAGGCCGGCACATCGAACAGACCGAAGATGCTGACCGGCTTGCCCTTGGAAAAGCCCGAGACCATCGCCCAGCCGGTCAGCGGCAGCCCGATCATCAATGCGTAAAGCGCGAAGTGCACGACTTTGGAAAGTCCCGCCTCCCACGGCTTGAGCGTCTGCACCAACGGCGGCGGCTTGTGCATCAGGCGCCACACCAGCATAGCCAGACTGAGCGCCAGAATGATCAGCCCGATCGCCTTGTGGTTGCCCATCACCATCGCCCGGTCAGCCTTGGACATCCCTTCGGAGATCCAGGCGGCGGCGATGTTGAGCACGATCAGCACGGCGATAGTCCAGTGCAGGATGATGGCGCCGCGCGAGTAACGGGCGGCCGCAGGGGTCATGGTGTCCATCCGCCATCGTTGCCGCAACGCCGCTGGTCGATCAAGGCCGAAGTGGCTCTTGCTCTGCGCGGCCAATCGGTTAGGCAAGTGGCATGAGTACCTACGCCGACGCTCCCCTGCCCGATAAAGTCGCGCTGCTGCGCGTCGGCGCGCACGTTCGCCGCCGGCTGGACGCAGACCCGCGTTCGCAGCGGGTCGAGACCGATCAGGCCGAAATCTGGACCGTGGCCGATTTCATGGCAGCCGATGAATGCGCCGAATTGATCGCGATGATTGACCGCACCGCCAAGCCCTCAGCCGTGCTCGATCACGGCCAGAACGAGGTCTGGCGCACCAGCAGTTCTGGCAATGTCGATCGGACCAATCCATTCGTCCACACGCTCGAAACGCGGATCGATGCGCTGCTGGGCATCCCCCATGCTTTTGGCGAGACGATGCAGGGCCAGCGCTACGAAGTGGGTCAGGAATTCAAATATCATATGGACGTGTTCTGGACCAAGGCGGACTATTGGAAGACCGAGGCCAAGCGCGGCGGCCAGCGCGCGATCACCGCGATGGTGTTTCTCAATAATGTCGACGAAGGCGGCGCCACGGCGTTCACCAATCTGGGCATCGACGTGACCCCGGAACGCGGCAAGCTGCTGATCTGGAACAACAACAGCAACAATGGCCAGCCCAACGAAGGCACCATGCATGCCGGGACGCCGGTCATCAAAGGCACCAAGTACATCATCACCAAATGGTATCGTTCGCGCAAATGGGGCTGACTACTGGGCCCCGGCTCTCTCGCCGCAAATTCGCTACCGGATCGCTCGCCCTGCTGGGCGCGGCGGCGCTGCCTGCGCAGGCCGCGCTCGCACTCGCTACCGAAGCGGGGGGCGAGGATGCCAGGCTGCGCGCACTGCTGCGCGATATTGCGCGGCAGGAGGATGCGCTTGATCCGCTCGGCTCGATTTACCGCGGCGGAGCGTTCGATCTGGCGGTGTTCCGGCAGCTTTACACCGATCCGCTGAACCGCACCAAGCGCGCAGTGATGCAGCAGGCGCTGGCTGGGCTCAAGCGGATCGACCGCCGCAAACTGAGCCCCGAACGCCAGATCTCGTTTGACATCTTCCAGAGCGACAAGCGCCAGGATCTCGAGCGGTTTCGCCCTGACGTTCTGGCGCTGACTGCTGTGCGGCCGTTCAACCATTTTGGCGGGCTGCACATCGAATTCCCCTCGCTGATTGCGAAGGACGGCGCGCTCAGCTATCGCGGCGAGGCCGAATACCGCCGCAACCTCGGCCTGATCGCAGCTTTCCCGCAAGTGCTCGACAATGCGGTGGCGCGGTTCCGGCAGGGGCTCGATAGCGGCGTGCTCGAAACCCGGCTGACCATCGGCAACATGATCGGCCAGCTTGACGCGCTGCTCGCCCAGCCGCTGGACCAATCACCGTTCACCTCAGCGGTGCGCGATTTTCCTGCCGCGGTGCCCGCAGGCCGCCGCGGCGAACTGGCCGAGCAATACCGCTTGGTGGCCGCCGAGCAAGTTTACCCCGCCTATCGCCGAATGCGCGATTTCCTCGCCATGGAATACCTGCCGGCCGCACGGACCACTGTGGGCCTGTCGGCGATGAAAGGCGGCGCGGCGCTGTACCGGATGAATGTGCTGGAGCACACCACCTTGCCGCTCGAACCCGCTGCGATCCACCAACTGGGCCTGAGCGAAGTGGCGCGGATCCAGCGCGAAATGGAGCAGGTCAAGCGCGCGCTGGACTACACCGGCGAGCTGCGCACATTCTTCGACTACATCCGCACCGCGCCGCGCTTTCACCCCAAGAGCCGCGAAGAGCTGGCCGAGGGCTTTGCCCGGGTCGGCCGCGCGGTCGATGCGCAGGTGCCCAAATTCTTCAACCGCGTGCCCAAGTCCAAGCTGCTGATCCAACCTTACCCGGCTTACCGCGAGAAGTACGAGGCTGGCGGCAGTTACAACCAGGGATCGCCAGACGGATCGCGCCCCGGCATCTTCTTTTTCAACGCCTATGATTTGCCCAGCCGGTTCCTGACCGGGATCACCACGCTGTATCTGCACGAAGGCGCGCCCGGGCATCACTTCCAGATCAGTCTGGCCCAGGAAGACGCGAGCCTGCCCGATTTCCAGCGCTTTGGCGGCAACAATGCCTATGTCGAAGGCTGGGCGCTGTATGCCGAGACGCTGGGCTACGACATGGGGTTCTATCAGGACCCGATGCAGCACTGGGGCACGCTGGACGACGAGATGCTGCGCGCGATGCGGCTAGTGGTCGATACCGGGCTGCATTCCAAGGGCTGGAGCCGCGAAACCGCAATTGCCTACATGCTGGCCAATTCAGGCATGGGCCAAAGCGATGCGACCGCCGAGGTGGAACGCTATATCGCCTGGCCGGGGCAAGCGCTGGGCTACAAGATCGGCGCGCTGACCATCCAGCGGCTGAAGAAAAAGGCGCAAGTCCTGCTGGGTACAAAGTTCGATGTGCGCGCGTTCCACGATCAGATCCTGGGTTCGGGCGCGCTGCCGATGCCGATCCTCGAGGCCAAGCTTGATCGTTGGATCAAGGCGCAGCAAGGATGAACCCCGGCGATCGCCACTTTGCCTGCACCCAGTGCGGCAAGTGCTGCGATCGATCGCCCGAGGTTGAACTGGGCGAGGCGGCTGGATTGGCCGACCAGTTCGTGTTCCGGCTGATGTTCCGGCTCTACCGCTGGCCGCGCCATGTGGCGGACTATTCCCCCGCCGGGGTGCCGCGCGCGCAGGCCCATGCGCAATTCTTTGAAACCAAACGCCTGCTGGGAACGTTCGCGGCGCACAGTTACAGCACCAAGCTACGCACTGCCGAGGGCAAGGCAAACGAGCAGTTGTGCTTTATGACAGTTTCGGCGTTAACGCTGGATGGCGGCACCGGGGCTTGCAGCGCGCTCAGCGACGCACGGTGCAGCATTTATGAACGCCGCCCGCTCGCCTGCCGTTCGGTCCCGCTGCATTAT
Organism: Novosphingobium sp.; assembly: GCA_031410255.1. Taxonomy (GTDB): domain Bacteria; phylum Pseudomonadota; class Alphaproteobacteria; order Sphingomonadales; family Sphingomonadaceae; genus Novosphingobium. The sequence continues at coordinate 2,371 of JANNYT010000005.1, read as the reverse complement.
TCGCGCGGCGAAGCTTTTGCCCAGCGGGAGCTTGACGTCTTTCTTGCTGCACCCGGCTATGCCTGCGACAGCGGCCCCGCTGCACCACTGCTGCTGGCGGCGGGACGGATTGCCGATCCCGCGCTGCTGGCAGCCCGCAGCGCCGCCGTGGCGCAGGCTGCCGCTGATCAGCCGTGGAAGGCCGCGATCGTCAAAGAGATGAAAGCCGGCGATCCCAACTTGCCCAGCCTGCGCGACGTGGAAGCCAATGCGCAGCGCGGGGCCATGACCACCTCGATGCGGTCCGCCTGGCAGATCGCTAACGCGGCTGGCTTGCTCGATGCAGTTGGTCTGCGCGGCCTAATCACGGCGCAAGCGGCGGTGATCGAGCGGCAGTTGACGCAACCGGCGCTGACAACCGCAGCGCGGCAGGCACTCATCGAAATGCGCAGCGAGTATGCGCAGGCGCTGAGTGGTGCAGGATGAGCGCCTGTTTTCTGGCTTGCCACTTGGCTTGCAAACCGGGAGAGGCGCGCAGTGGCTTGGCCGCACTGAACTTGGTCGGAAAGAACTGGACTGTAAGGGGGCAAGCGCTGCGGCGCTGAACGAACATGATGCAACAAGACCAGCTGCCGCCGCCGGGCGCGCCCGATATCGAGATTGCCCGCGCGGCAAAGATGCACCCGATCCTCACCCTGGCGCAAGACCGGCTGGGCATCGCAGCTGAAGCCTTGGTGCCTTACGGCCACCACAAGGCCAAGCTCACGCTAGATTTCATCGCCTCGCTGGCCAGTCGCCCTTTAGGAAAACTGGTGCTGGTCACTGCGATCACCCCGACGGCGGCGGGCGAAGGCAAGACCACCACCAGCGTCGGACTGTGCGATGGGCTAAACCGGATCGGGACCAAGACGATCGTCTGCCTGCGCGAGCCTTCGCTGGGGCCCTGCTTTGGCATGAAGGGCGGCGCGGCCGGCGGCGGCCGCGCGCAAGTGTTGCCGATGGAAGACATCAACCTGCACTTCACCGGCGATTTTCACGCGATTTCTTCGGCGCACAGCTTGCTCGCCGCGCTGATCGACAATCACCTGCACTGGGGCAACGATCTGCAGATCGATCCGCGCCGCGTGGTCTGGCGGCGGGTGCTCGATATGAACGACCGGGCGCTGCGCAACGTCACGATTGGCCTGGGCGGGCCAGCGCACAGCGTCCCGCGCGAAACCGGGTTTGACATCACCGTCGCCTCTGAAGTCATGGCGATCCTGTGCCTCGCCACTGGTCTGGCCGATCTGCAGCGGCGGCTGGGCGACATTATCGTCGCGCGCACTTTTGCTGGCGCGCCGGTGACCGCGCGCGACCTCAAGGCCGACGGCGCAATGGCGGTGCTGCTGCGCGAGGCGTTGCAGCCCAATCTGGTCCAGACAATCGAACACAACCCGGCCTTCATCCACGGCGGCCCTTTCGCCAATATCGCGCATGGCTGCAATTCGGTGATGGCGACACGGTCCGCGCTGCAGCTGGCTGATGTGGTGGTGACCGAGGCCGGGTTCGGCGCAGATCTGGGCGCGGAGAAATTCCTCGACATCAAATGCCGCCAGTCCGGCCTGCGCCCCGACGCGGCAGTGCTGGTGGCGACGGTGCGCGCGCTCAAACTGCAAGGCGGCGTCGCCAAAGACGCGCTGGCCGCGCCTGATCTGGCCGCACTCGAACGCGGGTCGGTCAATCTGATCCGGCATATCGAAAACCTGCGCAAGTTCGGCCTCAACCCGGTGGTGGCAATCAACCACTTCGCAACCGATAGCGCTGAGGAACTGGCGGCGCTGTTGGCAATTTGCGAGCGGTGCGGCGTACGCTCGGCTTTGGCCAAGCACTGGGCGCAAGGCGGCGCCGGGGCCGAAGCGCTGGCGCAGGCCGTGCTCGACCAATTGGCGGAAGATCCCGCGCCGATCCAGCTGCTCTACCCCGATAACCTACCGCTGGCCGCCAAGATCGAGACCGTCGCGCGCGAGATATACCACGCCGCAGCAATCACACTGTCCGCCGCAGCCTCGCGCAGCCTGGCCGAATTTACGAAGTTAGGCTTTGGCCACTTGCCGGTCTGCATCGCCAAGACCCAATACAGCTTCTCGAGCGATCCCGCCCGCCTGGGCGCACCCAGCGATCACGTGCTCGAAGTACGCGAGGCGCGGCTCTCCGCTGGTGCTGGATTCGTGGTGGCGGTCTGCGGCGATATCATGACGATGCCAGGGCTGCCGCGCCGCCCGGCCGCAAATACCATCGGGCTGGATGAAGCGGGCAACATCACCGGGCTGGCTTGAGCCCGGCTGCGCAAACGAAAAGGGCCCTCCTGACGGAGAGCCCTTTTGGTAATGGTGCGCCCGGAACGATTCGAACG
>JANNYT010000004.1:0-12751 GCA_031410255.1 Novosphingobium sp. | reverse complement strand
CGGTCGTGCCCGGGTTGCGGCTGATCAGGTCGAGCCAGGCGAGCGGGCGGCGGGCGAAGTCCTCGGTCTTGAGGTAGTCGACCGAGAACTGGTTGCCGATCGGCGAGAGGAAGCAGCCGACCAGCCCCATGTCGTGATACCACGGCAGCCATGAGATGCAGCGGTCAGTTCCGATCAGCTTCATCCCTTCACCGTGGCCCGCGAGGTTGTTGAGCAGCGAGGCGTGGGTGACGGCCACACCATGCGGGAAGCGGGTCGAGCCGCTGGAATACTGCAAATAGCAGATATCGTCGGTGTGGGCCGCAGGCAGCGCGCAAGCGGGTGCGGCACCTTCCGCAAAATCAGTCCAGCTGATGCCTTCGCAGCCTTGGCGTGCGGCGGCAGCGCCAGCCATTTCGGCGATTTCGGCCGGGTAGAATAGAATCTTGGGGTCGCTCGATTGCAGCTGCACGGTCAGCTGGTCGATATAGCTGTCCTTGCCGCCAAAGCTGGTCGGCAGCGGCACCGGCCACGCGCCCGCATAGATGCAGCCACAAAACAGTGCAGCGAATTCGGGCCCGGTCTCGGCCACCAAGGCGATCCGGTCATCCTTTTTGACGCCGTAAGCGATCAGGCGGCGCGCGGCGGCCAGCGCTTCCTCGCGCAGTTCGCTGAACGGGTAAGCGCGGACCAGATTGCCGCGCGGATCGTGGAAATTGAGCCCGCGCTGACCGTTGGCGGCATAGTCTAACGCTTCGCCAAATGTGGCAAATGTAGAGAGCTTGCGCGGCAAAGAGTCATGATTAGGGGTGGGCACTGTGGCCCCGGCGGCGTCGATCACTAGCGTGGCGGCGTCGGTCATTGGCAATATACCCGTTTCTTTTCAATGCGATTTGCCGGAAAGTCCGCCAAGGTCACATTGCGATACGTCTATGGACCCGAATAAAAGGTCCGCGCTGGCCTCCTCATTTGCCGGGGACTGTGGCACGATTAAGGCCATGGTATCCAAACCCCGATCCTACGAGCGCAAGGAAAAGCAGCCGCCACGCCCGCTTGACGCGCGGCGCTTGAACGATCTGGCGCTGCATTATGTCGCGCGGTTCGCGACCAGCGCGGCCAAGCTGGAAGACTATCTGAAACGCAAACTGCGCGAACGCGGCTGGGAGGGGGGGGATGATCCTGACTTGCGGGCGCTGACCGAGAAATTTGTCGAAGCCGGGTACATCGACGATGCTGCCTATGCCCGGACCAAGAGCGGCACCTTGCTGCGCCGCGGTTATGGCGCGCGGCGGGTGACGCAGGCGCTGACCGCCGCCGGAATTGGCGAGGCCGAGCGCGAGGCGGCGCGCGCCGGGGTCAAGGCCCATCGCGAAGCCGCGCTGACCATGGCCCGCAAACGCCGGTTCGGCCCCTATGGCCCCGCGCTGCTTGATCGCCCGGCCCGCGAAAGACAGATTGCCGCGATGCTGCGCGCCGGGCACCCGCTGGACAGTGCGCGGACCTTGATAGATGCCAGCGACCAGACGCAGGCTGAACTGTGGGCCGAGCAAGACGACGACGGCGCGTGATGAACCGCGCCGATACTCTTGCGCAGCGCCGCCATTAGGCGCTAACGCGCTGGCCATGGGATTCTTCGGCAAGATTTTCACTTGGTGGGATGGCGCCACCATCGGCACCGCGTTCAACAGCGCGCTGGCGGGGGTCAAAGTGGGCAGCGATGCCCAAGGCAACGCCTATTTCCGCGCCAAGAAGCCATTCGGCAAGGGTCACCCCTTTGCCGGACGGGAACGACGCTGGGTGATCTATAACGGCGCCAACGATGCCAGCCGGGTTCCGGCCGAATGGCATGGCTGGCTGCACGGCGCCTATGATGGCGTGCCCGAAAGCAACCTGCCGCCACCGCGGATCTGGGAAGTGGACTACACCCCCAACTCGACCGGCACCCCGGCGGCCTATCTGCCGGGCGGCGCGCGCGGGGCACGGCAAGCGGCGACCGGCGACTACGAGGCGTGGTCGCCTGCTGCGGATGCTGCTCAGAACGGCCCGGACGCCTGAACTTGCGGCGGGCGCGCGTTCTTGCGCTGGCCGCTCTGGCCGTGCTGGCGGCCTGCAAAGGCGGCGGCGGGGCTGATCCCGATGCCACCGACGTGCCCAAATCGGTCGCCACCGGCGGCACCGCCGCGCAGATCACCGAAAGCGAATATGGCACCCCGGTGAAAGACCGGGTGGCGACTTTGGGCCTGCTCAACAAACGCAACAACTTGTCACAAGACGTGGTGCTCAAGGTTGGCGAGGCCAAGCGGGTCGGCAACGTGGTGATCAAACTGGCCAGTTGCGAGCGCACCGCGCCGTGGGAAAGCCCGGCGGAAACCGGCGCTTTCGTGCAAGTCTATGTCGAACAGCGCGATCAGGCCGATCAGCCGCTGACTTGGCACAAGGTCTTCTCGGGCTGGCTGTTCAAGAACGCGCCGTCGCTCAACGTGGTTGAGCATCCGGTCTATGACGTCTGGGTCAAAGACTGCGCGATGAAGTTCCCGGGCGAGGAAGACAGTCCCGCCCCGGCTGCATCGGCCAGCAGCTCCGCAAAGCCGGCTGGCAACGCTGCCCCTGCGGCCAAACCCGCCGCTGCGCCCGCACCAGCAGCCAAGCCGTCCTCTAAGCCTAGCGCCGCCGCGTCGCCTTCGCTGGGGCTCTGAGCGGCGCGTAGCAGTTCTAGATATTGCTTCTGCGAAATCTCCACCGCGCCAAGCGAGGCGAGGTGATCGGTCAGAAACTGGCAATCGAGCAATTGCGCTCCGGCCCGGCGCAGCGCCGCGACCAGCCAGGCCAGCGCGACCTTTGACGCATCAGTGGTGCGGCTGAACATCGATTCGCCGCAGAATGCCCGGTCAAACCCCACGCCATAGAGCCCGCCGACCAGCTCACCCGCTTGCCAGACCTCGATCGAATGGGCCTGCCCCAGCGCGTGCAGCTCAATATAGCTGGCCGTGATCCGGCCGCTGATCCAGGTCTCATCGGTTTCGCGGCGCGGCTCGGCACAGGCCGCAATCACTTGTGCAAAGGCCTGATTGCAGGTGACTTCAAACCCACCGCGGCGCAGCACCTTGGCCAGCGAATGCGAACAGTGGAAGCCGGCCAGCGGCAGCACCGCGCGGCGGCGCGGCTCGACCCAGAAGATCTCCTGATCCTCGCGCGCATCGGCCATCGGGAAGATCCCGCTGCGATAAGCCAGCAGCAGCATCGCGGGGTCGATCGGCGGAGGAGAGGACGGAGCATGCACGGCAATTCTATCATGGACCTTTGCAGATCGCTTGTCATCGTGCAGTCTTGCGGTTAGAGGCACCGGCGCCCGCAGGAGTGTAGCTCAGTTGGTAGAGCATCGGTCTCCAAAACCGAGGGCCGTGGGTTCGAGTCCCCCCACTCCTGCCAGCACTCCCACCGTGCCGGCGTATCTGGCGCAAGTGTTTCAAGCTCCTGCGTGTGGGTGCCTCGATGCCGGCTGATCCTGTTTCCATGCCGCTCGAACCGCCCCCCGCCGGCTGGCGTACCTGGCTGAGCGGTGAGCCCGCGCCACGCGAGGGGTTGCGGCTGGGGCTGGCGCTGGTCTTGCTGTCAGTCCTGCCGTTCCTGATGACCAGCTATCCCCAGATGGTCGACTATCCGGCGCATCTGGCCCGCTACCACGTGATGCTGACCCGCGATGCAAGCCCGTTCCTGCAGGAATACTACGGGTTCAAATGGCACTGGATGGGCAATCTGGGGGCCGATCTGCTGATCCAGCCGCTGGCCAAGCTGATGCCGCTGGAAACCGCCGGGTGGCTACTGGCCGCACTGATCCCGCCCTTGACCGGTCTGGGGATCATGGCGGTGCAGTGGTCCTTGCGAGGACGGATCGGGCTGGCCTCGATGCTGGCCTTTGCCTTCGTCTGGTCGCCCTCGATGCTGCTTGGGTTCCTCAACTTCGGGCTGTCACAAGCGCTGGCGCTGCTGGCTTTCGCGCTGTGGGTCAGGCTGGAGGGTAAAAGCTGGCGCGCGCCGCTGTTCATCCCGATCGGGCTGATCGTGTGGCTGGCGCATGTTTCGTGCTGGGGCATTCTGGGGCTGATGGTATTCGGTTATGAATGGCACCGCGACAAATCGTGGCGCGCGTTCCTGGCCCCGTGGCCGCTGTTTTTCCCATTGGTGGCGCTGCTGATCGGCGGCGGGGTGGGCAAGCCACCCAGCTATGGCCCGCGGCCAGAGATCTACAAATGGGCGATCTGGAAGCAGGCGATGCGCGGCACGCTGCAGTATATCGATTATGCCAACGCGATCCTGATCTGTGCGATGCTGGCGATCTCAATCGCGTTCAAGCGCTGGGACTGGCGGTTGGGCTGGGCCGCGTTGCTGATGCTGGCGGCCTCGCTGGCCATGCCGCGCCACATCTTCGGCGGCGATCTGGTCGATGCGCGGATGATTTCGGCCGGGCTGCTGGTCGGCGCGCTGTCGCTCGCGTGGAAGGCCCCGCGCTGGGTCGTGCTGGCCGCGACGCTGCTGTTCGTGGGGCGGCTGGGCTATACCACGATGGATTGGAGCCGCGATTCGCGTGAGACGACCGAGCTGCTGCGCGGGATCGAAGGTCTGCCGCGCGGCGCCCGGATCGCCAGCTACATGGTCACCGAACGCGGCGAGTGGGGCTATAACAGCCAGGAACATATCTGCGGCTATGCGGTGGTCCGGCTCGATGCGATGATCAATTGCAACTTCGCCTTGCCCGGCATCCACATGCTGACCATCAACGAGGATCCAGATTATTTCCGCGATCCCTATCACCGGCTCAACCGGCACCGCAATCAGAAGGTCGATACCTATTACTACGAGCCTGCGCAGCATGCCGACTGGTTCTGGTACATGGGGCGCGAAGACCCGGTGCGGCTGCCATTCGGGTTTGAGGAAGTGAAGCGCGGACGGCACTGGATTCTGGCCAAGCGCGTCCGCCCACGCGACATCTAGAACCGGTTCCACGCACGTGGAAGCACCGCCAGCCCGATCCCCCCGCCCGGCCACCCACGAGCGTACCCTGGATGGGCGGCCGGGCGGGGGAGCCGGCTGTTTCAGCTGCACTGAAACAGACTCCAGCAGGGCCCATGCGCCTGCTGTCTTGCAAATAGTTGCGGCCATAGCTAAGTGCGCCGGTGTCTTCCGACACAAGGAGTTCTTATCGCCCCTCCCGGTCCAGCTGCTCGCAGCCGCCGGGGCGGCGCTGACCCCTTGGCGCAAGACACGAGGATTTTGGTTTCAAAGCGCGAGTGACAGGCCCATGGCGAAGTTCAATCCCGGCGAATTCATGCGTCAGGTCCAGGCGGAAGCCCGCAAGGTCGTCTGGCCTTCGCGGCAGGAAACCACTACGACTGCGATGTTTGTCGGCCTGATGATGCTGGTGCTCGCGTTGTTCTTCCTCGGCGTCGATTCGGTCTTCGGCAAGATCGTCCAATTCCTCCTCTCGCTCGCCTGACCGGCGCCGCAGCATAAAGAGACAGCAATCACATGGCTCGCTGGTACATCATCCACGCCTATTCCGGGTTTGAGAACAAGGTTCGCGATTCGATCCTGTCCGAAGCCACGCGTATGGGGCTCGAAGCCCTGGTCGAAGCGGTCGAAGTGCCGCATGAGACCATCACCGAAGTAAAGCGCGGCAAAAAAGTGCAGGTCGAACGCAAGACCATGCCCGGGTACGTGCTGGCCAAGCTGGCGCTGACCGACGATGTCTATCACCTCGTCAAGAACACCGCCAAGGTCACCGGGTTCCTCGGCCCCAATGGCAAGCCGCAATCGATCACCGAGCGCGAAGCTGCCCGCTATTTCGGCGCGCGCGATGCCGCTGCGGCCGAACCCAAGAAGCACATCAGCGTCGATTACGAAATCGGCGATGCGGTCAAGGTGCTCGACGGCCCGTTCAACACCTTCACCGGCACCGTGGAAGAACTCGATTTCGACAAGAACCGCGTCAAGGTTTCGGTCTCGATCTTCGGCCGCGCCACGCCGGTCGAGCTCGATTTCGAGCATGTCGAACTGATCAAGTAAGACCAGCGCCCGTAAGGGCGTTGCAAATGGGTGCGTTTTGCCTTAGGCGCGCGCCTTCGCTTCGGTTTGCCCGGGCGATTCCACGCGGGAGGCTTTCTTCGGATCGCTGTTTGACCGCTCACTCTGAGGCCCGCCGGTGAAATTCCGTCGGCCAACAGGAAGAAAGGAGGCCCATCGTGGCCAAAAAGATTGAAGGCTATATCAAGCTGCAGGTTCCTGCAGGCAAAGCGACCCCGTCGCCGCCAATCGGGCCGGCCCTGGGCCAGCGCGGCGTGAACATCATGGAATTCTGCAAGGCGTTCAACGCCGCCACGCAGGATCTTGAAACCAGCATGCCGATCCCCACGATCATCACGGTCTATGCTGATCGCAGCTTCACCTTTGTGACCAAGACCCCGCCAGCCAGCTTCCTGATCAAGAAGGCAGCCGGATTGAAGTCGGGTTCGAAGGAGCCGGGCAAGATTTCGGGCGGCACGATCACCCGCACGCAGCTGGCTGAAATCGCGCAGACCAAGATGGCCGATTTGTCGGCCAACAGCATCGAACAAGCGACCAAGATCATCGAAGGCTCTGCCCGCTCGATGGGTCTCACCGTGGTGGAGGGCTAAGCACATGGCACAGACCAAGAAAGCCAAATCGCTGGCCGGCAAGCTGGGCGAAAACCAGAAGCTGTACGGCGTGGCCGAAGCAATCCAGCTGCTGAAAGACCTCAAGACCACCAAGTTCGACGAGGCGCTCGAAATCGCGCTGAACCTGGGGGTCGATCCGCGCCACGCTGACCAGATGGTCCGCGGCATGGTCGTGCTGCCTTCGGGCACCGGCAAGGACGTCAAGGTTGCCGTGTTCGCGCGCGGTGAGAACGCTGAAAAGGCGCTCGCCGCCGGGGCCGACAAGGTTGGCGCTGAAGACCTGCTGGAAGACATGCAGGCCGGTAACCTCGATTATGGCCGCGTGATCGCCACGCCGGACATGATGGGTGTGGTCGGCCGGCTGGGCAAGGTGCTGGGTCCCAAGGGCCTGATGCCGAACCCAAAGCTGGGCACGGTCACCCCCAACGTCGCCGAAGCGGTCAAGGCAGCCAAGGGCGGCCAGATCGAATTCCGCGTCGAAAAGGCCGGGATCATCCACGGCGGGATCGGCAAGCTGTCGTTCTCGAACGAGGCGCTCAAGGCCAACTTCGACGCGTTCCTCGATGCGATCGTCAAAGCCAAGCCAGCCGGCGCCAAGGGCAAGTACCTGCAGAAGGTCTCGGTCAGCTCGTCGATGGGCCCCGGCCTGAAGATCGACGTAGCGGCGATCCAGGGCGCTTAAGCGACAGGTTTCGCATAACAAAAGGGCCGGGGAAGCAGCTGCTTTCCCGGCTCTTTTTGTTTGTGTGGGGAAATGAATGTGAGCTTATGCAGAAACGGCTGCTTTCGACCCGATTGCGGACATTGCATTCAAGCTATGTAAGCTCAGTTCACTTAGAAATTTTTTTCCTAATGAATCTGATGGTTAGAAATATTTCATTTACTGTAGAGCTCGGGGCTAAGCCTGCGCATCAGGAGTGTCGGCTTTCCGACGTCCCGCGCGATGCCACAGGAAAATCACAGGCGATCCGAGACCCAGGATCCAATGGACGATACTGGCGCTCCCGCGCAGCTGTTCGTTGCCCGCGTAGTACAATAAATAGCCGGTTGCGGTTAGCACGAGCACCGTCGCGCCGATTGCAATCCCTCTGATCCGCTGCTGGCGGACCTCCCACCCGGCGGTTACATGCGCGGCAAGCAAGCCGCCGACCGCGAGCAATGCCGCGATAACGCCCAATCCGTGCGCCTTGAGCAGCCACGGCTCCAACGGATTGGCTTCGGGTCCAAAATCACCTTCGATCGGCGCGTAATAGTGCAGCAGCAGCCACGCGATCCCGCTGAGCCACAGCACGCCTCCCGCCACCATCAAGGCCCGGCGATGAAGCGGCGAAAGCGCCGCCGGGGATCGCACTTGGGTCATGCTCCGATCCCATCGGCCATGGCGACAACCCGTCCACCTTGGGCTCGGGCAATGCGATTGGCCAGTCTGCTGTCCACCATCGCCACTTTGGTCAGAGCATCGGCCATAGCACAGGTCGGAGACAGCACGGTCGTGACCGAACGGCTCGCGACCGCGCGTCTTGCACGATCGCGATGCGGGGATAGCAACCGCCCAGTCCAGCGCCGCCGCCGCGAGCGGCTGTTGTCGGAACTGGCCAGCGCGGCGTTGTCCAAAAGAACCCGATCGACCGATCGGCCTCGCTGATCCCGGATCATGATCTCCACAGGTGGCCCGGCGGCGGTCCGTAGGTCTCCGCCCGCGTTGATCAGAATATCTTCGGCCCCATCTGCCAAAAGTACCTCGCAAGCCTGATCAACCGCATAGCCTTTGGCGATGCCTCCCAGATCGATCAGCATCGGTCGGTGGCAAATGACAGTTCCGTCGGTCCGCAGCTCCAGGTCGCCGGTCGTCCCGTCGAATTTCAATGCGGCAAACGATTGAGGTTTCGGCAAATATCCATCTGTGACCAGACTGGCACCCACTGCGATATCGAACAGCCCGTCGGTTGCGTGCCAAAGGCTCTGGCAAAGTTTGAGCACGGCAAACGTCTCGGGTGCCACGAACACCGGTTCTCCCCACGCAACCGTGCGTATCCGTGCGAGATCGCTGTCGGTCGAATGAAATGACATCAGCCGGTGAACGCGGTCGATCGCCGCAAAGGCCTGTTCGACCGTATCGGAAGTGGTGCCAGTCGCCGTAATTTCAACGAAAGTTCCCAATAACGGGCGACATCTTCGCAACGTTGTCACGTTCCCACGACCGTGACCTGGAAGGCGGTCAGGAGGCGCTTCACGCCCCTAGTCACGTTTCGGCAGGAGATCGTCGCCCCCGAGATGTTCTTGATGTCCTGCCCGAGCGAAATCGGCGATGCAGCCGATTTTCCGAAGAATTGTGCGCGCCACCGCGGATTACGAATTTCGCCGCCGTAGGTCTCGCGGTACTCTAGGATTTCAATGGCGGTCACTCGGCCTTGTGGATCGACCGCGACCGCGTAGGTGATGTTTTCGTGCTTGCCCAGAACCTTGTCCAGCAGGAACCAGCCTAAGCGCCGCCCCCCAGAACGAGCTTCCCACGCCATCACCCGCGTAGGTGATGAACCGACAGCACGCGTGATTATCTGGCGCTGGGCGGGTCCCACATCGATTGGATGCGCGATGAATTCTGCCGCCGCCGGAAACATCGCACGCTGGGCCTGATCGACGCTGAGATAGACCGTGGCATAGGCGACGGGCGCGGCGATAACCGCGGCAGCCGGAAGGACCATGGCAATCACAGCACGAAACGACATCAGAAATTATATCCCAGTTTCAAGCGAACTTCATGGCGCGTGTAATCGGCAAGATTGAGGCTGCCGGATCGAACATTTGGCCCGCCGGAGACCTGCTGCTGATAGCTTAGGGTCCCCCACCATTTTCGCGTGGCATAGTGGACTGTGGGACCAGCGAACAACGCATAGTCGGAGCGCTCAAATTCGTTGGGAAAGCCTTCGTATGCCGCCGTATAACGGAGTTCCCCGCCAAGGTGGAGACCCGGGGCGACATTATAGGCGAGGCCGGTGGACCCCTCCAATTCGAGCTCGGATGCCCATTCACCGCCCCCTTCGTGTTCGAATTCCTGCTCGGCGGTGATGTTGCCGACCCAAACGAGCTTGTCGTCCAGAAAGTTTTTCTGGAGCAGTAATTTGGATTCGAGAAACAGCTTTGTCTGCCGCTCGCCCGACTTTGCGCTAAACCGGCTGAAGCCAGGTTCGATATAGACGGCGACGCCAAGCGGGCTGGTGTAGGGGCTGGACAGCGCCCACTTGAGCGATCCTTTCGCGCCGTTAAATGCAAAATTGCGATCGATGTCGGCGAGTTCGGGCGCGAGACCCTTGATGTGGTTGGACTGGAACGTCAGGTACACCGAACCCTGAAAATTGTTCCCGAGACCATGTTCCAGCTCGAGCTGGTAATCCTGCGCATTGTACTCACCCAGATTCTTGTCGCGCCGATCGGTTATCCAGACGTACGCCTCGGTCGCGCCCTTGGGCAGCGTTTCGCTGCCATAGCTGTAGGCGAAAATGTTCTCATCTGCGAGAGCCGGGGTCGAGCTAAGACTTCCGGCCGCCAACATTGCCATCGCAATCATACTTCGATTCATATCCAACCCTCATTTTGCGGTTGAGCGTCGATACCTATAATGCGATTGACTTGCAATAGCAGAGGAATCATCGATGCAGATTTTTTTGAGCGCGCTTTCCCAAAGCCGACCTTCGCGTGTCGAATAACTGTTCGCTCGAAAACGTCGCTCAAGCTGCCGTCCGATCAAGCAGTTCAATCCAAACCCCGGGCAAAGCGATCCCGGCTTCGTCGCCGCCCATCCACACCAGTTGATCCGACATTTTGGGAAAGCCTTCGGGCGAGACATTGAGCACGCGGACGTTCTCGCCGCCGTTCCCTTCAGGGCTGGCGCAGCTTATCGCCGCACTTGCCAAGCTGCACGCGGCGCGGCACTTTGCGGCAATTCTGCGACAGGGGGACCGCGACAATGATCGAACGGCGCAAATTCACCGCGATGCTGGGCTCGGCAGCCGCCGCCGCCTTGCTGGCGCGGCCCGCGTTTGGGGCCGAAGCTGCCAAGGAAGCGGCAGCGGCAGCCAAGCCCAGTGGTCCCAACCGGATTTTTCAGCCGTCCGAAGTCACCAGTACTGGCTCGGTCACCATCGGCGGCAAGCCGGTTGCCTATCAGGCTGTGGCCGGCACGCTGGTGGTTCATGGCCCCGGCTGGAACGACGTCGCCTGGCGCGAGCAGGCCGCCGCGCCTTCGCCCGACAAGGACAAGGACGGCCTGCCGCCCGAATGTTCGATGTTCTACACCGCCTATTTCAAGCAGGGCGGTGGCCCCGCGCGCCCGCTGATGTTCCTGTACAACGGGGGCCCCGGATCGGCGACATTGTGGCTGCACATGGGTGCCTTCGGCCCGCGCCGGGTGGTGGTGCGCGAGGATGGGCATACGCCGCCCGCGCCTTACCCGGTGGTGGGCAACGCCTACTCACTGCTCGATGTCGCCGATCTGGTGTTCATCGATGCGCCGGGCGCCGGATTTTCGCGGATCGCGGGCAAGGACAAGGAGAAGGCCTTCTGGGGGGTCGACGCCGATGCCCATGCCTTCACGCGCTTTATCCAGCAGTTCCTGGGAAAGTACGGCCGCTGGAATTCGCCCAAATACCTGTTTGGCGAAAGCTATGGCACCACCCGCTCGGCGGTCTTGGCCAACGAGCTCGCCAGCAGCGCAAGCATCGACCTCAACGGGGTGATCCTGCTCTCGACGATCCTCAACTTCGATTTGTCGGTGGACAGCCCCGGGTTCAATCCGGGGGTTGATAACGCTTACGTCACCGCGCTTCCGACCATGGCGGCCACCGCCTGGTATCATAACCGCTTGCCCGCGCCGCGGCCACCCGCGCTGGAACCCTTCCTGCGCGAGGTCGAGCAGTTTGCGCTGAGCGACTATTCAGCGGCGCTGCAACAAGGCGGGCGGCTTGATGCAGGCGCCCGGCAGGCGATTGCGCAGCGGCTGGCGGGTTATCTGGGGCTGCCGCTCGATTATGTCCTGCGCTCGGATCTGCGGGTCAGCGGCGGGCAGTTCTCGCAGCAATTGCAGCTACCCGGCGGGCTGACCACCGGCCGGATCGACACGCGCTTTTCGGGTCCCAGCCTCGACCTGCTGAGCAAGGAAGCGCAGTACGATCCGATGATCAGCGCGGTCGGCAGCGCCTATGTCGCCGCGTGGAATGACTACTCGCGCGCCGCGCTGCACTATCCGGCCGAGGACGGCTTCAAGATCTTTGCCGATGTGTTCCCCGCCTGGGACATGGCGCATCAGGCCCCCGGCATGTCCGGCGCGTTCGGCGGGCAGACCACCAATGTGATGCTCGATCTGGCAATGGCGATGAAGCAGAACCCCAACCTCAAGGTGCTCAACACCGGCGGCTATTACGATCTCGCCACCCCCTATTTCGAAGGGGTCTACGAGATGGAGCACTTGCCGATCCCTGACGCGCTGCGCCAGAACATCGAGTATAAATACTTCCCCTCGGGCCACATGGTCTACCTGAACGAGCCCGCGCTCAGCGGCTTGCACGATACCGTGGCGGATTTTGTCCGGCGGACTTCGCGCTAAGCTGGGCGATCATGCCGCGTTGCGGTCAAACAGTTCGATCGAGGCGGGCGGCAAGGCAATCCCGGCCTCGCCGCCGCCCATCCACACCAGTTGCCCGGTCATCTTGGGAAAGCCTTCGAACGCCAGGTCAATCTGCTCGCCGATCTCGGCTGCTGCGGGCAGGCCTTGAACTTTGATGCCACTGGGCGAGACGTTGAGGACGCGGACGTTCTCACCGCCGATGGTCAGCGCGGTGCCTTCGGGGATCGCGTCGGCATAGCGGCGTTCTTCGCGGTGATCGACGCTGCGGGTGACTGCGCGATTGATCCGGCCCGACATGCCCAGGCCCGAGGGCCGCTTGCGCCGCTGCAGTGGCGAATTGTCCGTGGCGGCGATCCCGGCGATGATCTGTTCGCGGCGTGACAGCAGCGGATCAAGGCCGCCGGCCGGGGTGCCCAAGGCTTCTGCGGCGTGACTGCCGGGGGCGGGCATGAACCGC
>JANNYT010000003.1:0-17135 GCA_031410255.1 Novosphingobium sp. | reverse complement strand
CCGCGCCATCAGCACCGGGCCTGCCACCACAATCGCCAGATGCGACGCGCCTTCCAGCACCCGCAGCGCCAACATCACCGGATAGGGCGGCAAGACTGACTGCACGGCACTGACCACAGCCGCCACGGCCAAGGCGGTGACAATCGCCCGACATGCGCCGACCGGCCCGATCAGAACCCCCGCGACTGTGCCAAAGATCAGCCCGACCAATCCGACAATGCTGACCATCCAGCCCATTGCGACAGGCCCGTGCCCGGCGTAATTCTGGCTAAGATCATCAAACATCACAGATATCTTGCCAAACTGCGCCGCAGCCCCAAGGCCCGCACAAAACACCATCAAGACCGTCAAAACACTGCGCATACCAACTTTCTATTCCCGACAATTTCACATTGGCTGAAATATCCTCGGGGGGGAAGGCGCGTCAGCGCCTGATGGGGGGCAGACAGCCCCCCTAAAATCCTTTCTGCAAGGATTTTGCCCTACATGTGAATGGCGCGACCGTAGGCGTCCAGCACAGCCTCATGCATCATCTCGCTCAAGGTCGGGTGCGGAAACACCGTGGCCATCAATTCGGCCTCGGTCGTCTCCAGCGTTTTGCCCACGACATAACCTTGAATCAGCTCGGTAACTTCCGCGCCGATCATATGCGCGCCGAGCAGTTCGCCGGTCTTGGCATCGAACACGGTCTTGATGAAGCCCTCAGCCTCGCCCAGCGCGATTGCCTTGCCGTTGCCGATGAACGGGAAGGTCCCGGCCTTGATGGTGTAGCCCGCTTCCTTGGCCTTGGCCTCGGTCAATCCGACGCTGGCGATCTGCGGGTGGCAATAGGTGCAGCCGGGGATGTTGCCCCGGTCCATCGCGTGCGGGCGGACATCCTTGTTGCCCAGTGCCTGCGCGATGGCTTCGGCGGCAATCACGCCTTCGTGGCTGGCTTTGTGCGCCAGCCACGGCCCCGGCGTCACATCGCCAATCGCCCAGACACCTGGAACATTGGACCGGCCCAGGCCGTCAATGGTGATGATTCCGCGTTCGGCTTTGATACCAAGCGTTTCCAAGCCAATGTTCTCAGTGTTTGGAATGATCCCGATGGCGACGATCACATGGCTGAATTCGCTCTCGGTCACTTTGCCGTCTACGGCCTTGATCTTCGCCTTGACCCCGCCCGCCGTAACCGCCAGTCCATCGACCCCTGCCCCGGTCATGATCGTCATACCTTGCTTTTTCAGCGCTTTCTCAAGAAAAGCTGAGACATCGGCGTCTTCGACCGGAACGACCCGGTCCATCATCTCAACCACCGTAACTTCGCTGCCCATGTCGTTGTAGAAGCTGGCGAATTCAATCCCGATCGCGCCCGACCCGATCACCAGCAGCTTGCTCGGCAACTCGCTTGGCGTCATGGCGTGACGATAAGTCCAGACCCGCTTGCCGTCAGTCGGTGCAAACGGCAAATCACGCGCCCGCGCGCCGGTGGCAACGATGATGTGCTTCGCGGATAGGACTTCAGTGCCCTTCTCGCCTGTGACTTCAAGCTTGCCCGGCGCGGTCAGCTTGCCCTCGCCCATGTAAACCGTGATCTTGTTCTTCTTCATCAGGTGGGTCACCCCCTGATTGAGCTGCTTGGCCACCCCGCGGCTGCGCTTGACCACCGCCGCCAGGTCGGCGCTGATATTCTCGGCGACCAGCCCGTAATCCTTGGCGTGCTGCATATAGTGGAAGATTTCGGCCGAACGCAGCAGCGCCTTGGTCGGAATGCACCCCCAGTTGAGGCAAATCCCGCCGAGCAACTCGCGCTCGACAATCGCGACCTTCAGCCCCAGCTGCGAAGCGCGGATCGCCGCGACGTACCCGCCGGGCCCGGAGCCGAGGACGATGAGGTCGTATTGGTCAGAAGCCACGTAAAATCCTCACTTCAAATCTTAAGCGGCGCGCAAATGCAGCCGTTGCCAGAAAAACGCGGTCGTAAGCTCACCAAAGAACCCTAAGGGGATGAGGAATGGCAACGCGTTGACTGCGACAAATGGGCCATCAAGAAAAAGCAGAAACGTAATCGCCGCAGACGCTGCAGCACCAGCAAAGCCGCTGGCACAGAAATAAGCTGCACTTCCGTCAGCCCAGCCTCGCTTCCTCATAAGCAATAGGCTCGGAAACCCGATCAGTAAGCTGCCCACGGCAACATAGCCCAGACAGAATACCGAAAGCATGTACCAAGACTCAAACGACATCGAGCCGTCGAGAAGCAAACCGAGCATAGTCAATACCGTTACCATCACTGCAGTCGTCGAACCGATCGTCAGCCCAAAACGCTTGAACGTACCCACGACCAGTTAGGCCACCAGCCCCAGCGGGCTCTCAATCAAATCCTTGAACGCCTGCATCAGCTGCGCCCCGTCGGCGCCGTCGATTGCGCGGTGGTCGAAGCTGCCGGTGGCGCTCATCACGCTGGCGACCGACAGTGCGCCGTCGACCACGTAGGGGCGCGGCTCGCCGGTGCCGACCGCCATGATCATCGCTTGCGGCGGATTGATCACCGCGTCGAACTGCTTGATTCCGAACATGCCAAGGTTGGACAGGCTGGCGGTGCCGCCCTGGTATTCATGCGGCTGCAATTTGCCAGTCTTGGCCTTGTCGGCCAGCGCCTTCATTTCAGTGCTGATCTGGGCGACACCCTTGATCCCGGCATCGACGATAATCGGCGTGATCAGTCCCGAAGGCGCGGCGACCGCGACCGAAATGTCGGCGCGCGAATATTTGCGCAGTTCGTCCCCGGCGAAGCTGACATTGCATTTGGGGACACGCAGCAGCGCTTTGGCCAGTGCCTTGATTAAAAGATCGTTAACTGAAAGCTTTACACCATCAGCTTCAAGTGCCTTGTTCAGTTCGCCGCGCAGTTTCAGTAGCGCGTCCAGCCGCACATCCACGGTCAGGTAGATGTGCGGAATGGTCTGCTTGGCCTCGGTCAAGCGCCGCGCGATGACTTTGCGGATGTTGTTGAGCTTCTCGGCCTCAAACGGAATGCCGAAGTCCGGCGTTGCAGCGGGCGTGCTGGCAACTGCGGCAGGCGCTGCGGGAGTCGCCGCGCCGGGCTTGGCACCTTCGACGTCGGCCTTGATGATCCGGCCATGCGGACCGCTGCCCTGTACCGCCTTCAAGTCGATCCCGCGATCCGCTGCGATCCGTTTGGCCAGCGGGGAGGCGATGATCCGGTCACCCTCTGTTGCTAGAGCTATCGCCGCGCTTGGTGCGGGGGCTTCGACAGGCTCAGCCAGAGCGGGTTTGGGTGCAGGCGGCACGGGTGCGGCTATGGCCTGTGGGGCCGGCGCCGCGCTGGCGTCTTCATCCTCGCCCGCAATCGTCGCGATCACTGTGCCAACTTTCACGCCTTCGGTGCCCTCAGCCACTTCAATCGCGGTAATCGTGCCCTCGTCAACCGCTTCAAACTCCATCGTCGCCTTGTCTGTCTCGATCTCGGCCATGATATCGCCCGATGAGACTTTGTCGCCGACCTTGACCAGCCATTTGGTCAGCGTGCCTTCCTCCATGGTGGGTGAAAGCGCGGGCATTTTGATTGCGATCGGCATGGCTGGAATCCGGTCCCCGTTGGTCGGCTGCTAACGCTACTTCTCTGGCCAAAAACTAGGGCCCCGGCAAGATGCTTGCGCCGAATACGTTTGTATCGGATAGCCTGCTTGGTGGGGAATGGCGATGCGCGTTTATCTGGTGATCATGGACGAGACCGAGGAAGCCAGCGTCGCGCTGCGTTTTGCTTCGCAGCGCGCCTTGCGCACGGGCGGGACGGTCCACTTGCTGGCGCTGGTTCCGCGTCAGGAATTCGTCGCGTTTGGCGGAATTCAGGCGACCATCGAGGAAGAAGCGCGCGCGCGGGCTGAGGCCCTGGTGACGTCAGCGGCGGGCAGCTTGCTGAGCGACAGCGGGCAAGCCCCGGTAATCTCGGTCAAGCAAGGTGATGGGGTCAGCGTGATCCGCGATTACCTGACCGAGCACCCTGAGGTGTCGGCATTGGTCCTGGGGGCGAATGCCAGCGGCGGGCCTGGCCCGCTGGTCACGCATTTTGCGGCGATTACCGGTCAGTTGCCCTGCCCGCTTTACGTCATCCCCGGCGGCATGAATGATGCGGATCTCGACCGGCTGAGCTGATCAGCGGCGTTTACCTTGATGGCGAATATTGCCCGGCCGGCCGCGCTGCCCGGCCTTGTGGTTGCCCTGCTGCTTGAACTGCGATGGCCGCCCGCGCGGCTCGATCCGTCCGCCGCTGGAGCCTTCGGGCTCAAATTTGAGCGCGCCCGTCAGCGGGTTGGCCTCGGCCAGTTTGAGCCGCATCCGTGCGCCCAGACCGTACCGCACGCCGCTGCGTTCCCCTTCTAGCACTTGCGCTTTTTCATCGTGGAAGAACCGCTCGTCGCCCAGCACTGAGATCGGGACCAGTCCATCGCCGCCCAGCCCCAGGATCGTGGCGAACAGCCCGAACCGCTGCACCCCGGTCACCCGGCATTCGAACACTTCGCCGACCCGGGCGGAGAGCCAAGCGGCAACATAGCGGTCGATCGTCTCGCGCTCCGCCGCCATTGCCCGGCGCTCGGCCGCGCTGATCGCTTCGCTGACCCGGGTCAGATCGGCGCGGTCGCGGTCCGATAGCCCGCTGGTGGCGGGCATATCGCTCTTTGGCTTGGGCTGCTCCAGCCCATAGGCATCGACCAGCGCGCGATGAACCAGCAGATCGGAATAGCGCCGGATCGGCGAGGTGAAGTGAGCGTAGCTGCCCAGCGCCAAGCCAAAGTGCCCGGCATTGCGCGGGCCGTAATAGGCCTGCGTCTGACTGCGAAGCACCGACTCCATTATCAGCGCCTTTTCAGACTCATCGGAGACATCTTTGAGCATGCGGTTGAACAAGGTAGGGGTGACCACCTGGCCCAGTGAGAACTGGCGTTCAAACGTGGCGAGGTAGTCTTTCAAAGCAATCAGTTTTTCGCGGCTGGGCGGTTCGTGGATTCGGTAAACCACCGGTGCGACCTTGGCTTCGAGTGCCTTGGCGGCAGCGACATTGGCCGCGATCATGAAGTCTTCGACCACGCGGTGGGCATCGAGCCGTTCACGCAGCGCAATTTCACGGATCTTGCCGTCTTCGCCCAGTACCACGCGGCGCTCGGGCAGTTCAAGCTCGAGCGGATCGCGATTCTTGCGCGCCGTTTCAAACGCGCGCCACGCGGCCCACAGGTTAGTCAGGGCTGGACTGGCGGCGCCCTCGTCAATCCGTCGCTGCGCCTCTTCATAGGCGATAACTTCATGAATTCGAACGATTGCGCGAGTGAAACGCCATGACGTCACCTGGCCCTGCCCGGTCAGCTCGAGGTGGCAGGCCAGCGCCGCGCGGTCTTCACCGGCGCGCAGTGAGCAGACATCGGCGCTGAGCACTTCGGGCAGCATCGGCACCACCCGGTCGGGGAAATAGACCGAGTTGCCGCGTGTGCGCGCTTCACGGTCAATCGCGCTGCCGGGGCGGACATAGTTGCTGACGTCGGCGATCGCGATCAGCGCGCGAAAGCCGCCGTGCCCGTCAGGCTCAGCCCAGATCGCATCATCGTGATCGCGGGCGTCGCTCGGGTCGATCGCCACGATTGGCAAATGGCGCAGGTCTTCGCGGGTCTCAGCGCTCAGCGGCAGCTTGGCGGCCTCTTCGGCTTCCTCCAGCGTTTCGGGCGCGAAGGCGAAGGGAATGTTATGTTTGTGGATCGCAATCAGGCTGAACGCGCGCGGGGCGAGCGGATCGCCCAGCACGCTGGTGACTTTAACCCCGGCGCGCGGGCTACGTCCGACCGGCTCGGCCAAGACCAGTTGCCCCGCCTCAGCTCCGCCCAGATCGGCGACCGGGGTCGAATTGCGCTCGCGCTTGTCGACTGGCGCGAGCCAGGCTTTGCCGCCGCCGTCGATTTCGATCACGCCCATGATCTGGTCGGCCGCTGCGGGCAGCTTCTTCATCGGGTGCGCGATCCAGCCGGTCGCGGTTTCTTCGGTGCGCGCTAGCACCCGGTCGCCGCTGCGCAGCGCGCTGTCGCGCCCCTTGAGCGGCCGCAGCCGCAGTTGCGGCGGCGGCACGGCATCATCCGGCTGCCAGGTATCGGGGACGGCCACCGCCTCACCCTCATCGATGTGCGTTACCCGCAGCACGGTCACCTTGGGCACCCCGCCCATGCGGTGGAACGCGGTGCGGTTGCCGTCGATCAGCCCTTCGTCGGCCATGTCCTTGAGCAAGGCCTTGAGCTGGATTTTCTCCTGCCCCTTCAGCCCAAAGGCGCGCGCAATCTCGCGCTTGCCAACCTGGTCGTCGCTGCTCGCGATAAATTCGAGCACTTGCTTGCTGCTGGGCAGGCCGGGGGGTGGGTTGGATTTCTTGCCGCTCATCGGCTAAGTGCCTTTAGCCAAACAGTGCGGCGGATGGTGAGCTCTGTTCGGCAATGCCAATATACGACCGTGGCAAGTACCCCCATCTGCCGGTATCTCTCTGATTCGTTGTAGCAAAAGGAGTCTTGCTGTGACGCCCAACTGCGCTGCGCCGCGATCAATTGCTTCCGATCTGACCCCGATTTCCACTTGATAGTCGTGGCCCAAATCGAATTCAACATCCTGTCCTGCCTAGAAAATTCGCTCTTAAAACACTTCACTTCATCAGGGTGGTTACTTGCTTCCCTTTCGCAATTCCTGAATGGCAATGTGTACCAGCGCTCGATCATTGGGTCCAAATGATCATCATCTGGTGAAACACGGAGATCGTAGGCGTATCGATCAGCCTGTGCCGCTGTCGAGAGCAAACACAGCCCAATCAAACCTCTTCTAAACAAGATCTTAGTAAGCGCGTGCAACATAGATCCTTTCGACCGCCGGCTCACCGGTAAACTGACATGTGCCCGAAACCGCCGAACCACCCAAAGGCGTATTACGCACGGTCAGCTTGAGTGCCTTGAGCTTGGCCACCACCGCGTCGAGCGCCGCGCCGGTCGGCCGTGACCAGTTGAGCTCGACCCAGCCGGGATACTTCTGATCGGCGGCGAAGAATTTCTCCAGCCCAGCCATGTCACTGACCCCGCGCTCGATTTGCGCGTCGCGGCGTTCGGTTGCAGCGGCGTACAAGCTGTGCTGGATGTCTTCGAGTTCGGCAACGGCGGCGGCGAGAAACGCGTCCTTGGCCAAGCCTACGAAGTTGACCTTACCGTCATCGCGGTACAGCCGGTCACGGCGCACGACAGAGACTTGCCCGCCAGCGGCATCGCGCCCGCCAATCTCGAGGATCAGCGGAACGCCTTTCTTGACCCAGCCCCAGCGCTTTTGCGTGGCCTTGCCCGCGCGCTTATCCAGCAGCACGCGGACTGGTTCGCCCAGCGCGGTCTGTTTGGCCAAGGCGGCGCGCAATTCTTCGCAATAGGCCAGCAGCGCCGCGTCGCCTTCGTCGTCGCGCAGCATCGGCAGGATCACCACTTGATGCGGAGCGATGGCGGGGGGCACGCGCAAACCGTCATCGTCGCCGTGGACCATGATTACTCCGCCGATCAGCCGGGTCGAAACGCCCCAGCTGGTGGTGTGACACAGCGTCTGCTGGCCTTCGCGGTCCTGATATCGGATCCCGGCGGCTTCGGCGAAAGCGGTGCCGAGGTAGTGCGAGGTGCCGGCCTGCAGCGCCTTGCCGTCCTGCATCATTGCTTCGATCGAATACGTTGCCGCAGCCCCGGGGAAGCGTTCATGCTCGGGCTTTTCGCCCGCCATCACCGGGATGGCGAGGTCTTCTTCGGCATGGGCGCGGTACATTTCGAGCGCGCGCAGCGTCTCGGCCATCGCATCGGCCTGGTCGGCGTGGGCGGTATGGCCTTCCTGCCACAGGAATTCGCTGGTCCGTAGGAACATCCGGGTGCGCATTTCCCAGCGGACCACGTTGGCCCACTGGTTGGTCAGGAGTGGCAGATCGCGCCACGACTGGATCCACCGCGCCATGGCCTGGCCGATCACGGTTTCAGAGGTTGGCCGCACGATCAGCGGCTCTTCCAGCTTGGCCTCGGGATCGGGCATCAGCCCGCCCTTGCCGTCCGCAATCAGGCGATGATGCGTGACGACTGCCATTTCCTTGGCAAAGCCTTCGACGTGCTCGGCTTCTTTGGCGAAGTAGCTGAGCGGGATGAACAGCGGGAAGCAGCAATTCTCCACCCCAGCCGCCTTGATCCGCGCGTCCATCAGGTGCTGGATCCGCTCCCAGATGCCGTAGCCCCACGGACGGATCACCATGCAGCCGCGCACGCCCGATTCCTCGGCCATTTCAGCCTCGGCGATAACCTCCTGATACCAGGCGGCGAAGTCTTCAGAGCGGGTGACAGAGAGCGCATGTTTCATGATCCGGGCCAATAGCCGAGGGGGCCCGGAGCGGCAAGGCGCAGGCAGCTAGATCGGTGCCGAAACGCAAGTTTAAGATATCCCGGCTATTGCTGGCGTACGAGCAGCCGGGAGCAAAGCGATGAAACTGGGCAAGATGATGCAAGTGTTGGCCGTGGCACTGCTGGTGCTGGGTTCGGCCTTGGCCACCCCGGCGCAAGCGCGCGGCTTCCGGATCCGCCACATTCCGATCCCGCACTCCAATCGCGGGTCGAGTCCGGCCAGCAGTCCGCAGCAGGATAACCACACCAATCCCTGGGCCAAGGATGACCCGGCTCCGCAACCATCGGCGTTCAGCGGTTTCACCGGCAGTCTGATGGTCGGGCTGCTGGTTATTGCCATTGCGATCTGGTCGGCGTTCAAATTTGTACTGCGGCGGGCGCAGGAAACGCCTGAACCGTGGTCGCCAGGCGCCGCGGGAAACGCGCCGCAATCCGATTTTCAGCAACGCTTGCAGCAGGGCCTGGCCGGGCTGGAGCAACCAGCCCGCGGCGATCTTTCGCGCGCTCCGGCGAGTGCAGTCTTGCCCACCTCGAACGGCGGATTCGGCAAGCGCAACTTCTGAATTCGTTTTCGCGCGCGCCGACTAACCCATAGTTGCCCTCAAGTGGTCCGCGCTGCCTGATTGCTGCGCAAACCTACTGTGCGAGGATTGTGCTTGGCCGCGACTATGTTAGAGCGAGCCCCGGGCAAGAGGGGCTAGGGCGATGCGGGGTACGAAGGTAAAACTGGCCGGAACGGCGGCTATGATGCTGATAGCAACGCAACCGCTGACCGCTCAGACTGGGCCCGCGACGACAACGCAACCGCGCGGCACCCCTACCAGCAGCCCGGCCGGCACTTCTACCGGCACGACGACCGGCACCACCATCCGAATTGAGCCCAAAAAAGTCATTCAAACCATTGGCGGACTGTTCAAGAAGAAGCCGAAGCCGGTACCGACACCGATACCAACGCCGACGCCCACACCTTTACCGACTCCGACCCCAACACCGGTGCCGCGGCCGACCCCAACGCCCCGGCCGGCGCCCAAGCCAGTGGTAAAGCCTGTACCAAAGCCGGCCCCGAAGGTGGCTCCCCGACCGACCCCGGTCGCGCGAACAGTGCCTCGTGCCATAGTGCCCGTGGCTGTCGTGCCGGTCCCAGAGATTGCACCCACGACACCAGCGGCGCCCGTACCGGCTCCACCCGAAGTCGTATTTTATGACGAACCTGCACCGGTCCCCAGCCCCACACCATGGGGGTTGCTCGCCGCGTTGGCCGCTGCGCTGGCAGCGGCAGGCTATGGCGTGCGGCGCTGGTTCTCACCAAAACTGGCACTGAATTGCGAAATGGAAACTTCCGAGCCGCAATTCAAAGCGATTTCGCAGCCATTGGTGACCGCGCCCGAACTGCAATTGCTGGTCGATTTCGAACTTGCCGCGCCCAGCGCACCACGCGGTCTGACGATCGTTACCTAGGGGAATTTGATGTTAAACGAATTTGACAATCTGGCCCTGGACGAGCTGGTCCCGCCTGAATGCTTCGATGCTGCAGCCGAGCAAATGCGCGAGGAAGTGGGCGAAGAAGGCGGCGGCCGGATGAAGCGCGCGCTGGCTGGCCTGGCCACTCCGCGCATCGCCGCGGCAATCGGGCAGAAATTCCGCGAGATCGATCTGCTCGGGACATTTGCCAAAGGCTGGGCCGATTCGCCTGAATTGGCCGAAGCCGGGGCATCGGCCGAGACCAGTGGCCCACCCAAATTCGTGCGGCTGGGCAAATTTGAGCAGGAACTGGACATATTCCCGCTCTTGTCACTGTCAGGTTGGGGAATTACGACAGCGCCAATCAAGTTCGCGCTTAACATGCAAAGCGAATTCGAAGCCGTCGAAGTGGGCTTGCATCAGGGTTACATGATCCAGCTGGGCGGCGGGTTCTGCCGGCTAGCGGCAACGCTGAAGCTGGGGCCATGCATGTTTCCCAGCGGGATCCCGCCCAAGGAGCTGCAGTTGGGCAAAGGGCGCCAGTTCGAAGCGCCGGGCATTCCCCTGATCAAGCGCTAGGTGTTGCCGAGCTTGTCCAGCTTGGCCTGCATTTCAGCCATTTGCGCGCGCAGGACCGCCAGCTCGTCGGCCTGATCCTTGGGTGCTGCGGGTTTGCCATCGACCAGTCCCGGCACAAACGCAGACGCCGCCGCTTTAAACATCGCGAGGTTTTGCTGCGCCAGTTTGGTCAGCGGGTTGTTGCCCAGGCTGGCTTCAAATGCTTCGCGCATTTTGACCTGGTTGGTGCGGAAATGGTCCATCGAGGCTTCGAGGTAATGCGGCACCAGCCCTTGCATTGAATTGCCGTACATCGAGATCAGCTGGCGCAGGAAACTGACCGGCAGCATCTGCTCACCGCCTGCGCTTTCTTCTTCCATGATGATCTGGGTGAGGATCTGATGGGTAATCTCGGCGCCGGTCTTGGCGTCGAGCACTTTGAAATCCACCCCGTCGCGGGTCATCTTGGACAGATGATCGAGCGTGATGTAGCTCGAACTTTGAGTGTTGTAGAGCCGCCGGTTAGCGTACTTCTTGATGATGACCGTGTCGCCTTTGGCGTCGCTCATGTCCGTGATCCCAGCGTCAAGTGTTGCGTTGCTGGTGCGTTAGCACTTGCAGCAACGGCAATGCAACATTTCGCTGCTGCGCAGCATCACCGCACAAAGCGGCGGCCAAGCGAGGTCAGCAGTTCATATTGGGACAGTCCGCTGGTAGCGGCGGCAGCGGGCAGATCATAGTCGAGCGCGATCCATTCGCCTTCACGCAATTGCGCTGCGGCGCTTAAATCAATCACCGTCATATCCATAGAAATCCGCCCGAGCACCGGCAAGGTAGCACCGCCCGCTCGCATCGTGCCCCGGCCCGACCAGCAGCGCAGATAGCCATCGGCATAGCCCAGACTGAGCACGCCCACGCGCATGGGATGCGGAGCGGTGAAGGTGGCGTTGTAGCCGGTGCTCTCGCCGGCCTGCAATTCGCGGACCTGGATCAGCTGCGCCTCGGGCCGAGCAACGGTTTGGATATGCGGGGCCAGCGCGGCGCACGGCACCCCGCCATAAAGCGCAATCCCCGGCCGCGTCAGATCGCCGTGGTATGCGCTGCCCAGCGCGATCCCGGCGCTGTTGGCCAGGCTGGCGCGCTGATGCGGCAGCGCTGCGCGAGCCGCCTCCCACCGCTGGCGCTGGAGTTCGTTAAGCGGCGATGCCTCGTCGGCTGAGGCGAGGTGCGAGAGCAGTAGATCGATCTGCAATAGCGCCACCAGCGGATCGTTGAGGTCGCTCAGCGGCAGCCCCAGCCGGTTGATCCCGGTATCGACCATCAGGTCGCACGCGCCGCCGCCAGCCTCAACCCAGCGCTGCGCTTGCGCCAGTGAGTTGATCACCGGTCGAACACCGCTCTGCCGGGCATAGGCTGCGTCGGCTGGATTAAGCGGGCCATGCAGCACCGAAATCGCCGCCGACGGAATCAGGTCGAGCAGCTCAGCGGCCTCGGCCCAATGCGCCACGAAAAAGTTACGGCATCCGGCCTGCCACAACAGCGGCACCACCCGCCTTGCGCCCAGACCATACGCGTCAGCCTTTACTGCCGCCCCCGCGCTAGCGCTGCCAGAAAGCTGATCGAGCGCGCGCCAGTTGGCTATCAGCGCTTCGCTATCGAGCGTCAGCCGCAGCGGGCAGCCGGGCGGATCAAGCGGCATCGTCGGCAAAATCTTGCGGGGGTCCACCCTTGAGGCCCCATGCGGCGACCGCCAGCGCGACCGCGACCACGACCCAGGCGTACCACAGTCCGGAGTATGGGTTACCAGTCTTGGCGACTATGTAGGTTGCGATCAGCGGCAGGAACCCGCCGAAATAGCCGGTGCCGATGTGGTAGGGGATCGACATCGAGGAATAGCGGATCCGCGCCGGGAACATCTCGGTCAGCAGCGCGGCGACCGAGCCGTAGGTGGTTCCCGATAAGGCGCTCATCACCAGCAGCGCGCCGACCACGATAGCGATGGCACCCGCATCGGGCACGATCTTCGCGCCGGGCGCGGCCGCTGCCAACGCCGGAGCCAAGGCCCAGCCGATAGTCCAGAAGCATGGGAACAACAGCAGCAAGGTGGCAGCATAGCCCCAGACGATCGGCGGCTTGCGCCCGATCCGGTCCGACAGCGCCCCGGTGCCGACAAAGAAGCCCAGCCCGAGCAGCGAAGTGCCTGCGCAAATCAGCTGAGCAGTGGTTTCCTCCATCCGCATCTGCACCGTCAGGAACGACAACGTGTAGAACATTGCGGTGTACCAGATCACGGTCAGCCCGGCCCCGACGCCGAACAGCGCGACGAAAATCCGGCGCTTGTTGCCGGGATAAGTGAAGCTCTCGATAAATGGATTGCCGGCCAGCTCACCCTGCTCCTTCATCGCGCGGAATACCGGACTTTCCGACAGCTTGAGCCGCATCCACAGCGATATGGCGAGCAGCAGCAGCGAGGTCAGGAACGGCACGCGCCAGCCCCAGGCTTGCCAGGTTTGCGCATCCATCAAACTTTTGCAGCCGAGCACTACCGCCAAGCTTAGCACAAACCCGCCGACCACGCTGGCCTGAATGAACCCGGTGTAAAACCCGCGCCGATTTGGCGGGCTGTGTTCGGACACGTAGATCGCCGCGCCGCCATATTCACCGCCCAGCGCCAAGCCCTGCAAAATGCGCAGGAAGATGACCAGCCCCGGTGCGAGCAAGCCGATCGCCTCGACCGACGGGATCAGGCCGACCCCGGCAGTCGCGATCCCCATCAGCGTGACCGTCACCAGAAAGGTGTATTTGCGGCCAAGCTTGTCGCCCAGATAGCCGAACAGCACGGCCCCGAGCGGCCGAAAGCCAAAGCCGACCGCGAACCCGGCCCAGACGACCAATTGCCGGACAAGTTCGTTGTCAGACGGGACAAAGGTCTTGCCGATGATCGTTGCCAGCGTGCCGTAAATGAAGAAATCGTACCATTCGAACACCGTGCCGAGCGACGATGCGCCGATGATCAGGCGCATGTCAGCCGCGCTCGGATCGGTTGCTGAAAGCCGCATCGGCTCGGTCATCTGGTGGATCTCCCCTAGTCTTGGCGCTTCCCTAGCGGGGCGCTGACAAGGCCACAAGCGCGGCGCGCCACGCCAGCAGGATTGCGCCGTGGCGGGCGGGATAGTCACGCGCCGCAGCAATCGCGGTGAACCCGGCCCACTCGGGCAGCGCGCCGCCCGCCAGCCATGCTTCGATCTGGGACTCGGCATGAGCGAGCTGAGCTTGATCCTTGCCCAGCGCAGAATCGGCGAACAGCGCCGCCGCGGCTTGCCCGATCGCGCAGGCATGGGCGCGCAGGCCCAAGCGTTCGATTGATCCCGCTGACGTGCAGATCAAGCCGAGTTCGATGGCACTGCCGCAGGTAGCAGAACGCGCCGCACCGCGCAGCGTCAACGTCTCGTTCAACGGATAGCGTGAGAGCGAGGTCGCCAGCGCGAGGACTTGCGGCGAATAGAGTGTTGCGGCCGAACTCACTGGCCGGTCAGCGTATCGACCGCCTTGCGCTTGATCTGCTCGCGCGCTGCGGCCTCGGCAGCTTCCTTGCGGCGTTCCCCGATCAGCTTGACCAAGGCTTCACTGCCGGCATTGACGAACGGATAAGCGCGCGATTGCGTGATCCATTGCGGCCGCCCCCCGACGCCCCAAATGGTGTCATAGCCCAGCACCAACACCGAAAAGGCCAGCACCACGATGACCGTGCCTTTGATCGCACCAAAGCCGAAACCGATCACCCGGTCGATCGGCCCCAGCACCGAATTGCGGCTGGCTGAACCGAGCCGGTCGGACAGCAGCTTGACGATGGCATAAGGCACCAGCAGCAGGATCGCGAAGGCCAGCACCGAAGCGCCGCTGAAGTTTTTGACATAAGGAAACAGGGCATCGGTCAGCGGGGTATGAAGGTTGTGGATTGCCACCAGCGCGAGCACCCAAGCGGCCAGCGCAAACACCTCCTGCACGAACCCGCGCATGAAGCCTGTGATTGCGCCAAGCCCGACGAGGATTAGCACTGCGATGTCAAAACCGGTCATACCGGCGGTAACTATGCGCCGCCCATGATCCGGTCAACGAGATTTGGCAGGAGTGACAGCGGTGAAAAGCGCGACTTGTCGTGTTTTTCGGCGAGGTCAGCCGGGCCGAAGGCGCGGGCAAAGCCCAGCTTGGCCGCTTCCCGCAGCCTGATCCCGCCGTGCGCAACCGGACGAATTTCGCCCGCGAGCGACACTTCGCCGAACCAGACGGCGTCTGTCGGCAGCGGCTTGTCAGCCAAGGCAGAGATCAAGGCCGCAGCCACCGCAAGGTCCGCCGCCGGATCGGATAGCCGGTAACCCCCTGCGACATTGAGGTAGACTTCGGCCGAGGAAAAATTGAGCCCGCAGCGCGCCTCCAGCACGGCCAGCAACATCGCCAGTCGCCCGCTGTCCCAGCCCACCACCGCGCGGCGCGGGGTCGCGCCGCTGGCCAGCTTGACGATCAGCGCCTGGATTTCGACCAGCACTGGCCGCGTGCCTTCGATCGCCGGGAACACCGAACTGCCCGCCACTGATTGCTCGCGCCCTGACAGGAACAGCAGCGAGGGGTTGCCAACTTCGGCCAGGCCAGCCCCTTCCATCGCAAAGACCCCGATTTCGTCGACCGGGCCAAAGCGGTTCTTGATGCAGCGCAAGATCCGGTACTGATGGCTGCGCTCGCCCTCAAAGCTCATCACCACATCGACCATGTGTTCAAGCACGCGCGGCCCGGCGATGCTGCCATCCTTGGTCACGTGGCCGACCAAGACCAGCGCGGTGCCGTTTTCCTTGGCATAGCGGATCAGTTCAAAGGCCGAGGCGCGGACCTGGCTGACCGTGCCGGGCGCGCCTTCGATCTGGTCGGAATGCATGGTCTGGATCGAATCGATCACCAGCAAGGCTGGCGGCGGCATGCCCGCCAAGCTGGTCAGAATATCGCGCACCGAGGTGGCCGCAGCGAGCCGGATTGGCGCATCGGCCAGCCCCAGCCGCTCCCCGCGCAAGCGGACTTGCCCGGTCGCTTCCTCACCGCTGATGTAGACTGCCGATGATCCGCTGCGCGCGATCTGCGCCGCCGCTTGGAGCAGCAGCGTACTCTTCCCGATCCCCGGATCGCCGCCCATCAGCACCGCACTGCCCGGCACTAGGCCGCCGCCCAGCGCACGGTCAAATTCCGCGAGCCCGGTGCCTTTGCGGATCAGCTTTTCGCCGGGCATATCGAGCGTCTCAAACGCTATTGCCCGCCCGCCAGCGGACAGATCGTGCCGCGCCGAAAATACCGTCTCTGGCACCTCTTCCGCCAGAGTGTTCCATTCGCTGCAATCGGCGCACTGCCCCTGCCAGCGGTGTGTTACGCTGCCGCAAGCCTGACAGGAATAACGGCGTTTGGGCTTGGCCATGTTTGCGGACTAACAGGAACATTAAGCGAACACAAGCTGCTAAAATCGAGCTTAAGCGGGTCTTTACGTCCCGCTGCTATGGGGAGGAAATGACTTGCAACCCAGCCTCTACTCCTGCCCCAGCCCGCTTCGGCGAACTCGATGCCTTGCGCGGATTGGCCGCGCTGGTGGTCGTGCTGTTTCACTACACCTGGCGCGCCCCGCAAGTGTTGCCCACGGTACAAGCAATCCCGTGGGGGCTCGAATGGGGCCGGTTCGGGGTGCATCTGTTCTTTTCGATCTCGGGCTTTGTGATCTTCATGACGCTCGAGCGGACCCGCAGTGCCGCCGATTTCGCAGTCTCGCGTTTGGCCCGGCTGTTTCCGGCCTATTGGTGCGGGGTCTTGTTGACTGCGCTGGGCGTCGTGTTGTTGGGTGCGCCCGAGCTGGGCCAGCCGCCGAGCATAGTGCTCGCCAACCTGACCATGCTGCAGGGGTTTGACTACATCCCCCCAGTTGACGGGGTCTATTGGTCGCTGACCGTCGAGCTGGCGTTTTACCTGTGTATGCTGGCGCTGTGGAAGGTGGGGCAATTGCACCGGATTGAGGTGATGCTGCTCGGCTGGCTGGGGCTGATGACCCTGTGGGAACTGTTTCCCGCCCTGCCCTCGCGGCTCGGGCTGCTGCTCAACGTGCGCTATATTGCGTGGTTTGTTCCGGGTATTCTAGCCTATCGGATCTGGACGAAGCAGCGCCGCCCGCTGCAGCAAGTACCGGTCTGGCTGGCCGGATTGGGGGCGATCTTGCTGGGTAATCAGCACGCCGTCTGGCCCGTATATCTGGTGGTCAGCGCAGTCTATGCCGGGTTGATCGCTGGGCGACTGGGATGGTTGCGGCATCCGGCGCTGATCTGGCTGGGGGCGATTTCCTATCCGCTCTATCTGGTTCACCAACACCTCGGCTACGCCCTGATTGCCAAGTTGGAGGCGCTGGGCGCAGCACCGTGGCTGGCTTTGGCTGCCACGCTGATGGCAGCGCTGGCGACAGCCGAGGCGATTCATCGGTGGGTCGAGCAGCCATCGCTCGCGGCAATCCGCGGTTGGTGGAAAGCGCGCAGCACGGTGCGACTTACCCCCGAACCAGCCGGGTAGATTCCCTGATCGCGCAGGATTGGCGCGGTTCATCATAATCTGTCATTGTCAGCACGATATGCGGCAAAAAGAGCTTCGGATTGCGCTGGTCTG
>JANNYT010000002.1:0-1891 GCA_031410255.1 Novosphingobium sp. | reverse complement strand
CACCGCGTCGGTGATCTCTTCCCAGCCCTGGCGCTGATGCGAGCCGGGCTGGCCCTGCGCCACGGTCAGCGCGTTGTTGAGCAGCAGCACGCCTTGGCGCGCCCAGCTTGACAGGTTGCCAGTGGCGGACCGCGGCAGGCCGAGATCGCTTTCCAGCTCTTTGAAGATGTTGGCCAAGCTGGGCGGCACCCTCACCCCGTCCTGCACCGAGAACGCCAGGCCGTGTGCCTGCCCCGGGCCGTGATAGGGATCCTGCCCGAGGATCACGACCTTGACCCGGTCAAGCGGGGTCAACTCGAGCGCCGCGAGCCGGGTCCCGCGCGGGGGATAGACCGCCTTGCCGGCGGCTTCCTCGGCCTTGAGGAACTGGCCCAGCGCGCGCGACCTGGGGCTGGCCAGCACCGGCTCCAGCGCGGCGCGCCAGCTTGCGGGGATTGCTTCACTGATGGCCATCGCCGCGCTCGCCTGATTGCGGGCTTTCATACCCGCGCGGTTCGGCCTAAGCACTTCAGCGATATGACTGTCTATCTCCACGAAGAAGATCTCCCCGCCGCTGCGCTGGGCCCCGGACCGGTTGCGGTCGACACCGAAACGATGGGGCTGATCACTCCGCGTGACCGGCTGTGCCTGCTGCAGATTTCGGACGGCGGGCCGGACGAGCATCTGGTCCGGTTCGGCCCAGGCTCAAGCTATGATGCGCCCAACTTGAAAGCAGTGCTGGCCGATCCGGCGCGGGTCAAGCTGTACCACTTCGCGCGCTTCGATCTGGCCGCGATCGAGCATTATCTGGGTGTTGTCGCCGCGCCGGTGTTCTGTACCAAGATCGCCAGCAAGCTGGTTCGCACTTACACCGATCGCCACGGGCTCAAGGATCTGGTCCGCGAACTGCTGGGCAAGGAGCTGTCCAAGCAGCAGCAATCGAGCGACTGGGGCGGGCCCGACCTGTCCGAAGCCCAGCGCGAATATGCCGCGTCGGATGTGCGTTACCTGCACGCGATGTACACCATTCTGACCGAGCGGCTGGCGCGCGAGCACCGCAGCGAAGCCGCCGCCGCCGCGTTCGACTATTTGCCGCATCGCGCCCGGCTCGACCTGATGGGCTGGGCCGAGAAGGACATCTTCAGTCACGAATCCTGACCCATGAGCAAAAGCGCCGACCTCGACCGCGACAAGCGGCAACACTGGGCTGCACCCGGCGGCTGGCACGATCGCAAGATTCGCGTGCTGGCGGTGCTGCTGCCCGGCGCGCTGGGCATGGTCGCCGCCGCGATGATGGTCGGCCCGCTGTTCACGCATGGCGAGATCAGCTTCCTGCTCGACCGGAACAAGGTGGCGGTGACCAATGACCGGCTGCGGGTCGCCGATGCGATGTACCGCGGCGAAGACCGGCAGGGCCGGCCGTTCACCGTCACCGCCGGCAGCGCGGTGCAGGTTTCCGCCGCGAACCCGCTAGTGCAGATGGAAAGACTGGCCGCGCGGATCCTGCTGACCGATGGTCCGGCCGAGCTGATCGCGCCGCGCGGGGCCTATAACTACCAGACCGAAGCCGTCACTGCGCAAGGCCCGATCAGTCTGACCGCCGCCGATGGCTACCGCATCACCACGCAGAACGTGGCGATTGACCTGCGCGACAAGCGGATTACCGGCAGCGGCGGGGTCAGCGGCACGGTTCCATCTGGCACTTTCAGCGCGGACCGGATAAACATCGATATCGAGCAGCGCGCGGTCTACCTCGATGGCCATGTACGCGTACTGTTTCAGCAACATTCATTCAGGATGCCGCGATGAGCCTCGACCCCACTCCCCCTGCTGATCTGCGCCGAATCGCACTGCGGTCACTGCTCGGCGGGTTCGCCATGGCCACCGTGGGCTTGCTGGCACTCGCGCCGTC
>JANNYT010000001.1:0-10477 GCA_031410255.1 Novosphingobium sp. | reverse complement strand
CACCAGCAGGGTCGGCACGGCCGAGATCAGCGAGAACAGGAACACCAGCCGGACATGCAGCTGCCCGTTCAGCCCCACTTCGTCCGCGACCCGCTGCAATGCCAGTCGGCGGCCGAGCAGCACCAGGATCGCCATCGCCGGAACCAGCGTGCCAACCAGCAAGGTGGCGGTCAATTCCGACGGCAGCATCTGGCCGCGGCCCGACTGCGCGGACACAGCGTACCAGGTAATCCCGGTCATCATCACGAAGGCGATGACCGAGCCAATTTCGAGGATCTGGAACAGATTGGAGCGGCGGATCGAAACCTGAATGCGCCGCCGCAGACGCGGCCAGGTGTTCCTGCGGGCAGAGAGGCCTGATTGCTCCATCGTTGCGATATTACAACACTAGTGTTGCATGAATGCAAGGCAAATCACCCTGCATTTGCCTCGGTCTGCCGCTCTCTCAGAGCTAAAGTCCCGCCGGGTCGATCGCCAGCTCGGTCAGCCGCTTGCGCAAGGTATTGCGATTGATCCCCAGCAGCTGCGCGGCGCGCAACTGGTTTCCGCCAGTGCGGCGCAAGGCATCGGCCAGCAGCGGCCGCTCGAACGCCGCCAGCGCTGCATCGTAGACAGTGCCGGCAGCCGGTTCGTGCGTCCGCAGCCAGCCGATGACTGCCTCGTCAAAATCGCGTTCACTGCTGGGCTCGCCGGGCTGCTGCACCAGCAGTGGCTCAAGCGCGGCAGGGTCGATCTGATCCTCGCGTGCCAGCAAGGCCAGCCGGTAGATGAAATTGCGCAGTTCGCGCACATTGCCGCGCCAAGGTTGCAGTGCCAATTGCGTGGCAGCCGCGTCTGACAGACGGCGGCGCGGTAGTCCCTCACCCGCCGCTTGGTGCAGAAAGTGCCGGGCCAAGGCCGGAATATCGTCGGCCCGGTCGCGCAGCGGCGGCAAGGTGATCGGCACCACGTTGAGCCGGTAGAACAGGTCTTCACGGAACGTTCCGGCCGCAATCATCGGCGCGAGGTCCTTGTTGGTCGCAGCAACAATCCGCACGTCGACCGATACTTCCTCGCGCCCGCCGACCCGGCGGATCTGGCCCGATTGCAGCGCGCGGAGCAGCCGGGTCTGCGCGGCGAGCGGCATGTCGCCAATCTCGTCCAGAAACAGCGTGCCGCCGCCCGCTTGCTCGAACTTGCCGGCGTGGCGGCTGACCGCGCCGGTGAACGCGCCCTTTTCATGGCCGAACAGCTCGCTTTCGATCAGCTCGGCCGGAATGGCGGCGGTGTTGACCGCCACAAACGGACCGTCTTTGCGGTGGCCCAGCTGATGGATTGCCTCGGCCACCAGCTCCTTGCCGGTCCCGCTTTCACCCAGCACCAGCACGGTCAGATCATTGCGCAAAACCCGCGTGATCATGCGGTAAACTGCCTGCATCGGGGCCGAACGCCCGACCAGCGGCAGGCCGGGGACCGGTGCTTCGTCCTCCCCGGCCCCGCTGCTGGCGGCACTGCCCACGGCCTGGCGAACGGTGCGCGCCAGCTCGTCGATATCGAACGGCTTGGGAAAATATTCGAACGCGCCGGTATCGCTGGCGCGCACTGCAGTATCGAGCGTGTTCTGCGCCGAGAGGATGATAATCGGCATATCGGGTGCCGCGGCGCGCACCGCGCCAAGCGTCTCGATCCCGTCGCCGTCGGTCAGCATTACATCGGTGACCAAAGCGCCGAACTTCTGTCCGGCCAACAACCGGTCACGCTCCGCAATGCTGTCACAGCAGGTGACGGCAAACCCTTCCGCCGCAAGCGCAGCGGTGATCACCAGGGCGATCGAGACATCATCTTCGACCAGCAGAATACTCATGCCGCGGCCTCACGCGGCGGGCGGCGGCGCGTATCCACTACCGGCAAATGCACTCGGAAATGGGTCCACCCGCCGGCCGGATCACGGTCATGATTGATCCGTCCGTTCATATCGCTGACCAGTCGGCGCACGAGCGCGAGGCCCAGCCCTTGCCCGCTCTTCTTGCTGCTGACAAACGGCTCGAAGATATGGTCGCGTAGCGCCAAATCGACGCCCGGACCATTGTCGCTGACCCGCAGTTCGATCGGCAAGCGCACGGCGTTGCCATCATTGGTGCGGTGGAGCTGAAGCCCGCTGGCAAAGCGCGTGCGGATCACTATTTGCGGTGCCGCAGCGCCGCGCGCCGCATCCGCCGCATTGGCCAGCAAGTTGATCAAAACCTGCACCAGCGCATCGGCATTGCCCAGCACCGGCGGCAGGGAGGGGTCGAATTCCTCGACAATCTCAGGCACCGGGTGGTTTTTGGCCGCCCCGCCCGCCGCGATCACCGCCGAAGCGCGGCGGATCGCTTCGTGCAGATTGCATGGTTGCAACTCGGTCGCGGTGCGGCGCGACAGCGACTGCATCTGGTCGATCAGCTTGGCGATCCGGTCAACTTCGTCGGCAATCAGCTTGGTCAAGGCGAGATCATTGCCGTCAAGCTTGCGCCCCAGCAGCTGCGCCGCTCCGCGAATGCCCGCCAGCGGGTTCTTGATCTCGTGCGCCAGCACTTCGGGCGCGCGCAGCAGGTTGTCTTCGCCCGAGGCCTGGGTATCGCGCATCGCTTCGGCCCCGCCGATATCGTACAGCGTCAGCACCTGCCAGCCCGGCTGATCGATCACCGGCGCGAGCGAGATATCGACCCGGCGCGGGCCCTGCCCCAGTACCTCGACCCCGGTCGCGCGGGCTGACAGTTGCGCGTCGTGTTCATCGAGCCGTTCGGCCAGCCGCAGCTCGTCAAACCGCAGCAGCTCGCTCAACTGGCGCCCTTGCAGGCGGCGCAGGCTCTGCCCGAGCAGCGCCTCAGCCGCCGGGTTGGCCGCCGCCAGCCGCTGCCCCGGCTCGAGCAGGATTACTGCGTGCGGCAAACTCGCCAGTTGCCGCGCAGAATCGGGCATCAAGCCGCCGCCCGGCTCAGGAATGGAGCAAAAAAATCGGTCAATTGCCGCACAACTTCAACTGGTTCATCGACGAAGTTGACCTGATTGCGGAAGGCTGCAGAACCGGGCAGTCCGCGCGTGTACCAAGCCAGATGCTTGCGCGCCATCTTGACCCCGGTGTCGCTGCCGTAATGCTCCAACATGGCCTGATAATGCTCCAGCACCAGCGCAAACTGCGTGTCGAGCGAGGGATCGGGCAGTTGCTGGCCGCTGTTCAGCCAATGCATCACCTGCCCCAGCAGCCACGGCCGGCCATAGGCCCCGCGTCCGATCATCACGCCGTCGGCGCCCGATTGCGCCAGCGCGGTCGCGGCGTCTTCGATGGTGCAGATATCGCCATTGACGATCACCGGGATGCTGACCGCTTCCTTTACAGAGCGGACGAAGCCCCAGTCAGCCTCGCCCCGGTACATCTGATTGCGGGTGCGGCCGTGGACCGAGACCATCTTGGCCCCGAGGTCCTCGGCAATCCGGGCGAGTTCGGGCGCGTTGAGGCTATCGTGGCACCAACCCATCCGCATCTTGACCGTCA
Organism: Novosphingobium sp.; assembly: GCA_031410255.1. Classification (GTDB taxonomy): domain Bacteria; phylum Pseudomonadota; class Alphaproteobacteria; order Sphingomonadales; family Sphingomonadaceae; genus Novosphingobium. The sequence goes on along the minus strand of JANNYT010000001.1, from coordinate 6,963 downwards.
CCGGCACATCGACCGCCTTGACCGTCGCGGCGATGAGCGCGGTCGCCAGCGGAATGTCGCGCATCAAGGCCGAACCGGAATCGCCGTTGACCACCTTTTTAACCGGGCAGCCCATGTTGATATCAATGATCGCCGCGCCGCGATCCTGCTGCAGCTTGGCCGCCTCGGCCATTTGCGCGGGCTCGCAGCCGACCAGCTGCATCGAGACTGGCTCTTCGATCGGGTCCCACTGGGCCTTTTGCAGCGATTGCCGCGTTTCGCGAATCGCGGCCGGGCTGGCGATCATTTCGGTCACGTTGAGGCCGGAACCGAACCGGCGGACCAAGCGGCGGAACGGCAAATCAGTGACGCCAGTCATCGGCGCGAGAATAACCGGACAGGCGATCCGCACTGGACCGACGTCGATTGGGGCCAATTGCGGCGGGGTTGGAAGCTCTGTCATCACATGTGCCTAAAATTTGGGCAGCACATAGGCAATTGCCCCGGCCACGGCAAGCATTTACCGGCATCGGTGATGACCAGCATCCCAGCCCTGCCCCGCACCGCCGCAGTGATCGTCGCCGCCGGGCAAGGGCTGCGCGCCGGGCAGCCGTTGCCCAAGCAATTTGCGCCGTGGCGCGGACGGCCGCTGGTGCGCCATTCGGCGCAGGCGCTGGTCGATGCCGGGATCGCGCCGATCGTGGTGGCGATCCCGCCGGGCGCTGACGAACTGGCACAGACCGCGCTGGCCGGGTTGCCGGGCATCCGGCTGGTGACCGGCGGCGAGACGCGGCAGGCGTCGGTGCGGCTGGCACTTGAAGCCTTGGCGAAGGACCAGCCCGAATTCGTGCTGATCCACGATGCAGCACGTCCGCGCCTTGCTGATGCGGTTATTACGCGGTTGATCACTGCATTGCACGATCATGCCGCCGCTATTCCAGTACTGCCGGTGGTCGACAGCCTAACCGCAGCGCAGGGCGATTTGATGGGCGCACCAGCGAAACGCGAGCTCTTGCGCCGGGTTCAGACCCCGCAGGCGTTTCGTTTCTCCGAAATCCTCGCCGCACACCGCACCTGGCCGGGCGCGACGGATGCGGGCGACGATGCCCAAGTGGCGCAAGCGGCGGGACTGGCCGTGGCCTTGGTTGAGGGAGACGAAGCCTTGCACAAGCTGACCTTCGCGGCTGATTTCACCGACTCTGCGCCGCCGATCCGGGTCGGTAGCGGCTATGACGTGCACCGGCTGGCGGACGGCGAAGAGCTGTGGCTGGGCGGGATCAAGCTCGATCACCCGCGCGGGCTGGCCGGTCACAGCGATGCGGACGTGGCGCTCCACGCGCTGGTCGATGCACTGCTCGGCGCGATCGGCGCTGGCGACATCGGCGACCACTTCCCGCCGAGCGATCCGCAATGGCGCGGCGCATCGTCGGACCGGTTCGTCAGCCATGCCATCGGCCTGGTCCGCGCCGCCGGCTACCGGCTTGGCAATGTCGACCTGACGATCATCTGCGAGGCACCCAAGATCGGCCCACACCGCGAAGCCATGCGGCTGCGGTTAGCGCAACTGCTCGAATGCGAGGTGAGCGCAGTCAGCGTGAAAGCCACCACCACCGAACGACTGGGCTTTACCGGGCGCGGCGAAGGGATTGCGGTGCAGGCGGTGGCCACGTTGATCCGCGACTAGCTTCGCGCTGGCCTTCCGCAGCGCTTCGCGGCACAAGCCGCCCGTACAGAGTCGCAAGGATAGTCCGCCATGACCCGAACCGCCTATAAAATTGCTGCTGCACTGGCACTGCTATCCACCGGCGAACTGCAGGCAGCGCAGACCGCCGCCGCAGCGAACTGCCTGAACCGGGCGGAATTGCGCGGTTTGATGGGCTATATGATGCCGTCAGTGGTTTCGCTGCTGATCGTCCGCTGCAAGCCGGGCTTGCCCGCCGGGGCATACCTCGCCACGCAGGGCCCGCAACTGGTCGATCAGCTCGAACTTGGCCGCAAGGACGCCTGGCCAATGGCCAAGCAGGCGTTCGCCAAGCTCGCAGGCGAAGATCCGAAGGTCGCGTCGATGCTCGACGCCATGCCCGAAAGCATGTTGCGGCCCGTGCTGGAAGACAAGCTGGCGGACAAGCTGGTCGCGGGGATCAAGGCACAGGACTGCAAGGATATCGACCGAGTGATGGGCACCTTGGCGCCGCTTCCCGCGAGAAACCTGGTCGATTTTGCCACCGAACTGGCAATCCTTGGTGCGCGCGGGAAAAATGACCTCAATGTTTGCGCCGGTTAAGCGAGGCAGCGGAAATGCTGACTGATGACCTGATCGCCCTCGCCGCGCGGGTCGTGGCAGAAAACCACGCAGCCGGGCGGATGGTGGCATTAGCCGAAAGCTGCACCGGCGGGCTGGTCTGCGCGGCATTGACCGAGATTGCGGGATCTTCGGCCGTGCTCGACCGGGGCTTCGTGACCTATTCGAATGATGCAAAACACGAACTGCTCGGCGTATCACACGATATTATTGATGCGTTCGGCGCAGTCTCGATCGCTTGCGCCTGGGCGATGGCGCAAGGCGCGCTGAAGCGCAGCGGGGCCGATGTGGCCGTGTCGATCAGCGGGATCGCCGGGCCGGACGGCGGCACCATTCAGAAGCCGGTTGGAACCGTGGTGTTTGCCCGCGCGGTGCGGGGCAGCGACGAAGTTTTGGCCGAAGAGCGCTGGTTCGACGTGGCTGACCGCGCCGCGGTGCGCCATCAGGCGGCGCTGGTCGCGCTCGAGCTGTTGCTGCCGTAAAGCTGCGCCGCGCGCTCTTCAAAAGCGCCGACCATCTTGCGGAAGGCGCGGTCAAAATACTTCCCCGCCAAAGCCTCGAACACCGAGTTGCGGAAGGTGAAGTCGACCCGGAATTGCACTTCGCAGCCGCCGTCCTCGCGCGGGCTGAACAACCACACGTTGTCCAGATCACGCATCGGCCCGTCAATGTAGATCACCTCGATCCGGCAAGGCCGCTGCTTCAGCACGCGCGAGGTGAACTTTTCGCGCAGCGCATTGAACCCCACCAGCAGGTCAGCAATCATCTCGGTTTCGCTGTTCGAGCGGACCCGCGCGCCCACCACCCACGGCAAAAATTCGTGATAACGCGCCACATCGGCGACCAGATCGAACATCTGCTCGGCACTGTAGGGTAGTTGGCGAATTTCGCTTATTCCGGGCAAGTTAGCGGGCCTTCGCCAGCAGCGCCTCACGCGCGCTGCGCATCGCCTTGAAATCATCGCCGGCGTGGTAGCTTGAGCGGGTCAGCGGACTGGCCGCAACTTGCAAAAAGCCTTTCGCCCGCGCGACTGAGCCATAGGCGTCGAATGCCTTGGGCGGGACGAACTCGATCACCTTAGTGTGTTTGGGGGTCGGCTGCAGATATTGTCCCATCGTCAGAAAATCGATCCCGACGGTGCGCATATCATCCATCACCTGATGCACTTCCAGCCGTGCCTCACCCAGCCCCAGCATGATCCCGCTCTTGGTGAAGATCAGCGGGTCGTGGGCCTTGACCTCTTCCAGCAGGCGCAGCGAAGCGTAATAGCGCGCACCCGGACGGATCGTGGGATAGAGCCGCGGCACGGTTTCGAGGTTGTGGTTGTAGACGTCAGGCCCGGCTGCAACGATCGCCTCGACCGCACCCCGCATCTTGCCGCGAAAATCAGGGGTGAGGATTTCGATCGTAGTGTCCGGCGTATTGCGGCGCAGTGCCTCAATCACCTTGACGAACTGCGAGGCGCCACCATCCGCCAGGTCATCACGGTCAACCGAAGTGATCACGATGTGACTGAGCCCCAGCTTGGCCGCCGCCACCGCGACATTTTCCGGCTCGAGCAAGTCAACCGCGCGCGGCATCCCGGTCTTGACGTTGCAGAACGCGCAGGCCCGCGTGCAGACATCGCCCAGGATCATCACCGTGGCGTGCTTCTTGGTCCAGCATTCACCGATGTTGGGGCAAGCAGCTTCCTCGCAGACCGTGTTGAGCCCAAGATCGCGCATCAACTGACGCGTTTCGCCATAGCCCTTGCTGGTCGGGGCTTTGACCCTGATCCAGTCGGGCTTGCGCTGGCGTTTGGGTCTGGGGACGGAAGAAAGGTCGTTCATCGCCGCTCATCTAGTCGCCTTGCCAGCGCTTGCCAATGGCGCTAGTTGCCGCGCCATGGACTCGGTGGCCCTTTCGACCTTTGCTTCGCCTGTCATCCTGTTTTTCGTGCTCGGCCTGCTAGCCGCTTTCGCCCGCTCCGACCTTTCGATACCCGAAGCGATAGCCAAAGGCATGTCGCTTTACCTGATGGCTGCAATCGGCCTCAAGGGCGGGGTTGCCGTCGCCAAATCAGGCCTAAACGCAGAAATCGGCACGGCACTGCTGCTGGGGTTGGCCGCCAGCTTCGCGCTGCCATTTGCCGTTTATGCCGTGCTGCGCGCATTCGCCCGGCTCGATCAGGTCAACGCCGGCGCGGTCGCGGCGCACTATGGTTCTGTCAGCGTGGTCACTTTCGTCACCGCGAACGAGATGCTCGGCGGCGGCGGCTTGCCGGTGGCAGGATACATGGTCGCAGTGCTGGCGGTGATGGAGACCCCGGCGATTCTCTCCGGCCTGCTGCTCGCGCGCCGCGGCAGGACCGATTCGGGTCAGGGCACCGGAGAGATGCTGCGCGAAGTATTCCTCAACGCTTCGGTAGTCCTGCTGCTCGGCAGTTTTGCGATCGGATTCATCGCCGGGCCGCAGCGCTACAAAGATGTCCAGCCCTTGTTCGAGAGTGGCTTCAAGGGCGTGCTCTGCTTGTTCCTGCTTGACATGGGGCTGATCGCGGCGCGGCGGCTGATGGCTACCCGTGCGCTTAACTGGCGGTTGGTCGCGCTGGCGATCCTGTTCCCGCTGGTCAACGGGATGTTGGGACTGATGGCGGGTCATCTGGTCGGACTGGATGGCGGAACTTTGTCTGCATTTGCCGTGCTCTGTGCCAGCGCGAGCTATATCGCGGTGCCTGCAGCGATGCGCCTTGCGCTGCCGCAGGCTGATCCGGGAATTTACCTCTCGATGTCGCTCTCGGTCACTTTTCCGTTCAACATCTTGATCAACATCGGGCTGATCGCCGCTGCGACCCGAATGCTGGGATAGGACTGGACCATGATCGAAACTGTCATTCGCAAGCGCATCGAAATCCTTGCCGACGGGCCCTTGGTCAGGCGCGTGACGGCGGCAATCGAAGCCGCCGGGATCACGGGTTGGACCGTGCTGCCCGTCACCGCCGGCAACGGACGCGACGGGCGCTGGCACGAAGAGCGCGTCACCGGGGCAGATAAGGCGCTGGTGCTGACCATCGCTTCGGCCGACAAAGCCGCCGCGCTAGCCGAGGCGCTTGCGCCGGTGCTGACCAGCCACGGACTGCTGTTGACCATGTGGGATATCGAAGTGATCCGCGGCGAACGCTTCTGATGCCTGAATTCGCGACTTTGATCGAAGGCTACCGACGTTTTCGCAGCGGGGCCTATCGCGAGCAGAGGGAGCGGTTTGACCGGCTGGCCAGCGAAGGGCAATCGCCCAAGCTGATGGTGATCGCTTGTTCCGACAGCCGGGTCGATCCGGCGCAGATCTTCGATGTCGACCCGGGTGAGATTTTCGTGGTTCGCAATGTCGCCGCGCTGGTTCCCCCATTCGAAACCACCCCGGGCCACCACGGCGTTTCTGCCGCGCTGGAATTCGCCCTGCAGGTAGTCAAAGTCCGGCAGATAGTCGTGTTGGGACACGGGATGTGCGGCGGCTGCAAGGCTGCGCTGACCCGCGAGTTGGCGGGCACCGTTCCTGGAGAAGGCGGGTTTATCGCCGATTGGATCGCGCTGCTAGACGATGCCCAGGCCGCCGTCGCAACCGCTCATGGCAGGAGCAGCGACGTAGCTCAACGCGCGATGGAATTGGCCGCGATTCAGGTCAGCATCAACAATCTACGCACTTTTCCATGTGTCCGCCAGAAGGAACGCGACGGCGAGCTTAAGCTGCGCGGCGCGTTCTTTGCGATCAGCGACGGCCTGTTGCATATCCTCGACGAAGTCAGCGGGGAATTCGCGCCAGTTTAGCGCAAACGAAAAGGGCGGCAGTTGCCCGCCGCCCTTCCCGAATTTATCTGATTGGCAGGCTTACTTGCCGGCCAGCTTGTTCTTGGCATAGGCCGACCACAGCTGCGCGATCGGCATGCGGGCGTCGGTGACCTTGGCAAAATTGGCCTGCGCATCGGCATATTTGCCCTGATCCATCTGGGCGATGCCCAGCCGGATCTGCACCCGGGTAGTGTCCACACCGCTCTTCGTTAGCGCGATCTGGTACATTTCCTCGGCCTTGGCCGGCATATCATAGCTGAGGAACGCATCGCCGGCCGCCGCAGCCGTTGCTGCCGTGGCGCCGGCTACGCGGGCATCGCGTTCAAGCGCTGGAAGCGAGGCCTTGTCAGCCGTGATCCGGCCCATAGCCTGCGATTTGCTGTCGATCACGAACGCGTCATTGGCGCGCAGCTTGCCCGCCGCCAGACCTTCGTTGATGATCTTCAGCGCTTCGCCCGGCAGACGCTTGGGATCGGCCGATTGGATGTATTCGACGTAGTCACGCTCTTCCAGGAAGCTCTTGGTCCGCTCCATCAACCGCAGAAGATCGATCTGGTCCTGGCCTTGGAACTTGAACAGGTCACGCACCACCGCAATCGCCAGTGACCAGTTTTCGGTGGTCGGATAATTGCCCACCAGTTCGCTGGCGAACGTGGCCGCGTCTTGCGGCAATTTCGCCCGGTAAGCGGTTGCCACGCCATAACGCATCCAGTCTTCCGGCGCGGAAGGTCCGGCCTTCACCACCGCATCCTGCAGCAGCTTGAGGCCCGCCGCTGGCTGATTGTCACGGATGTAGCTATCGGCCAGCTTCACCTGGATTCCGCCTTCGGTGTAGCCGCCATCAATCGCGGTCTTGAG